>NZ_LMGQ01000025.1:0-407302 GCF_001427465.1 Pseudomonas sp. Root569 | reverse complement strand
GGAACGGCCACACCTGTCCCTGAAATACAAAACGCCCGATGCGGTGCATCGGGCGGTTTGAGACTGAAACAGGTGTAAACCTATTTCAGGACTAGACACCTGCAATAAAGTCACGCGGGTTCTGGCGTCACCCGTTGCTGCGTCTTGCCCTGAGCCTGCGCCCAGTTTTCCGGGAGGTTGATGTAATCCACCAACTCTCGTAGCCGCCCCTGATCGCGGCCATTGAAGTTGAACACCAAGCGGGTCAAATGACTGAATCGCGGTTCGTCGTGGTCTTCACCTGTATAGGCGAGTTGCTGGAACTCACCACTGAGCCGCAGGCTGGCAAATTCTTCCTGCAAATGGGCCAAGGCATGGTCGCTGAGGGGATGGTGCATGCGCACCACAAACTCACGCTTCAACCAACGGGTAGAGTGGAAGTTGGCGTAAAACTGGTTGATTTCGTCCACCGCTTCCTCGGCGCTGTAGACCAGGCGGATCAGCTTGAGGTCGGTGGGCAGGATATAGCGATTGGCCTCCAACTGGCTGCGGATAAAGTCCAGGGCGCCTTGCCAGAAACCACCACCAGGTGCATCCAGCAGTACCACCGGCACCAGCGGGCTCTTGCCGGTCTGGATCAAGGTCAACACTTCAAGTGCCTCATCCAGGGTGCCGAAACCACCCGGGCACAGCACCAGCGCGTCGGCTTCCTTGACGAAGAACAGCTTGCGGGTAAAGAAGAAGTGGAAGGACAGCAGGTTTTCGGTGCCATCAATGGTCGGATTGGCGTGCTGTTCAAACGGCAGGGTGATGTTGAACCCCAGGCTGTGCTCCAGGCCCGCGCCCTCGTGGGCTGCGGCCATGATACCGCCGCCGCCACCGGTGATGACCATCAGGTCCGAACGCGCCAACGCAGCGCCCACTTCTCGGGCTAACGCATACAGTGGGCTTTCCACAGGTGTGCGTGCCGAGCCGAATACTGTCACCTTGCGCCGCCCCTTGAACTGTTCGAGTACACGAAAGGCGTGGTCCAGTTCGCGGATGGCGCGCAGGGTGATCTTGGCGTTCCAGCGGTCGCGGTCGTCCTGGGCCATGCGCAGGACGGTGAGGATCATGTCGCGATAAAGGGGGATATTTGGGCTATTAGGGGCGATCAGCTGGATTTGTGCGTCGACCTGCTGCGTGAGGTCGGTCCCGTTTTCTTCAAAATGACGAAGCAACTGCTCATTCGATTCATAAGGCATTCAACTTCTCCTTCTTTACAGGGCCTGGGTAGTCGACGAGAGCGTCGTCGGGGCCACGACACTGCATGTGTCGCGACATGCCGCAGGAGGGCAGGCCTTTCTTGCCCTGAAAGTACTACAGAACAGCATTGAAACTGCTGTGGATGGGCGTATGGGATGGCTTGATCATGGGCCGAAAAACCCTTGGCTGGCAACCGCTTATTGGTCACCCATCACGAAGTTCGGTTGTTGGCAGGAAACGCCGCGGTGGTGTACGCGCTGCCGGACAGCAGCGCGTGAGGATTCAGCAGTCGTTACTTTTTCTTTTTTGCCGGAGCCGGGCAGTCGGCTTCTACGAACTTGACCGATGCCACAGGACGGTTGGTCTTGTTTTCGGTGATTTCGTAGCGCATCACCGCGCCCTTGGCCATCAGCTCGCGATAGCCCGGGTTGGTGCACACACTGCGGCCCAGCTGGAAGTACACAGCCTTGGGGTTGGCGCGCATCTGTTCGGCGCGATCAGGTAGCACGCTGAGGTGATCAATCAGCTGCATGCCTTCGACGGTGTAGGCCACTTCCAGGGTCTTTTCATCGATTTCCCGGGGCAGGTCCTTATTGCTTTCAGCCGCGACGCTTTGCAGCTTCCTGTTCATTTGAGCCTCCAGCAGCGAGGCCGCATGGGCGCCCATAGGCAAGGCCAACGCAAGGGCGACGGATGGGGCAACAAGGCGCAGCATGGAACGCAGCATTAAACTCTCCTGATTCGGTTACTGGTGCATAGACCAGCCACTGCGCTGTGCGTTCAGTGGCGCGCAATTATAGGTGAGCCCTTGCCACTACAGCCAGGCGTATCGCTGGTAAACTGCGGGCACTTCTGTTTTTCACGAGTTTGTTCCGTGTCGATTTCCTTTTCTTCGCCGCGTGCCCGATGAGCCACGCCGTTTCCCGCTTGCGCACCCAACGCCTGGCGCGTGCCATCAGGCCGTTTCTCAATCGTGGTTCCCGGGCTGAGCGCTGCCCCGGCTGTCGGGTGATTCCCGAATATTGCTTGTGCGCCTGGCGGCCCAAAGTCGCGGCCAAGTCAGCCATGTGCCTGCTGATGCACGACGTTGAACCGATGAAGCCGAGCAATACGGGCTGGCTCATTGCCGATGTAATCGGCGACACCACGGCATTTGCCTGGTCACGTACCGAGGTAGATCCTGATTTGCTGACGTTGTTGGCTGACCCGCAGTGGCAGCCATACATCGTATTTCCCGGCGAGTTTGTGGCGCCGCAACGGGTGGTCAGTCAAGTCCGCGTGGAGGAGGGCAAGCGTCCGCTGTTTATCCTGCTGGATGGCACTTGGAGCGAAGCGCGCAAGATGTTTCGCAAAAGCCCCTACCTGGAGCATTTGCCAGTCCTGAGCCTCGCCCCTGAGCAGTTATCGCGCTACAAGCTGCGGCGTTCTAAGCGTGATGACCATTTCTGTACTGCCGAGGTGGCGGCGCTGTGCCTGGAGCTGGCCGAAGACTTGACTGCCAGCGAAGTGCTGGACGCCTACCTCGATGTATTCAGCGCCCATTACCTGGCAGCCAAGTTCCAAATGCCCTTGGACCCGATGGACGCTGTCCATATGCGCCTTGCACCCTATATACCGGCAGCCTAGCCAGACGACGTTTGCATGATGGCACCCTGAACCCGCAACCCGCTAGAATGCCCACGGGCGTAGCGCTTGACCCTCCAGGCTGCGCTGGGCATGCTGGGCGCCGATTGGGGCGCAACCGTGAATGCTCGACGTCATTACATGTGTTTTTGGCGTTGGGCGAGCCCTGTGGCGATAGCTGCCTGGCCGTCGCCTTGTGTATTGGTGAGCCCTGAACCCATCAAGGCTCCCATAAAAAACAGGATCATTTAACCAATGGCCACATACGAAATCCTGATAGCCGATGACCACCCGCTGTTTCGCAGCGCACTGCATCAGGCGGTAACCCTGGGCCTTGGTCCTGATGTACGCCTGGTCGAAGTGGCCAGCATTGCCGAACTCGAAGCCCGCCTCACCGAAAAATCCGACTGGGACCTGGTATTGCTCGACCTGAATATGCCGGGCGCCTACGGTTTCTCGGGCCTGGTGCTGCTGCGCGGGCAATACCCACAAATTCCTGTGGTGATGGTTTCGGCCCAGGAAGAAGCCGACGTGGTAG
Source organism: Pseudomonas sp. Root569 (assembly GCF_001427465.1). Taxonomy (NCBI): domain Bacteria; kingdom Pseudomonadati; phylum Pseudomonadota; class Gammaproteobacteria; order Pseudomonadales; family Pseudomonadaceae; genus Pseudomonas; species Pseudomonas sp. Root569. The sequence goes on along the minus strand of NZ_LMGQ01000025.1, from coordinate 403,917 downwards.
TGCGCTCCAAGGAGTTTGGTGCCAGCGGTTTCATTCCCAAGTCCAGCGCGATGGAAGATATCCAGAAAGCCGTGCGCGCGGTGTTGGATGGCGATGTGTCGTGGCCACCCCAGGCGTTTGAAGAAATCAATGTGTCCGAGGAAGCCAAGGCTGCCCGTGATGGCCTGGCCAGCTTGACCCCCCAACAATTCCGCGTGTTGACCATGGTCTGTGAGGGGCTGCTGAACAAGCAGATTGCCTACGAGCTGAGCGTGTCCGAGGCGACCATCAAGGCACACGTGACAGCGATTTTTCGCAAGCTGGGGGTGCGTACGCGAACCCAGGCCGCGCTGCTGTTGCAACAACTTGAGTCAATTTCGCAGCATTAAGTTACAACCGCTTCACGCTTTTTTGACTTTGCGTGATCTAGCTTCCCCACTTCTTTGGTTCAGTTGCCTACATCTATGTCGCCTTTCAAGGGTCAAACCGGTATCAAACGTATCTTCAATGCAGGGGGCTATTCCCTGGATGGCCTGCGCGCGGCTTTCACTGGCGAGGCGGCATTCCGTCAGTTGGTGTTGCTGAACGTTATCCTGATCCCAGTGAGCTTTTTCCTGCAGGTCAGCCGGGTTGAGCGGGCACTGCTGATTGCGGTGTGCCTGTTGGCGTTGATCGTCGAGCTGCTCAACTCCGCGGTGGAAGCGGCTATCGACCGCATTTCCCTGGACCGCCACCCCTTGTCGAAAAATGCCAAGGACATGGGCAGCGCCGCGCAATTCGTGGCGCTGACCATGATTACCCTGGTGTGGGCCGTGATCCTCGTCTGAGCATCAAGCGATACTCGGCAGTACGATCTCGTCGCTGCGCTGCACCCCCGCGGTGAAGGCGCGGCACAGCTCCAGGAACTCGCGCATGGCCGAGGTCTGGTACTTCTGCTTATGCCAGATGAAGTAGAACTGCCGGGCCAGGTCCAGGTCCGGGGTTTCCACCGGCACCAGGCTGCCACGGCGGAACGCATCGCGTAGCGCCAGGCGCGAAATGCAACCAATCCCCAAACCAGATTCCACCGCCCGTTTGATCGCCTCGGTGTGTTCCAGCTCCAGGCGGATATTCAGCGCGCTGCGGTGATGACGCATGGCCTGGTCAAAGGTCAGGCGCGTGCCCGAGCCTTGTTCCCGCAGGATCCAGGCTTCATGGGTCAACTCGTCCATGCTCGCCACGCCACGTTTGGCCAAGTGATGCTGCGGCGCACAAAACACCACCAGTTCGTCCTCCACCCAGGTTTGCACCTCGATATCCGGGTGGCTGCAGTCGCCTTCGATTAGACCCAGGTCAATTTCGTAGTGCGCCACCTGATGCACGATATGCGCAGTGTTCTGCACGTGCAGCTTCACTTGGCTCTCGGGGTGTTGCTGCATAAAACTACCGATCAACAGCGTCGCCAGGTAATTGCCTATGGTCAGGGTGGCGCCGACCGCCAGGGAACCGAAGCCGGACTTACCGTTGAGCAGGTCCTCGATCTCCTTGGCCTGGTCCAGCAACGCCACGGCCTGGGGCAGCAGCTGGTGGCCGAGGGCGTTGAGGCTCAGGCGTTTACCGGCGCGGTCGAATAATTGGCAGCTGGATTGACGCTCCAGCTCGGTGATCGATGTGCTGGCGGCAGATTGAGATAAGGCCAGAAGGCCAGCAGCGCGGGAGACGCTTTCCTGCTGGGCGACGGCGACGAAGACTTGCAGTTGACGGAGAGTAAATCGCATATCGATATAACCGATAACCCTTATCTTAATAATCCAGTTAACAGATATTGTCGCCGCCATTAGAATGCTGTGCAATTGCGCATCTGTATCTTTGGCGCAGACCCATTTCCAGGAGTCCCCCGTACATGAGCAACATGAACCACGAGCGTGTCCTCAGTGTTCATCACTGGAACGACACTCTGTTCAGCTTCAAGTGCACCCGCGATCCGGGCTTGCGCTTCGAGAACGGTCAGTTCGTGATGATCGGCCTGCAACAGCCCAACGGCCGCCCGCTCATGCGTGCTTACTCGATTGCCAGCCCAAACTGGGAAGAGCATCTGGAGTTCTTCAGCATCAAGGTGCCCGATGGCCCGCTGACTTCCCAATTGCAGCACTTGAAGGAAGGCGACGAGATCATCATCAGCAAAAAACCGACAGGCACCCTGGTGCTTGACGATTTGAAGCCGGGCAAGCACCTGTACCTGCTCAGCACCGGTACTGGCCTCGCGCCCTTCATGAGCGTGATCCAGGACCCGGAAACCTACGAGCGTTTCGAAAAAGTGATCCTGTGCCACGGCGTGCGTTACGTCAACGAAGTCGCCTACCGCGAATTCATCACCGAGCACCTGCCGCAGAACGAATTCTTCGGCGAGGCCCTGCGTGAAAAGTTGATCTACTACCCCACCGTGACCCGCGAGCCGTTCGAAAACGAAGGCCGCCTGACCGACCTGATGCGCAGCGGCAAGCTGTTCAGCGACATCGGCCTGCCCCCGATCAACCCCGAGGATGACCGCGCCATGCTGTGCGGCAGCCCGAGCATGTTGGACGAGACCAGCGAAGTGTTGAACAGCTTCGGCCTGAAAGTTTCGCCACGGATGCGTGAGCCGGGTGACTACCTGATCGAGCGTGCGTTCGTAGAGAAGTGACTTCGGGTCACTTGTAGGAGCGAGCTTGCTCGCGAAGGACGTCAACGATAACGCTGGCATCTTGATTCAACGCGGTGCCTGTTCGTTTTTCGCGAGCAAGCTCGCTCCTACAGTTGAATGCGTTTGCAAAGAAAAGCCCGCGTTGCCTGTGAAGGCAGCGCGGGCTTTTTCGTTTATGCGATTTACTGCGCCGCAACCACTTCCAGCACACAAATCAGCCCGGGTTCCGGGTAGTGCCAGCGCACATCCACATCCCAGAATTGTGCTCCATACTCCCGTTCGGACGTAGGCACCTGGTACGCCGGCCGCGGATCCTGCGCCAGACACTGCTCAATCAGTTCCACCAACGGCTCGCCGAGGCGCTGAGCGTGGCCTTGCGCCTGTTGCAGCGCAGTCTTGAGCCACTGCACAGCAATCAGCTGCGGCGCGCTGCTGGCGATGCTGTTGGTGGCGCTGTCGATCATGTCGGCATAGGGCACATACGGTTTGATATCCAGTACCGGAGTGCCGTCGAGCAGATCAATCCCGGATATCCACAGCCGCCCCGGCTCCACCTTGTCCAGCTTCACCACCGACTGCCCAATGCCATTGGGCCGATGGGTTGCACGGGTGGCAAACACGCCCATGGACGTGTTGCCACCCAAACGTGGCGGGCGCACTTTCAGGCGCGGCTTGTCTTCCAGGGCCTGGTGAAACAGAAACAGCAGCCACACATGGCTGACCTGCTCCAACCCCTGCACCGCCTCACCCTGGTCGAACGGCGCCACCAACTCCAGTACGCCACGGGCAGCCGGTGCCAGTTGCGGTTGGCGCGGGATGGCGAACTTCTCCTTGAAGCAGGAGCGTACGAAGCCGACGGGCGAGACCTGGTAACTCATGGCTTAAGCGCGGACCCGCAGGGTCAGGCCCTTGAGGAAATTACGCAGCAACTGGTCGCCGCACGGGCGGTAATTGGTGTGACCGAACTTGCGAAACAGCGCGCTCAGTTCAGGCTTGGACACCGGGAACTCGGCTGCCTTGAGGATTGCATGCATGTCGTCTTCTTTCAGCTCGAAGGCCACGCGCAGCTTTTTCAGGATGATGTTGTTGGTCACCGGGGTTTCAATCGGCTGCGGCTGACGGCTTTCGTCCTTGCCGCGCTTGAAGATCACCAAGCCATCGAGGAAGTGGGCCATGACCTCATCCGGGCAGAACACGAAGCCTTCTTCCTCATCTTTCTTGAGGTAGGTCAGCAGGTCTTCCTTGGTCACGTCCATGCCGCCGAGCTTGATGATCTCGACCATCTTGTTGTCGCTGATGTCGAGCATGTAGCGCACGCTGCGCAGTACGTCGTTGTGAATCATGGTGGGCAATCCTGGTTTTCAACGGTGGACACCGCCCAATCAGGCGGTGTCGGGAAAGGGCGAACGACTTAGAACTTCTCTTTACCGGACAAGTAGCGCCATTGGCCAACTGGCACCTTACCGATGGACACGCCGCCGATGCGGATACGGCGGATGGCGATGACTTTCAGGCCAACCGCTTCGCAGAACAGCGCAATCACACCGGGTTGCGGGTTTTTCATCGCAAAGCGCAGGCGGTTTTCGTTCTGCCAGCTGGCTTTGACGGCCGGTAGCTCTTTGCCTTTGTAGGTCAGGCCATGGTTCAGGCGGTTGAGGCCGTGGGCAACCATGTCGCCTTCGACTTCTACCACGTACTCTTGCTCGATCTTGGCGGCATCGGCGGTCAACTTGCGCAAAATCTTCCAGTCCTGGGTAAACACCAACAGGCCGCTGGCCTTGGCTTGCAGGTCGGCACTGGCGGTCAGGCGCAAAAAATGCCCCTTGAGCGGGCGCTTACTGAAGCGGTGTTCTTCGGACAGTGTTTCAGCGCTGATCGAGGCCATGGCGGTTTCAGCATCCATGCCTGCCGGTGCATGCAGCAGGATAGTGACCGGCTCCGGAGCGGTGGCTTTAGCCTCCGGATCCAGCTCGACTTTCTCGGTCGTGACCTTGAACTGCGGCTCGTCGATCACTTCGCCGTCCACCGAGACCCAGCCGCCTTCGATAAACAACTCAGCCTCCCGACGGGAGCAACCGACCAGTTCGATAAGGCGTTTGGAGAGGCGTATGGGGTCAGTCATGACAAGGGCCGTAACAAAAGGGGGCGGCTATTGTACCTGCCTGGCGCCGGTTAATCCCGAGCCCATTTCATTTAGCCCTGGTGCGCCTGTTGTTGCGCCTGGCGCAAACGCATATGCAGCAGCGGGTAAGGCTGGCCAAGGCCGTCATGCTCAGTGCGTCCGATCACCTCAAAGCCTTGCTTTAAGTAAAACCCCAGGGCCTGGGGGTTTTGTTCGTTGACGTCCAGTTCCTCGGCGTTCATATGTTCGATCGCATAGGTCAGTAGTTGGCGGCCCAGACCCTGGCCTCGGTGTTGCGGGTCGATAAACAGCATCTCCACTTTGCCCGCCGCCACGCCCGCGAACCCGGTGATGTGTTGGCATGAGTCCTTGGTGCAGACCAGCATCACCGCATCCAGGTAGCGGGTCAGCACCAGGTTTTTCAGCAAGTCTATATAGCTGTCCGGCAGGAAGTCGTGGGTGGCGCGTACCGAAGCTTCCCAGATCTGCGTCAGGCGCGCGTAGTCGCTGTTTTTAGGTGTGTGGATAACCGAATGCTGATGCATGCCCGCTGCCCCTTGCCGTAATTGGCGTTGATGGGCAAAACGATAGCCCGAAAAAAGCCCCGCATCTTGTCAGAAACGGGGCTTTTTCAAAATATTGCGCAAACCCGATCAGTCGCGCTTTTCAGCCCACAAGTCATACTCGTCGGCGTCGGTCACGGTGCACCAGACCTTGTCGCCCGGCTTCAAGCCGCTGGCGTCGTCGATAAACACGTTGCCGTCGATTTCCGGCGCATCGAAGAAGCAGCGGCCAACTGCGCCTTGCTCGTCGACTTCGTCGATCAGCACTTCGATTTCCTTGCCGATACGCAGTTGCAGACGCGCCGAGCTAATTGCCTGCTGGTGCGCCATGAAACGCTCCCAACGGTCTTGCTTAACGTCGTCCGGCACCACGGCCAGGTCCAGCAGGTTGGCGGGAGCGCCTTCCACCGGCGAGTACTGGAAGCAGCCAACGCGGTCCAGCTGCGCTTCGGTCAGCCAGTCGAGCAGGTACTGGAAATCTTCTTCGGTCTCGCCGGGGAAGCCGACGATGAAGGTGGAACGGATGATCAGTTCCGGGCAGATCTCGCGCCAGTTCTTGATCCGCGCCAGGGTCTTGTCTTCGAAGGCCGGGCGTTTCATGGCCTTGAGCACTTTCGGGCTGGCGTGCTGGAACGGGATGTCCAGGTACGGCAGGATCTTGCCGGCGGCCATCAGCGGGATCAGCTCATCAACGTGCGGGTACGGGTAAACGTAGTGTAGGCGCACCCACACACCCAGGCTGCTCAAGGCTTCGCAGAGTTCGGTCATACGGGTTTTCACCGGCGCGCCGTTCCAGAAGCCGGTGCGGTATTTCACATCGACGCCGTAGGCGCTGGTGTCCTGGGAGATCACCAGCAGTTCCTTGACGCCGGACTTGACCAGGCGTTGGGCCTCGTCGAGCACGTCACCGACCGGGCGGCTCACCAGTTTGCCGCGCATCGACGGGATGATGCAGAAGCTGCAACTGTGGTTGCAGCCTTCGGAAATCTTCAGGTACGCGTAATGGCGCGGGGTCAGCTTGATGCCTTGGGGCGGCACCAGGTCGATCAACGGGTTGTGGTCCTGGCGTGGAGGCACCACGTCGTGCACGGCGTTGACCACCTGCTCGTACTGCTGCGGGCCGGTCACGGCGAGCACGCTCGGGTGCACGTTGCGGATATTGCCTTCTTCCACACCCATGCAGCCGGTCACGATGACCTTGCCGTTTTCCTTGATGGCTTCGCCAATCACTTCCAGCGACTCGGCTTTAGCCGAGTCGATGAAGCCGCAGGTGTTGACCACCACCACGTCGGCGTCCTGGTAAGTGGACACAACGTCATAGCCTTCCATGCGCAGTTGCGTGAGGATGCGCTCGGAGTCAACCAGAGCCTTCGGGCAACCCAGGGAAACAAAGCCAACCTTGGGGTTGGCTTTTGCGATGGTGGTGGACATGTCTAACCTCGGTATTGAATGACGCTGCCGGTCGTGCACGACAAGGCAGCGGAAGGGCGCTTGGTGCGCCTCTGATCAAAAAGTGCGCAATTCTAGCGACGGGCAACGCACTTGACCAGCTTTATGCAGGGAAATGCGACGAGTGCTGCGCTATGCTTCGCGCCGTTGCGCATGGGCAAAGCCCTTGGGTCAATAAAACGTCTGTTACGAGAAGTAAAACAGCGCATGCTAGGGTCAGCTTAGACGTGCTGTTTATAAAAGACCTCGGGTCAAAGGGCAGGAGTGGTTGATGGGTCAGGCAAGTAGTCAGGCAGCAGGTGCCGAGCATTCAAACGCCAAGCCGATTGGCATGTTGGTGGCAGCGGTCGGGGTGGTTTATGGCGATATCGGGACCAGCCCGCTCTACACCCTTAAAGAGGTGTTCAACGGCGGTTATGGCGTCCAGGTCAACCATGACGGCGTCTTGGGGATTCTGGCACTGATCTTTTGGTCGCTGATCTGGGTGGTGTCGATCAAATACATGCTGTTTGTGCTGCGCGCCGACAACCAGGGCGAAGGCGGCATCATGGCGCTCACCGCACTGGCGCGGCGAGCGGCCGGGGAGCGTGCAAAACTGCGCAGTTTCCTGGTGGTGTGCGGCCTGTGTGGCGCGGCACTGTTCTATGGCGACAGCATGATCACCCCGGCGATTTCCGTGTTGTCGGCCATCGAAGGCCTGGAGCTGGCGTTCGACGGCCTGGAAAAATGGGTGGTGCCCATCGCATTGATTGTGCTGGTGGCGCTGTTCCTGATTCAGAAGCACGGCACCGATCGCATCGGCAAGCTGTTCGGCCCGGTGATGGTCACCTGGTTCCTGGTGCTGGGAGGGCTGGGTGTGTACGGCATCCTGCAGCAGCCCGAAGTGCTGAATGCACTGAACCCGGCATGGGGCGTGCGCTTCTTTATGGTGCACCCCGGTATCGGCGTGGCGATTCTCGGCGCGGTGGTGCTGGCCTTGACCGGTGCCGAAGCGCTGTATGCCGACATGGGCCACTTCGGCCGCAAACCCATTGCCCGTGCCTGGTTCATCCTGGTGCTGCCGGCGCTGGTACTCAACTATTTCGGCCAGGGCGCCATGCTGCTGGGCGATCCGGAAGCCGCACGCAACCCGTTCTACCTGCTGGCGCCGAGCTGGGCGCTGATCCCGCTGGTGGGCTTGTCCACACTGGCTACGGTGATTGCATCCCAGGCGGTGATCTCTGGTGCGTTCTCATTGACCCGCCAGGCGATCCAGCTTGGTTACATCCCGCGTATGCATATCCAGCACACCTCCAGCGCCGAGCAGGGCCAGATCTACATCGGCGCCGTGAACTGGTCGCTGATGGTGGGGGTGATCCTGCTGGTGTTGGGCTTCGAGTCCTCCGGCGCCCTGGCTTCGGCCTACGGCGTAGCGGTGACGGGCACCATGCTGATGACCACGATCCTGGTGTCGGCGGTCATGCTGCTGCTGTGGAAATGGCCACCGGTGCTGGCTGTGCCGGTATTGCTTTGCTGCCTGTTGGTGGACGGCCTGTTCTTCGCGGCCAATGTGCCCAAGGTGATCCAGGGTGGCGCCTTTCCGGTGTTGGCGGGGATCGTCTTGTTTGTGTTGATGACCACCTGGAAGCGCGGCAAGCAATTGCTGGTCGAGCGCCTCGACGAAGGCGGTTTGCCGTTGCCGATTTTTATCAACAGCATCCGCGTGCAGCCGCCCCATCGCGTGCAGGGGACTGCGGTATTCCTCACCGCACGCCCGGATGCGGTGCCCCATGCGCTGTTGCACAACCTGCTGCATAACCAGGTGTTGCACGAGCAGGTGGTGTTGCTGACGGTGGTCTACGAAGACATTCCAAGGGTGCCCGCCGCACGGCGCTTCGAGGTGGATTCCTACGGCGAAGGCTTCTTCCGCGTGATCCTGCACTTCGGTTTTACCGACGAGCCGGATGTGCCCGAAGCACTGAAGCTGTGCCATCTGGATGAGCTGGATTTCAGCCCGATGCGCACCACCTATTTCCTCAGCCGCGAAACGGTGATCGCCTCGCGTATCAAGGGCATGGCCCGCTGGCGCGAAGCCCTGTTCGCCTTCATGTTGAAGAACGCCAACGGCAACCTGCGCTTCTTCAAGTTGCCGGTAAACCGCGTGATCGAGCTGGGCACCCAGGTCGAAATGTAAGGCGCTGCACTACGGGAGCCGGCAATCGGCTCCCGCTTTCCTTTCTGAACCCTGTGCTATCGATAGTTGTCGACTAGGCTGGTAGGAGCGAGCTTGCTCGCGAAAAACGTCAACGATAACGCGTTAATGCTGGATAAACGCAGCGCCTAAGAGGCCTTCGCGAGCAAGCTCGCTCCTACAGAAATGTCTAGAAACCCAGAAGAGGTGCGCCATGAGTCAGCTGCTCGAACCCTATACCCTGCGCCAATTGACCCTGCTCAACCGCATCGCGGTCTCGCCGATGTGCCAATACTCAAGCGACGATGGCCTGGCCAACGACTGGCACCTGGTGCATCTCGGCAGCCGCGCCGTGGGGGGCGCCGGGCTGATTTTCACCGAAGCCACTGCCGTGACCGCCGACGGGCGCATAACCGCCCAGGACCTGGGCCTGTGGAACGACGCCCAGATCGAGCCACTGCGGCGCATCACGCGCTTTATCGCGGCCCAGGGGGCGGTAGCGGGTATTCAGCTGGCCCATGCCGGACGCAAGGCCAGTACCCATCGGCCCTGGATCGGCAAGCATGGGAGTGTCAAGCCGGGGGAGGGCGGCTGGGTGCCGGTGGGCCCATCACCGATTGCCTTCGACCCGAATCACACCCAGCCCAAGCCACTGGACGAAGGGCAGATCCAGCAAGTAATCGCCGATTTTGTCGCTGCCGCCAAGCGCGCCTTGACCGCAGGCTTTGAAGTCGTGGAGATCCATGCTGCCCATGGATACCTGCTGCACCAATTTCTCTCGCCGATCAGCAACCAGCGGCAGGACCACTACGGTGGGTCGTTCGAAAACCGCATTCGCCTGGTGCTTGAGGTAACCCAAGCCGTGCGCGCCGCATGGCCTCAGGAGTTGCCGCTGTTTGTGCGGGTGTCGGCCACCGATTGGGTAGAAGACGGCTGGAACCCGGATGAAACCGTGGAGCTGGCGCGCCGCCTGAAAGACCTGGGCGTCGACCTGATCGACGTGTCCTCCGGAGGCACCGCCGCCAATGCCGAGATCCCCACCGGCCCCGGCTACCAGACGCGCTTCGCCGAGCGGGTGCGCAAGGAGTCGGGCATCGCCACCGGCACGGTAGGCATGATCACCGAACCGGCCCAGGCCGAGCACATCCTGCGCACTTGCCAGGCTGACATTATCTTCCTGGCCCGTGAATTGTTGCGCGACCCGTACTGGCCGCTACATGCCGACGATGACCTGGGTGGGCGCAAGGCCATCTGGCCGGCGCAATACCAGCGGGCGACCCATCGCGACCAGCCGATCCATGAGTCGGACCTGCGCGACTGATCTTGCACACGGCCCTGCCAGACCCACCCTGACACGGTGGGTTTTTTCTTGCCCGCGTTTGAAGGAAGGCTGATCCTTGGTGGTCGTGAAGCAGGAGACCCCTATGCTGGTGGAACGCGCATTAACCGAAAACGATATCCCCTTGCTGGCAACCATCGACCGTACGGAACTGATCCAGGCGTGCTATCGCATGGATCGCGGCGAACTGGTGTTATATGCCGCGCACCATGATATGCGCGGCTGGCCCGAAGGCGAGGCCGAGCAGGATGCAGTGGCTCTGCGGGCCTGCCTCCAGCGTGGCGGATGGTTGTGGGGCGTATTTGACGGCCAGGCGCTGGTCGCCGCAGCGGTGGTGGATAATCGGACTTTCCATCATCAAGGCCTGCTGATGCGGCAGTTGAAGTTCCTGCATGTCAGTCACGCGGCCCGTGGCTCGGGCCTGGGCAGTCGATTGTTGGTGCTGGCCTGCGAGCACGGCCGGCAAGTGGGAGCTCAAGCGCTGTATATCTCGGCCACGTCGTCGCGTAACACCGTGGACTTTTACCTGCGCCATGGTTGCCGACTGTTGCAGCTACCTCATGCTGAGCTGTATGCACAGGAACCGTTAGACATTCACCTGTATCGACCACTGTGTGAGTAACGGCTGTAGGGTTTTATTACCCAGGCTATTTTTTTAAGTTAATACTCTAAAAAAATCCCACGTGCGACGAGATAGTTTCTAAGATTAGGGTAAGTCTGGTTCCTGGCCCAGGGAGGCAGGTTGCTTGTCCACGAAAGCGTTGCGCTTCGGGGAGTTGGTAAGTGGGCACCAGGAGTATTTGACTGATATCAGGAGTAACAGTCCATGGCCAAGTCCTATGGCGTAGCGGGTGCGGTGGCGTCTTTCCTCAGCCGCCGGATGTCCTTGCGGGATCGCAGGTTGAGTTCGGATGAAATGGAGCTGCTAGCCCAGTATCGGGCGCTGACCGAAAGCGATCAGGTGGCGATGCGGTACTTGATTGGTGCGATGAAAAGCGTATCGCGCTTCTGAGCTATATACGATCACTCCCACGTTCTCGCGTGGGAATGATCGCGAAGCTCACCTCAGGTGTACTTGCGCTGCTCCGGCGCAGGCGGGAAGTACTGGTAGAGCCAGGTTTCGCTCAAGGTTCGGTCCTGTGTGCGAATAAACAGGCGCAGCTCCACCGGCTCCACGCTGTCGCTGGTGGGGTACCAGTCGAACAGGATGCGATAGCCCTTGATATTTTCCAGCACCAGCACGCTGAAATCCTTTACCTCACCATGGGAGCAGGTCACCACCGGTTCGATGCCGGTGCCCGCCGGCAGGCGATCCAGGCCGCCGCCCTTGAAGTCGACGGCGAAACGCCGTGCCCACACCTGCGGGTAATGTTCGCCGGGCGCCCAGCCCTCGGTAAATCCACCCATGCCCGAACGAGTCGCGTCGACCTGTGCCAGCGGCGTGCTCACCGGCGGCAATGCGCTCCAGTACAGCTTGTAGCCATAATTGAGCGAATCACCGGCGGCCACGGGATTTTTCGGGGTCCAGAAGGCCACGATGTTGTCCAGGGTTTCTCCGGTGGTGGGGATTTCCAGCAGGTCGATCGAGCCTTCGCCCCACGCAGTGGTAGGTTCTACCCATAGGCTGGGGCGCTTGCTGTACCAGTCGACGGTGTCCTGGTAGCTGGCGAATTCATGATCGGTCTGCACCAGGCCGAAGCCTTTGGGGTCGGTGTCGGCGAACGCATTGAATTGCAGCTTGGCCGGGTTGTTCAGCGGGCGGCAGATCCACTCGCCATTGCCGCGCCACATGGCCAGGCGGTCCGAATCGTGGATTTGCGGGTGGATGGTGTCGCACATGCGCCGCTCGTGGGTACCGCAGCTGAACATGCTGGTCATCGGCGCGATGCCCAGTTGTTCGATGGCGGTGCGGGCATTGATATGCGCATCGATCGCCATCACCACCTGATTGGCCTGGCAGTCGATATCGAAACGGTAGGCGCCAGTGGCGCTTGGCGAGTCGAGCAGGGCATAGACCACAAAACGCGTGGCGTTCTTGTCCGGGGTTTCGAACCAGAACTGCGTGAAATCGGGGAATTCTTCGCGTTTTTTCGCGTAGGTATCAATCGCCAGGCCACGAGCCGAGAGGCCGTATTGGCCGGTGGAGTCCACTGCGCGGAAGTAGCTGGCGCCGAGAAACGACAGCACGTCATGGCGGTCCAGTTCCGGCGCCTTGAACAGCTTGAAACCGGAAAAGCCCAGGTCGCCGGTCAGTTGCTTGGTGTCCACCGTGGTTTTTTCATAGTTGAACAGCGAAGGGCGGAAATGCACTTCGCGGGCCTCGCGGGTCTTTGGATCGACACTGTGCATGCGCACCGGCGTCTTGAAGCCCATGCCGACGTGGAAGAACTGCACGTCGAGTTGGCCGTTCAGCTCTTTCCACAATGAATGGTTGCCGTCATAGCCAATGGCATTGAAATTCTGCGGGGTCATGCTTGCCAGGGTCGGTGGCAGTACCTGTTTAGTGTCCTGATAGCCACGGGTGGCCAATTGCTTGGCTTGCGCCTTGAGCGATTCGAAATCGAACGCCACGGCCTTGCCATCGGCGGCCCGGTTCCCGGCCCAAGCCTGCGCGGCCAGCAGGCCACTGGCCGACAAACCGGTGTAAGCCGCAATGGCCATGGATGCTTTGAGCAAATTCCTGCGGTGCATAGAGACAACCTGTCGTGAGCAAATCCCGCGCCGTTCCTGGCACGTAATGGATCAGAAATAACGGTTCGGACATGCCTTCGGCCAAACGCAACGGACATTAAACAGACGCCGGATAGCTTAAGCGGTTCGATGCTTAAGGAAAAATGATTGATGGCGTGATGATGGCGTTGCATGTGCAACAAGACATTTCCAGCATGGCAGTCAAACGTTACATCTGGAAGCACTCTAGATCGTGGCTCTTTGGCACTTAGTTTTACGCTGAGGGCCTACTGTTCCTACCAACTCAAGTGTCTGGAGGCTATAAATGAATACCCGTGGATTGCTCGATCAGTTGCTCAAGTCTGGCCAGGACATGTTGCAAAACAAGGCTGGTGGCCAGGGGAAGTCCAATGACAAAGGCGCCCTGGGTGGCTTGCTCGGCGGTGGCGGGCTCGGCAGCCTGCTCGGCGGTGCCGGCGGCGGCGCCCTGGCAGCCGGGGCCATGGGCCTGTTGCTGGGTAACAAAAAGGCGCGCAAATTCGGCGGCAAGGCCCTGACCTACGGCGGCCTGGCGGCACTGGGTGTGATTGCCTACAAGGCCTACGGCAACTGGCAGGCCCAGCAGGCCAGCGCCCCCCAGGGCGAGCCACAAACCATCGACCGTCTGCCTCCGGCCCAGGTCGAGCAACACAGCCAGGGCATCCTCAAGGCCCTGGTGGCGGCGGCCAAGGCTGACGGGCATGTGGATGAACGCGAACGTGCGTTGATCGAAGGGGAATTCACCAAGCTGGATAATGACCAGGAACTGCAGCACTGGCTGCATGCCGAACTCAACAAGCCCCTGGACCCTGCGGACGTCGCCCGCGCCGCCAGCACCCCGGAAATGGCTGCTGAGATGTACATCGCCAGCGTGATGCTGGTGGACGAGGAGAACTTCATGGAGAAGTCCTATCTGGACGAATTGGCTCGCCAACTGAAGCTTGAGCCGGGGTTGAAGCTGGAGTTGGAAAAGCAAGTACGGCTCAACACATAAGTTAAGGCAGCCGGCACAACTTTGCAGGCCAACGGTAAGCGCGATGTGAGGCGGGCCGCTCTTGATCTTGCCTTTGATCATGATCTCAGGCGTCCCGCCTCTGTATCCCGGCCGACCCCAAGGCCGCCATCGAGGGCAAGCCCCCTCCCACATTTGAACTGAGGACCGTCAGTTAGATCTGCGTGGGCTTTCGGGCCTACGAGGGAGCAAGGTCCATCGCCGCAGGTGATATCCATCCTACATTTTCATTCTGTGCACGCGCCCTCAAAAGCGTTGATAAACGCAGGCATCCGCTCAGCTATACTCCCCTCCATTTGAATGGCTCTGCGAGGAATTACTGTGAAGAACTGGACCCTGCGCCAAAGGATTTTGGCGAGCTTTGCGGTAATCATCGCGATCATGCTACTGATGGTGGTGCTCTCGTATTCGCGACTGCTGAAGATCGAAGCCAGCGAAAATTCAGTCCGTGACGATGCCGTGCCAGGGGTGTTTTTCAGCTCGATGATTCGCAGTGCCTGGGTCGACAGCTACCTGCAGACCCAGGAATTGGTCGGGATCCACGAGAACCAGAGGATTTCCGAGGAAGACAAGCAGGACTACAAGTCGTTCGAGGCGCGGCTTGAGCAGCACATGGCCAGCTACGCGGGGACGATCAATATCACCCAGGATCGCACCCAATTCGATGCCTTCGAAAAATTGCATCAGAGTTACAACGGGATTCTTGCCCAGGTCCTGGCGGCCCATCAAAACAACAACCCGGCTGAGGCGCTGAGACTGTTCAACGAGCAACTGACGCCTGCCTGGACCGCAGGCCGCATGAAGCTCAACGACATCATCAATGAGAACAAACAGGTTGCTGACAATGCCACGGCCGCCATCGATGATGCCGTTGCGGCCGCAAAGGTCAGCATGGGCGTCTCGCTGCTGCTGGCGATTCTCGCCGCCGCGTTGTGCGGCCTGTTGTTGATGCGCGCGATCATGGCGCCGATGCAGCGCATCGTCGAGATCCTCGAAGTCATGCGCACCGGTGACCTGAGCAAGCGCCTGAACCTGGAGCGCAAGGACGAATTCAACGTTGTCGAAACCGGCTTCAACGACATGATGACCGAACTGACCGCCCTGGTATCCCAGGCGCAACGTTCGTCGGTGCAAGTCACCACTTCGGTTACCGAGATTGCTGCGACCTCCAAGCAGCAACAGGCCACCGCCACAGAAACCGCAGCCACCACCACCGAAATCGGCGCCACGTCCCGCGAGATCGCTGCTACCTCCAAGGACCTGGTCCGCACCATGACCGAAGTGTCCACTGCCGCCGACCAGGCCTCGGTTGCCGCCGGTTCAGGCCAGCAGGGTCTGGCGCGCATGGAAGAAACCATGCACTCGGTGATGGGCGCCGCCGATCTGGTCAACGCCAAGCTGGCGATCCTCAACGAGAAGGCCGGCAATATCAATCAGGTGGTGGTGACCATCGTCAAGGTGGCTGACCAGACCAACCTGTTGTCGCTCAACGCCGCCATCGAGGCTGAGAAAGCCGGTGAGTACGGTCGCGGTTTTGCCGTGGTAGCCACCGAAGTGCGCCGCCTGGCCGACCAGACCGCCGTGGCCACCTACGACATCGAGCAAATGGTGCGTGAGATCCAGTCGGCAGTGTCGGCGGGGGTGATGGGCATGGACAAGTTCTCCGAGGAAGTACGCCGGGGCATGTTCGAAGTGCAGCAAGTCGGCGAGCAGTTGTCGCAGATCATCCATCAGGTCCAGGCCCTGGCGCCGCGGGTGTTGATGGTCAACGAGGGCATGCAGGCCCAGGCCACCGGCGCCGAACAGATCAACCACGCGCTGGTGCAGTTGGGCGATGCCAGCAGCCAGACCGTCGAATCCCTGCGCCAGGCAAGCTTCGCCATTGATGAACTGAGCCAGGTTGCGGTCGGTCTGCGCAGCGGCGTGTCGCGTTTCAAAGTCTGATGAGCGATCTCGCGGCTAAGCGCGGCGCCGTTCCGGCAGCGAAAAAAGCGTTGTTCCTGGTGTTCCACATCGGCAACGACCGCTTTGCCCTGAAAGCCACCGAAGTGGCGGAGGTGCTGCCGCGGCTGCCACTCAAACCCATCGCCCATGCGCCCGTGTGGGTGGCGGGTATCTTCGCCCATCGCGGGGCGCTGGTGCCGGTGATTGACTTGAGCGCCCTGACCTTCGGCACCTCGGCCCAGGCTCGCACCAGCACACGGCTGGTGTTGGTCAATTACCAGCCGCAGCCCTGGAGCCAGGCGCGCTGGTTGGGGCTGATCCTGGAACAGGCCACCGACACCCTGCGTTGCGACCCCGCCGAGTTCCAGCCCTATGGCTTGGACAACCAGCAGGCGCCGTACCTGGGGCCGGTGCGCGAGGATGCCCATGGCTTGATGCAGTGGATTGGCGTCGCCGAGCTGCTGACCGCTGAAGTGCGTGCCTTGTTGTTTTCTGCCGAGTTGAGTTTATGAGCAGCGACCCGCGTTTTTCGGCGTTCTTGAAAGAGCGCATCGGCTTGGACGTTGCCTCGGTGGGCGAGGCGATCATCGAGCGTGCCGTGCGCCAGCGTTGCCAGTCATCCCAGGCACAGTCGGTGGAGGCTTACTGGCAGCACCTGCAAAATTCCCACGACGAGCAGCAGGCGCTGATCGAAGCGGTGATCGTGCCCGAGACCTGGTTTTTTCGCTATCCCGAATCCTTTGCAACCCTGGCTCGCCTGGCCCAGGTGCGCCTGGCCGAAATCAAGCAAATGCGCGCCCTGCGCATTCTCAGCCTGCCGTGTTCTACCGGCGAAAAGCCCTATTCGATTGCCATGGCCTTGCTCGACGCGGGCTTGGCGCCCCATCAGTTCAAGGTGCAGGGGATGGACGTCAGCCCCCTTTCGGTAGAGCGTGCGCGGCGCGGTGTGTACGGCAAGAACTCGTTTCGCGGCGCCGATCTTGAGTTTCGCGACCGCCACTTCACCGAAGAGGCGGGCGGTTACCGCATCGCCGACCGGGTGCGCGAGCAAGTTCGCCTGCAAGTTGGCAACTTGCTCGACCCGACACTGCTGGCCAACGAGCCCACCTATGACTTTGTGTTTTGCCGCAACCTGCTGATCTATTTCGACCAGCCGACCCAAAAGCAAGTCTTTGACGTGCTCAAGGAACTCACCCACGTGGACGGCGTGCTGTTTATCGGCCCGGCCGAGGGTAGCCTGCTGGGGCGCCACGGCATGCGTTCGATTGGGGTGCCGCAATCTTTTGCCTTCAGCCGGCATGTAGAACAGACACCGCCGGCACCGGTATTTGTACCCATGCCCGCGCCAACGCCGCAACGCAGCGCGGCGCCGATACCGCCCAAGCCGCGGCCGTTCAGCAAGCCCTGCCCGCCAGTGCCGCAGGCCAAAGTGCCACACACCGATGCCGGCGAGCTGCTCAGCCAGATCGCGACCCTGGCCAATGAAGGCAAAAGTGCCGAGGCTCGTGCCGCCTGCGAGCGCTATTTGAGCAGCCATCCACCGGCCGCCCAGGTGTTCTACTGGCTGGGGCTGCTCAGCGATGTGGCCGGCAGCGCCCTGGAGGCCCAGGGGTATTACCGCAAAGCCTTGTACCTGGAACCGCAGCATCCGCAGGCCTTGATGCATCTGGCCGCGCTGCTCGAGTCCCAGGGCGACAGTGCGGGGGCGCGTCGTCTTCAGGCGCGCGCCGCCCGTAGCGAGCTGACAGTGAGTCCAAACCATGAGTAGCCCTGACGCGCTCGACACCGCAGGCCTGGACCTGACGCTGACCGATACCCAAGCCATCGACGACTGCTGGAATCGCATCGGCATTCATGGCGACAAGTCTTGCCCATTGCTGGCTGAGCACATTCACTGCCGCAATTGCTCGGTGTACTCGGCCGCCGCCACGCGCCTGCTGGACCGCTATGCGCTGCAGCAGGACGATCATCGCCCCCAGGCTGCCGTCGAAGCGGATAACGAGGCAGTCACCCGATCACTGTTGATGTTCCGCCTCGGCGAGGAATGGCTCGGTATTGCTACCCGCTGCCTGGTGGAAGTGGCGCCATTGCAGCCGATCCACTCCCTACCGCACCAGCGTTCCCGGGCGCTGCTGGGCGTGGCCAATGTGCGCGGCGCGTTGGTGGCGTGCCTGTCACTGGTAGAACTGCTGGGCCTGGACAGTACCAGTGCCGGTGCCAGCGGCGCGCGTATCATGCCGCGCATGTTGATCATTGCGGCTCAGGACGGCCCGGTGGTCGTGCCGGTGGACGAAGTGGACGGCATCCATGCCATCGATGAACGCACCCTGAAGGCGGCGTCGGCCTCCGGTACCCAGGCCAGCGCACGCTACACCCAGGGCGTGTTGCAGTGGAAAGGCCGCAGCCTGCGCTGGCTGGACGAAGCGCAATTGTTGTCCGCCGTGACTCGGAGCCTCGCATGACCCCCGACCAGATGCGCGATGCCTCGCTGTTGGAACTGTTCAGCCTGGAGGCCGATGCGCAGACCCAGGTATTGAGCGCGGGCCTTTTGGCCCTGGAGCGCAATCCAACCCAGGCCGACCAGCTCGAAGCCTGCATGCGCGCCGCGCACTCGCTCAAGGGCGCGGCGCGGATTGTCGGCGTGGATGCCGGGGTCAGCGTCGCCCACGTCATGGAAGATTGCCTGGTCAGTGCCCAGGAAGGCCGCCTGTATCTGCAGCCCGAACACATCGACGCGTTGCTGCAAGGCACCGACCTGCTGATGCGTATCGCCTCACCGGGCAATGATGTGGGGGCGACGGATATCGAGGTGTATGTGGCGCTGATGGAGCACTTGCTTGATCCGACACAGCCCACCGCCATGCGTGCGCCAAAGCCCGAGCCTGCACCTATCGTTGAAGAAGTGCCGCAGCAACCGGAGCCCGCACCACCGGTCAGCAGTGAAGCGCCGCGCCAGAACAAACGCATGACTGAAGGCGGCGAGCGCGTACTGCGGGTGACGGCCGAGCGCTTGAACAGCTTGTTGGACCTGTCCAGCAAGTCCCTGGTGGAAACCCAGCGGCTCAAGCCGTACCTGGCGAGCATGCAACGCCTCAAGCGCATTCAAAGCAACGGCTTGCGCGCCCTGGATACCTTGGACGGCCAGCTCAAGGCCCTGGACTTGAGCCTGGAAGCCCAGGAGGCCCTGGCCGACACCCGTCGCTTGTTGAGCGAAGCCCAGGCGCTGCTGGCGGAAAAACACGCCGAGCTGGACGAGTTCGGCTGGCAGGCCGGGCAGCGTGCCCAGGTGCTCTACGACACCGCGTTGGCCTGCCGCATGCGCCCGTTTGCTGACGTGCTGGCCGGGCAGGTGCGCATGGTGCGTGACCTGGGCCGCAGCCTGGGCAAGCAAGTACGCCTGGAGATCGAGGGCGAGAAGACCCAGGTCGACCGTGACGTACTGGAAAAACTTGAAGCGCCGCTCACCCATTTATTACGCAATGCCGTCGACCACGGTATCGAAACCCCCGAGCAACGCGTGCTGGCAGGCAAACCCGCCGAAGGCCTGATCCGCCTGCGCGCGTCCCACCAGGCCGGGCTGCTGGTGCTGGAGTTGAGCGATGACGGCAACGGTGTCGACCTCGAGCGCCTGCGGGGCGCCATCGTCGACCGGCACCTGTCGCCGGTGGAAACCGCACTGCGCTTGAGCGAAGAGGAACTGCTGACGTTCCTGTTCCTGCCCGGTTTCAGCCTGCGCGACAAGGTTACCGAAGTGTCCGGGCGTGGCGTCGGCCTGGACGCGGTGCAGCATATGGTCCGGCAACTACGCGGCGCGGTGGTGCTGGAGCAGACGGCGGGGCAGGGCAGCCGCTTCCACCTGGAAGTACCGTTGACCTTGTCGGTGGTGCGCAGCCTGGTAGTGGAAGTGGGCGAAGAAGCCTATGCCTTTCCGCTGGCCCATATCGAACGTATGTGCGACCTGGCGCCCGACGACATCGTGCAATTGGAGGGTCGCCAGCACTTTTGGCATGAGGGCCGGCACGTTGGCCTGGTAGCCGCCAGCCAGTTGTTGCAACGCCCGCCGGGGCAAACCCCATCAGATACCTTGAAAGTGGTGGTGATCCGCGAGCGTGACGCGGTGTACGGGATTGCTGTGGAGCGCTTTATCGGTGAGCGCACCCTGGTGGTGTTGCCCCTGGATGATCGCCTGGGCAAGGTTCAGGACATCTCTGCCGGGGCCCTGCTCGATGACGGCTCGGTGGTGTTGATCGTCGATGTCGAAGACATGCTGCGTTCGGTGGACAAGCTGCTCAACACCGGCCGCCTGGAGCGTATTGCCCGGCGCAGCCAGCAGGCCAGCGAAGCACCGCGCAAGCGCGTGCTGGTGGTAGACGATTCGCTGACCGTACGGGAGCTGCAGCGCAAATTATTACTCAATCGTGGTTATGAAGTGGCTGTTGCGGTCGATGGCATGGATGGCTGGAACGCATTGCGTTCCGAGGACTTCGACCTGCTTATCACTGACATTGATATGCCTCGCATGGACGGTATTGAATTGGTCACACTCTTGCGTCGTGACAGTCGCCTGCAATCGTTGCCGGTGATGGTGGTTTCCTACAAGGATCGTGAAGAAGACCGGCGCCGTGGGCTCGACGCCGGTGCCGACTATTATCTAGCCAAAGCCAGTTTCCATGACGACGCCTTGCTCGACGCCGTGGTTGAACTGATCGGAGGCGCCCGGACATGAGGATTGCGATCGTCAACGACATGCCTCTGGCCGTGGAGGCATTGCGTCGTGCCTTGAGTTTCGAGCCCGCCCATGAGGTGGTGTGGGTGGCCAGCAATGGCCTGGAAGCCGTGCAGCGTTGCGCCGAACTGACCCCGGACCTGATCCTGATGGACCTGATCATGCCGGTCATGGATGGGGTGGAAGCTACCCGCCAGATCATGGCCGACACGCCATGCCCAATCGTGATCGTCACGGTCGACCGCCAGGCCAACGTCAGCCGCGTATTCGAGGCCATGGGCCATGGCGCCCTGGACGTGGTGGATACGCCGGCGCTGGGTGTGGGCAACCCCAAGGATGCGGCCGCGCCGTTGTTGCGCAAGATCCTCAATATCGGCTGGCTGGTCGGCCAGCGCGGCAGTCGCGTGCGTGTCGAAACCCCGACGCAGCGCATCACTGGCAAGCGTCAACGGTTGGTGGCCATTGGTTCTTCGGCCGGTGGGCCGGCGGCCCTGGAGATCCTGCTCAAGGGCTTGCCGCGCAATTTCCCCGCCGCCATCGTGCTGGTGCAGCACGTGGACCAGGTGTTCGCCGCGGGCATGGCCGAATGGTTGAGCAGCGCCTCCGGCCTGCCGGTACGCCTGGCCTGTGAAGGCGAGCCGCCGCAAACCGGGGTGGTATTGCTGGCCGGTACCAACCACTATATTCGCTTGTTGAAAAATGGCACGCTAGCCTATACGGCAGAGCCGGTGAACGAGATCTACCGGCCTTCCATCGACGTATTTTTCGAAAGCGTCGCCAGCCATTGGAACGGCGATGCCGTCGGTGTCTTGCTGACCGGCATGGGGCGCGATGGCGCCCAGGGCCTCAAGTTAATGCGGGAACAAGGATATTTGACCATCGCCCAGGACCAGCAGAGTTCGGCGGTGTATGGCATGCCCAAAGCGGCAGCGGCGATCGACGCTGCTGTTGAAATTCGCCCACTGGATAGAATTGCGCCCCGATTGCTGGAGGTCTTTGCCAAATGAACAAAAATCTCCCGCCGTGCTGGCTTGCAGGTAGTAATTCAGGTGATTGCACATGAATGATTTACAGCTCGACGACTTCAAGACCGACGAAAACGCCGCCATGGTGTTGTTGGTCGACGACCAGGCCATGATCGGCGAAGCCGTGCGGCGTGGCCTGGCCAATGAAGAAAACATCGACTTCCACTTTTGCGCCGACCCGCACCAGGCGATTGCCCAGGCGATCCGCATCAAACCGACGGTGATCCTGCAAGACCTGGTAATGCCGGGCCTCGACGGCCTGACCCTGGTGCGCGAATACCGCAATCACCCGGCCACCGCGAATATCCCGATCATCGTGCTGTCCACCAAGGAAGACCCGCTGATCAAGAGCGCGGCCTTTGCCGCCGGAGCCAACGACTACCTGGTCAAGCTGCCGGACAACATCGAGCTGGTGGCACGCATCCGCTACCACTCGCGCTCCTACATGACCCTGTTGCAGCGCGATGCGGCCTACCGCGCACTGCGGGTCAGCCAGCAACAGCTGCTGGACACCAACCTGGTGCTGCAACGCCTGATGCACTCCGACGGCCTGACCGGGTTGTCCAACCGCCGCCACTTCGATGAGTACCTTGAACTGGAATGGCGCCGCGCCATGCGCGATCAGACCCAACTGTCGTTGTTGATGATCGACGTGGACTTCTTCAAGACCTACAACGACAGCTTCGGTCACGTTGAAGGCGACGAAGCCCTGCGCAAAGTCGCCGAAGCCATTCGCGATGCCAGCAGCCGCCCTTCGGACTTGCCGGCGCGCTACGGCGGTGAAGAATTCGCCCTGGTGCTGCCCAACACCTCGCCGGGCGGTGCGCGGCTGGTGGCTGAAAAACTGCGCATGGCCGTGGCCGCGTTGAAAATCCCGCACAATGCTCCGGTGGAAGGTTCGAGCCTGACCATCAGTATCGGCTTGTCGACCTTGACGCCGGTGCAGGGCACGGACTGCCGGCAACTGATCATGGCGGCGGACAAGGGGCTGTATACGGCCAAGCATAATGGGCGCAATCAGGTTGGTATCGAATGATTTGAGGGCCGTACCCCAGTTCAAGTGTGGGAAGGTTGCCCCTCCCACATTCAAACTTCAGAGTTTTCCGGCTTTAGCAAAATCGTAGGGGCGTTGAGTAAAAACGCCGCTCAATATCAGTTCAATGGCCGTATTTGTTATGGCTCAACTTTAAAGCCAGGCTTGTTATTGGTGGTTCGCCAGTTTTCAACTCTTTCAGTTATAGCTTCAATTGTACTTTCTGTATCCGATGCGGCGTAATAAATAAGGTCTGTTCCTTTCGGGTGTTCAGTAATTAACTCGAAGTGTTGTAAGAGCTTATCTAGTCGCTCATCGGTTGGGGCGGTATTTTCCTTGAGTATTTCTTTCATGAGTAGTAAAAATTCATCTTTTGTATACTCGGAAAAGCT
Source organism: Pseudomonas sp. Root569 (assembly GCF_001427465.1). Taxonomy (NCBI): domain Bacteria; kingdom Pseudomonadati; phylum Pseudomonadota; class Gammaproteobacteria; order Pseudomonadales; family Pseudomonadaceae; genus Pseudomonas; species Pseudomonas sp. Root569. Next base: position 380,792 of record NZ_LMGQ01000025.1, on the reverse strand, counting down.
TTGTTTGAGTTTCATTGTTCGGCTCCTTTTTTATGAAGTTCTATATGGCGTTTAGGGGTTAGTATGCGTAAATTTTCAGCATTATGATTCTGACCGCCCATCGGCAGCCGTCTTCGAACTCATTCGAGCCGGCAGGTCGATTGGGCTCTTGACTGCCGAGGTTATCGTCGACTCGTTGAGTGAAAAAATAAGAAGTTTGCCATCGTTGTAGAACCGATGGCAGGTGACAGGGCGGCGTTATTCTACTCTGAATCCAGGCTTGCCATTTTTCGCGCGCCACTCTTTGACCTCTTTTACAATGCCTTCTGGGGTGTCCTCTCTGTCATCTTTTGGGTAGTAGATTAGATCGGCTCCGTCCGGGTGCTCCGTCAGGCGTTCGAACTCGAAAACCATTTCAATGTCTTCTTCTTCGGTGCGAACGCTGCTGTCACAAAGAGAGATTACAAAGTTCAGAAATTCGGTCTCTGTGTATTCAGTGATTAATGTTTTCATCTTTTTAAATGCCTTTTCTATGAATTTCTTTATGGCGTTTTGGGGTGACTATATAGATGTTGTCAATGTCAAAAATCTCGCCGCCTTGAGAAATTAAAATTTTGTGGTGAATTTCGAATTTAACAGATTTCCCCACCCATTCTGATTTGCTTGGAAAGGGAGCTTTCCCATCCAGCATTATCGACAAATTTTGACGTTTGAACTGACTTGCCAGTTCCGAGTCGTTGGCAACCGTTTTCCAGAAGGCTTCGCGAAATGCTCTGAAGTTTTTAAACTCCTGACCTTTAAGCTTGTCGGCAATTTGCGAAGGGATAGGGGAGCCTTCCCCTTGTGAGGCCGCTCCTAGCCAGGAACCGGTTATAGATTGCCCGTTGCCTGTCACAACTCCTGGGTCTTCCCGTCGATCCCTGAAAAACACATAGATGGGAGGTAAGCCAGAGTTGACCGGGAAGACAGTGATGAAGTCGTCAAATCCTGCCTCATCAGCGGCTGGAAAACTGTCAATCCTTCCTTCAACGGGAGTTACGGTAGCTCCCGTATAGACAGGCGGTTCAGGTTGATCAACGGGCAGTGTTGTTGAGCTATCCCCAGGGGCAACGATAGGTGTCCAGATCAACGTTCTTGGTGGACTGTCACCTGTAGTAACGGTGTACACCTTCTGCGCTGGATCATAGGTCGCAGCAACCACCTTGACCTTGGAAGGCACGCTTGTACCGTCGGCGTTGACCACGAATACTTCTGAGCGGCCATCCGCAGCGGTCTTCGAGCTCATGCGAACCGGAAGGTCAATTGTGCCGTTGACTACCGAGGTTATCGTTGACTCGTTAAGGTCTGGTACGAAGGTTGAGACCGGTGTGCCGAGCGCATAACGCTCTGGAAGTTCTCCATTTGCGAGTTTGGGGGAATAGACCAAAGCTGAAACACCGACCAGTAAGCCACTGGCGGTACTGGCGGCCAATTCCGTCAATGCGGCCACGGCTGCACGAATAGCGGTTTGAAGCGTGACGGCAGTCCCTTCTGCTGTAGCGATAGTCCCGACTGAGGTTATGACTATCGCTTGAGTCGCAGAGGGAGTACCCGACAGGCGATAGGTATTGGCTACTCGGACCGCTTCCATACGAGCCTGCGCCGCAGCGACCTGTCGCGCACGTTCCGCGAGATTGCTGATTGCATTGGAGGCGTTGACCAGATACCTGGCAGACTCTGACTTGAGCACAAAATCATGATGGCTGAGCCACCTCACCCCAAGCGCGGTATTCTGCTGCAGATAAATGAGCTGTTTGAGCCCCTCAAGCTCGGGTTTGCTCAGGGGCGGTGTGACCAGTGGATTGGTTGCAGGATAGTAAATGATGAGCCCATTGCGGTTATGGGCGAGTGGTGGGTCAACAGGCCTGATAGCAGCCACCGTGTCTTCGATCATTTTGTCCAGCGTGGTTTTGTAATGCATGAGGGTTTGGTCGGGTGGCAAGCCAACTACGGAACCTGAAAGGGAAGCCAATTCGACCTGCAGAAACTCCGGGAGTAGCTGCACGTGAATGTCTAATTCATGTGCAATGATCTTCAGGTATTCGTTGTTTAAGTTTGACCAGGCTGGATCAGTCTCGACGATGGAGGCTTCCAACATTTGCCTGGTTTTCGCCAGCCCTGAAAGCTTTTCGGTTAAAATTTCCAGGGCGAGTGAAAGAGCCTTGAGTTCTTGTGCGGCCCGCCAGACGCTATCGTAAAGTGCATATGTATCGCTCAGGTTTGTTACTGGATCGGCAGACGCCAGTGTTTCGCGAAGCTTTGTGTAGGTTAAATTTTCCATCAGGTAAAAAGGGCTCTGATCATAAAGACCATAGATGAGTGGTGCGTTACTCATATATTTTGTTTTTTTGGCGCTGATGATTTCCAACGCGATTTTTTGATCGATAACGGCTGACTCTATATCAGTGAGGTGTTGGGAGGCTTTCGCCGCCTGCTGCTGCTCTTTGAGTTCGCGTTCAGTCTCGGTATTGAGTATTGCGAATCGTGCTTTGTACTCTGCATCAATCAAGGATTGGTTGTACTTTTGCTCTCCAATGAAATCTGCTGTGGTGCTGGGGAAGTCGAACTGCTTGAAGCGGCTACGGTCTCCTTCGCCTCGGCGTGGCCCTTCCTGAAGGCCCCATCCATCTCCGCTACCGATATAACCGCCGCCTTCGCCGCCCCAATAAGTGTTTCGTCTCCCAGCTGTAATTATCGTTGGCTTGAGTACTAACGGTTGTCCTGGCTGCCACCCTTGTTGTGCCATGTGTCTCTCCGCTTTCTTGTGAGAGTGATCTGGTTTTGAGATGTGTGCGTGCTGAAGGAACATAGCTTCAGTCGCTTTGATTAAACTTATTTGAGCAGGAAGGAAGAAAAAACTGATGGCGTTTTGATGCGGTCAGAGGTTTGTAGGACGCTTTGTAAGTTTGGTGTGAAACAGATGTATTTATATTCTGATATATTTGTAGGTTGCGTCTTAGGACGGTTTGTCTGGACGTCTAATTGTTTGTTTTTGCTGGAGGTAGGTGATTTAGAATTTTCCAAGTTGTCTCTGATGTTGGTTTTAAGCTTTTTTGTATAAACAGATGAACGGTCTGTTTTTAACCAGTAATAGAGTCTGGTTGCTCTAACGGTAGACGCCGCCAGCCGACGCGAAATGGGTGGACGGGTGCCTTTTACTGAATCAAGCGAAACGGCAGCAATCAGGATTTGATCCAGAGGGCAGCGCCGCCTTGGCAGAATCGACCAAGCGGGCTGCCGCTGCCGCCCGTTTGCCGTTATACTCGCCGGCTTTCAAAAGTTCGCCAACGAGTGCTGCCCGCCATGGAAATCAACCCGATCCTTAACACCATCAAGGACCTGTCCGAGCGCTCCGAAACTATTCGGGGGTATCTTTGACTACGATCAAAAGCATGAGCGTCTGACCGAGGTCAACCGCGAGCTTGAAGATCCGAGTGTCTGGAACAAACCTGAATACGCCCAGGAGCTGGGGCGCGAGCGCTCTGCGCTGGCGCAGATCGTCGATACCCTCGATGAACTGAACACTGGCCTGGGCGATTGCCGTGACCTGCTGGACATGGCCGTCGAGGAAAACGACGAAGGCGCAGTGGGCGATGTCGTCGCCGAGCTGGCCCGTCTTGAGGAAAACCTCGCCAAGCTTGAGTTCCGCCGCATGTTCAGCCATGAAATGGACCCGAACAACGCCTACCTGGACATCCAGGCCGGTTCCGGCGGCACCGAGGCCCAGGACTGGGCCAACATCCTGTTGCGCATGTACCTGCGCTGGGCCGACAAGCGCGGTTTCGACGCGACCATCATGGAACTGTCCGCCGGTGAAGTCGCCGGTATCAAGGGCGCGACCGTGCATATCAAGGGTGAATACGCCTTTGGCTGGCTGCGTACCGAGATCGGTGTACACCGCCTTGTGCGCAAGAGCCCGTTCGACTCCGGCAACCGTCGCCACACCTCGTTCTCTGCGGTGTTCGTCTCGCCCGAGATCGACGACAAGGTGGAAATCGAGATCAACCCGGCCGACCTGCGCATCGATACCTACCGTTCCTCCGGTGCTGGTGGTCAGCACGTAAACACCACTGACTCGGCCGTACGTATCACCCACGTACCGACCAACACCGTGGTCAGCTGCCAGAACGAGCGTTCCCAGCATGCCAACAAGGACACCGCCATGAAAATGCTGCGGGCCAAGTTGTACGAGCAGGAAATGCAGAAGCGCAATGCCGCTTCCCAAGCGCTGGAAGACACCAAGTCGGATATCGGCTGGGGTCACCAGATCCGTTCGTACGTGCTCGATGCGTCGCGGATCAAGGATCTGCGCACCAACATCGAACGCAGCGACTGTGACAAGGTGCTCGACGGCGATATCGACGAATACCTGGAAGCCAGCCTGAAATCCGGCCTGTAACACCCTATGTGGGAGCGGGCTTGCCCGCGATCCCCAGGCCGCAGGCCTGGGGGCAACGAACCTGTGATGGAAAATTTAAAGACATGAGCGACCAACAACTCGACCCGCAAGCCCTGCAACAGGAAGAAAACTCCCTGATCGCCCTGCGCAAGGAAAAGCTTGCTGCCGAGCGCGCCAAGGGTAATGCCTTCCCCAATGACTTCCGCCGCGACAACTACTGCGATGCCTTGCAGAAGCAGTACGCGGACAAGACCAAGGAAGAGCTGGCAGAGGCTGCGATCCCGGTCAAGGTGGCAGGTCGCATCATGCTCAACCGTGGCTCGTTCATGGTGATCCAGGACATGACCGGGCGTATCCAGGTCTACGTCAACCGCAAGACCCTTTCCGAAGAAACCCTGGCCTCGGTGAAAACCTGGGACATGGGCGACATCATCGCCGCCGAGGGCACCCTGGCCCGTTCCGGCAAGGGCGACCTGTACGTCGAGATGACCAGCGTGCGCCTGCTGACCAAGTCCCTGCGTCCGCTGCCGGACAAACACCACGGCCTGACCGACACCGAGCAGCGTTATCGCCAGCGCTATGTCGACCTGATCGTCAACGAAGACGTGCGCCAGACGTTCCGCGTGCGTTCGCAAGTCATTGCGCACATCCGCAGCTTCCTGATGCAGCGTGACTTCCTCGAAGTGGAAACGCCGATGCTGCAAACCATCCCAGGTGGTGCCGCAGCCAAGCCGTTCGAAACCCACCATAACGCCCTGGACATGGAAATGTTCCTGCGCATCGCGCCTGAGCTGTACCTCAAGCGCCTGGTTGTCGGCGGTTTCGAGAAAGTGTTCGAGATCAACCGCAACTTCCGTAACGAAGGTGTCTCGACCCGTCACAACCCTGAATTCACCATGTTGGAGTTCTACCAGGCCTACGCCGATTACGAAGACAACATGGACCTGACCGAAGAACTGTTCCGCGAGCTGGCACAGCTGGTCCTGGGCAGCACCGACGTGCCGTACGGCGACAAGGTGTTCCATTTCGGCGAGCCGTTTGTGCGTCTGTCGGTGTTCGACTCGATCCTCAAGTACAACCCTGAGCTGACGGCTGACGACCTCAATGACATCGACAAGGCCCGCGCCATCGCCAAGAAAGCCGGGGCCAAGGTGCTGGGTTTCGAAGGCCTGGGCAAGTTGCAGGTGATGATTTTCGAAGAACTGGTGGAGCACAAGCTGGAACAGCCGCACTTCATTACCCAGTACCCGTTCGAAGTGTCGCCGCTGGCCCGTCGCAACGACGACAACCCGAACGTCACCGACCGTTTCGAGCTGTTCATTGGTGGCCGTGAAATCGCCAACGCCTACTCCGAGCTTAACGACGCGGAAGATCAGGCCGAGCGCTTCATGGCCCAGGTGGCCGACAAGGACGCCGGCGATGACGAAGCCATGCACTACGACGCCGACTTTGTACGTGCCCTGGAATACGGCATGCCGCCCACCGCCGGTGAAGGCATCGGTATCGACCGGCTGGTGATGTTGTTGACCAACTCGCCGTCGATCCGCGACGTGATCCTGTTCCCGCACATGCGGCCACAAGCGTAACCGTAGCGAAAACCGAAGCCGCCTTTTATAAGGCGGCTTTTTTATGTGGCGTATTCAAGCGTCAAGCGAACAGCGCCAGGTTTTGATCTATTCAAGGATGTGTTTGGTGAACCGCGTAATGGCTCAAGAAGGTGCCGCCGGCATAGCTGCTGCCGTGGCTGAAAGCGTTCAATATCAAGGCCGCAAGGCCAGCCGCCGGGGCAGTGAGCAACGCCGCCAGGACATTCTCGATGCGGCCATGCGCATCGTGGTGCGCGAAGGCGTACGCGCCGTGCGCCATCGGGCCGTGGCCGCCGAGGCCGGCGTGCCGCTGTCGGCCACTACCTACTATTTCAAGGATATCGACGACCTGCTTACCGACACCTTCGCCCAGTACGTCGAACGCAGTGCCGCGTTCATGGGCAAGCTGTGGGTGCGCAACGAGGGCTTGCTGCGCGAGATGGTTGCCTATGGCGATGGCAGCCCACAGTCGCGTTCGCAACTGGCCGATGACATCGCCCGGCTGACCGCCGACTACGTGCTGCGCCAACTGACCAACCGTCGCGAATACCTGATGGCCGAACAGGCCTTTCGCCAAGAGGCGCTGTTGAACCCGCGCCTGGCCGAGCTGGTGCGTTCCCACCAGCAGATCCTGTTGCAGGGCACCGGGCAGTTTTTCCAGGTATTGGGCTCCCGTGAGCCGCAACAGGATGCCAAAGTGTTGACGGCTATTATCAGTCGGATGGAATATCAGGGCCTGCTTGGCGGCCCAGAGCCGCTGACCGGCGAAGAGATGCTTGAAATCCTCAAGCGTTACATGCATTTGGTGCTGGCTTCGGTCTGACACCGGGGGATGTCCAATGAAAGTCTGGCGCGTCGCGGTAATCGCCTTGTTGGTCCTGTTGCTCAGCGGTTGCCTGGTGACTTTCAAGGAACCATTGCCGACGGCTGAAGCCGCGCCAGAGGCTCTGCTAGGCAAGTGGGCCAGTAGGAATGCCTGGGGCGAGCCGCTCAACCTGCAGATCACCCGTGCCGGCGAGCATCGTTATAAAGCGGTGAGCTACCCTAAAGCCAAGCCGGGCCAGCGCGATGAGTATCTGTTTAGCGTCTCGCGCCACGGCAGCCGCTGGTATCTGTCGGCGCCGCTGCCTGCAAGACTGGGCGGGCATTTCATCCTGGCGGGCTTTGAGTTTGATGAAAAGCACGAACTGGTGGTCTACAACCTCGACCTCGAACAGATCCACCAAGCCATTGGCCAGCAGGCCTTGCACGGCGGCACTGTAGACACCGTCGAAGGCGCCGGTGTGCTGGTGGACAGCCCCATGGACCAGGTGTTTGCCTACCTGGATGACCCGGCCAATGCCGATGTGTTCGTTGAAGCCGTGCGCTACCGGCGCGTGGGTAAATAACGTTTAAAGAGGAAGCACCGGGTGGACGAATACCAGCAGACGATACGCACCTTGTCCGATCGCATTGTGCTGGCGCAAACACCGATCCGTGTCCTCGATGCGGTGAAATGGGACGAGAATATCCGCCAGGGATTTCTCAAGGCCAAGGGCAAGGCCATGCCTGCCGTAGACCGCGATTACTACCTGAACCGGCCTCTGTCGTTCGACTCCAGTGCGGTCAAGCTGGAGTTCCAGAACATCGAGCGCGACATCACCCGTCGCCTTGGGCAGTTCAGCCCGGTGGGGCAGATCATGCGTCGCATGTGCCGTGAATACCGCATGGTGGTGCGCATGCTCGAAGCACGCGGCACCGAGGATTTCGGCCTGATCTCCCAGGAGCTGTATGGCGCCGCTTCCGATGCCTTCCACGCCGGCGACCCGACCCTGGCGGACCTGGGCCTGATGCTGTCCGACTACCTGAACAATATCGATGGCCGTGGCGACCTTAAGGACGAAGCCAAGACCCTCACGGCCAAGGATGCGGTCAGCCTGCTGCAAACGCGCTTGAACAAGGTATTTGGTGAAGCGGAGGAAACCATCCGGGTGTTCGAGTCCGACGGGATCGTCGCCGATGCGGCAGCCGGCGCCGACTACATCAAGATCCGCGCCGACGCGATGTTCAACGACCGTGACGTGCGCGCCCTGGAGGTGCATGAAGGGCTGGTGCATGTGGGCACCACCCTCAATGGCCAGAACCAGCCGATCTGCACGTTCCTGTCAAAGGGCCCGCCGTCGTCCACCGTGACCCAGGAAGGCCTGGCGATCCTGATGGAAATCATCACCTTCGCCTCTTACCCCAGCCGCCTGCGCAAGTTGACCAACCGCACCCGCGCCATCCACATGGTGGAGGAGGGCGCCGACTTCTTGCAGGTGTTCGAGTTCTTCCGCGAGCAAGGCTTTGAAATGGCCGAGAGCTATGGCAACGCCAGCCGGGTATTCCGTGGCTCGGTGCCGACCGGACTGCCGTTTACCAAGGATTTGTCCTACCTCAAGGGCTTTATCATGGTCTACAACTACATCCAGCTTGCTGTGCGTAAAGGTAAGCTGGAGCAAGTGCCGTTGTTGTTCTGCGGCAAGACCACCCTGGAAGACATGCGGACCCTGCGCCAACTGGTCGATGAAGGCCTGGTGATACCGCCCAAATACCTGCCGGAGCAGTTCCGCGACATGAACGCGCTGGCGGCGTGGATGTGCTTCTCCAACTTCCTCAACCATTTGAGCCTGGACCGGATCGAGGCGGATTACTCCAATATCCTTTAGGGGGTCTCCAAGGGACTTCATATTTGTTAGCGAGGTTTCAACGGATGAGAATCCTCGGCATTCTATGCCTGCTACTTACACTCAATGGCTGCAGCTCCTTGCTGTTCTACCCTGAACCCGGCCTGCCGTTTACGCCGGAAAAAGCCCGCCTGCAATACCGCGACGTCACCCTCACCACCGCCGACGGCATCAAGCTCCACGCCTGGTGGCTGCCGGCCAAACCCGGTGTGCCGCTCAAGGGCACGGTGCTGCACCTGCACGGCAACGGCGGCAACCTGTCCTGGCACCTGGGTGGCAGTTGGTGGTTGCCCGAGCAGGGCTATCAAGTGCTGCTGCTGGACTATCGCGGCTATGGACTCTCGCAAGGCAAGCCGTCGTTGCCGGCAATCTATCAGGATATCGACGCCGCGTTCAGCTGGATCGACAAGGCGCCCCAAACCCAGGGCCAACCGCTGATTGTGTTGGGCCAAAGCCTGGGCGGCGCACTGGCCGTGCATTACCTGGCAGCCCATCCGGAGCGTCAAAGCCAACTCAAGGCCTTGGTGCTGGACGGTGTGCCGGCCAGTTATCGTGACGTAGGACAATTCGCCCTGAGCACTTCATGGTTAACCTGGCCATTCCAGGTTCCCTTGTCTTGGTTGGTGCCCGACGCCGACAGTGCGATCAACACCATGCCCCAGTTGACCGGCGTGCCAAAACTGCTATTTCACAGTCTGGATGACCCGATCGTGCCGGTGTCCAATGGGCTGCGCCTGTATCAAGCGGCCCCACCGCCAAGGGTGCTGCAACTGACCCGGGGCGGCCATGTGCAGACTTTTGCCGACAAGACCTGGCAAACCGTGATGCTGCGTTACCTGGACGATCCACAGCATTTCAATGGCCTGCGTCGCCTTGGCGAAATCCCGAATTATCCAACCTCTAAAGTTGATCCATCAGAGAGCCCGCAATGAGTGAAGAACGCAACATGATCCCGCTGATCCTCACCGGTATCTGCACCATCATCGGCACCGTCGGCTGCCTGTGGTACTACGGCTATCTGCATTTCGCCAAGCCGGAGGATGCGTTGCTGCTCAGTGACTTCACCATGCTCAAGACCTTGCCGGGTGAGGATTACAAAATATCCCTGACGCCCGCCGCGCAAGTGGCGCAGTGCGTGGACGGTGTGTTGGTGATGTTTGATACCGAACAGAAAGGCTTGAGCGGCGTACTGGTGAACAACAAGAAGCAGGCCGTTCGTTGCATGGGGCAGGAAACCCCGCAACTGCAACAGTGAACTGCACTACCGCCTTTGTGGGAAAGCCCTTTGATAGATGCCGATTAGTCAGTCAAGGCCGGTCGGAACCGTTACAGGCCGGAACCACTTTGACGCGTTTGCCACAGATGGGGACTGATCGGCGTGGCTGATCAGCCCACCGTATTAATTAATCTGGAGTACGCGTTTTATGGCTGGTATCAGTGGTGTGCAGGGCGCAGGCAATGTTGGCAACCCAGGTAGCGTCGGCGGTCCCCAGCAGGACCTTGCCCAGCAAATTCAGGACATTAGGCAACAAATAGATGCCAAGCTTGCCGAAGGTTCCCAAGGTGGCCAAGCGGGTGGCGGTAGCAACGGGGCTGGCGGTGCTCAAGGCGGTGGAGGTGCCGAAGGAGCAGAGAGTGGTCTCAGCCTCGAAGAGCTGCTCGAAAAACTGAAGCAATTGCTTGAACTATTCAATCAAAACGCCCAAGGCGCACAGAATGGCGCGCAAGATCCGGGTCAGGTCCCGGCGGGTGGGGCCGAGAGCCAAGGCCCGGTCGCCTGGTAATCGACGACTCGTCACACACTCGCCCGCTATAGCCGGGTTTAACATGCATGCAGGGATGAACCTGGCCGGGCCGGCCGGTTAATACTGTGGGCGTGCGCAACGAAATTATCTGGAACCGTTTTGCGTAAAAATGCCACACAGGGCGATGTAACTTACACAGAGCGGGGGCCGGAAAGCAGTGATAGACATTGATGCGATACGCAATATGGTGGCCATGTGCAGGGCGCATCAGGCGTTGGAGCGAGAGGACGCGCACCATCGGGCACGTAACAAGTCGGAAGGTAGCTCATCGGACAGCTCCCATAATGGAAAGATGATAATGCCACCGGATGAAGATACTGATCGTCCGATCAAATTTTCCTAATCAAAAAACCCACCGCTTCTGGTGGGTTTTTTAATTTTCAATCCGCGACAAATACGGTAGGAGCCCGCACGGTACGGCCTGCAGGCACGACGTGCCGTGATCAAACCCCCCGCTTGGAAGACTGGCATGCCAGCCATAGTTTATTACCAGGATATACGGTCGGGAACTGATAGTTGTCAGCGACCACTGTTATAGCTGCCAGGAAATCAAATCTGGACGTGTGGGAAAATCATTAGGAGTAAAGCGATGAGATTAGACTCATTGATGAACACGATGTTCATGAACACCATAGGGACCATGTCCAATGCGTGGAACGTTGTCACAGGGCAGAACACAGGCTGGCGGCGCCCTCCAGGAAAAAATACATATAATTACAATAGCTACCAATCGAGCGCGCGCCCCATGTATACAGGCACTCAACCTTCTACTCGCGGGTCAGCTCAGTACAGGGGGGTATCCCCTGGGGTTCAGCCATCAGCGTCACGTCGGCCGCCTACAGTCAACTACATAAGCTATGTGTTCAACACCAACTATGTTTACGTCGGAGGTTTAAAGTCTGGTCAAGTTGGCGTGCATGTCAATAACGGTAATAACAGCATGAACGGGGGTAATTTTGGCAATTATGGAAATAACGGCAATAGTGGAAGTCATAGCCGTTATTCCAATCACGGCAGCAACGGAAATCCTGCAAACCTAATGATGAATGGCAATAGCCAGGCTCGGCCAATTCAAGCGTGAAATCCATCGCCCTTGACGGGGGCAAGAGCACTGCCTTGCTTGGACTTGATGTTTAGAGCGCTCGCAATGAAAGGCTCAGTGCAATACGCCAGTCACGAACCGACACCCTACAGGCTGCGCAATGCGCCTCGTGTGTGTGAATTTATAAAGTAGTTATTCTATTTGAAAGGAGAAAGTATCAAGATGAATTATTTAATGGCCTCGCGATATGCACAAGATGCTGCTTTTTATCCACGTTATCCTCATGAGTACGCCGGGAAAACAGCGCCAGGACAGCGGGTGTGGGGGAGTAGGCATAATAATGGCAGTGACGGTAATTATGGCAATTATGGGAATAACGGAAACAGCGGGAGCTGTAGCCGCTATGAAAACCATGGTCATAACGGCAATGACAGGATTAGTCAGTTCGTGCAAACATCTGACGGCTACGGTGGCTACCGCAGCCACCGAGGTTACGCAAGCTACGGCAACTCTGGGAACTACGGAAATTACGGGAATAACGGTAACTCCGGCAGCTATAGCAGCTATATTAACTCCGGTCAGAACGGCAACCGCAGTAACGGTTATCTCAGTTACTAAAGACTAAAAGCGGTTTTAGATAGGTAAAAAAAAGCCCCGTCTATCAAGACGGGGCTTTTTCCAGGCAACGGATCAGTTGGCTACGGAAGACCGTGGCTTGACCGGCTGGTTATCGTTGGAGATGGTAACTTCAACGCGACGGTTCATGGCACGGCCAGACACGCTGCCGTTGTCGGCAACCGGGTATTCCTTGCCGTAGCCCTGGGTCACGATGCGCGAGATGTCCACGCCTTGTTGAGCCAGTGCACGTTGTACGGAAGCGGCACGACGCTCGGACAGGCTCTGGTTGTACGAGTCCGAACCGGTGCTGTCGGTGTAGCCTTCAACGATGACTTTACGGTCCGGATTATCGCGCAGGAACTGAGCCAGCTTGGTGATGTTCACCAGGCCGCTGGATTTCAGGTCGGACTTGTTGGTAGCGAACAGCACATCACCGAAAGTCACCAGGGTGCCACGGTCGGTCTGCTTGGCATTCAAGCTGTTTTGCAGTTGCTTGATCTGCGCATCACGGGCGTCGAGCAGGGCGCGGGCACGTTCGTCGCCGGCGTTTTTCAGCTTGGCTTCGTTTTCGCGCAGGGCGATGGTGTCCTTGGCGACTTCAACGCGCTGGTTGGTCAGGTAGGCGAGTTGGTCGACCTTCTTCTCGTCTTCCTTGTCGCGGTACGCCTTGTCAGCCTTGTCCAGCCATTCGCTGGCGTCTTTGGTTTCCAGTGCTGCCAGCTTGGTGGCTTGCGGGTTGGTTTGCAGGGCCGAGAAGTTGGTCCGTGCATTTTCCAGGTTCGCGTTCGGCGGGGTGGAGCAGGCCGCCAAGGCAACGCTCATCGCCAGCAGGGCAGGGATCATCAGTTGTTTACGCATAGTCGTGTCGTCCTTTCAATTCGATATCAGGTGCGATGCAGTCAAGGGGCTGCGGCTTACTTCTGCTGGATAGCAGCCGGGCGCATGCCTTCCTTACGCAGCTCTTCAACAGCCTTCTGGGAGTCCTTCACAGCCTGTTCAGCCTTGGCAGCCTGGGCTTTACGCTCAGCGACGCGAGCGTCCCACTCGGCCTGCTCAGCCAACATACGAGCCTTGTCGTAGTTCTTGTCGTGCATGGCCAGTTCAGCTTCCTTGAGCTTGTCCTGGGCCGCCTTCATTTCCACGGCAGCGTACTCGGTGCCGCCGGCGCTCACGGCGCTGTTGACAGCCGATTGAGTCACGGCGTACTGCTCGGTTGGAGGGTTGCCGGCGCAGCCCGCCAGAACGAAGCTGGTGCCGATTGCCAGCGCGGCCAATTTGAGCCCGCGCAGGTGGTTAAACGAGGATTTGGCAGTGCTGGTGTTCATCGTCTTCAACTCCATTGGATAACTCCTGAAAAACATCAAAATCCATCGTGGCGTATCGATTGCGGCCCCGGCGATAAAGCACATGACGCCAGTTTCAAACGACCGTTCCAAGTGATGGCTTACTGGCTGTGACCGGCGGCTTTTTTCAAAAGTTCAGAGAAGATGGCGATTTGCCTAAAAAAATATCTGACTGATCGGTCAGCGTTTAAACATGGAACTTTCAGTGCTCGCAGAGGTAGACCGAGCCTCTAAGAGGCCCGGAATACTTGATTCAGATGGGCATTGCGGGTGTATATCAGTGCTTTTGTTCGTCGGCACTGGCTGACAGATCATGCAGATAACGGCGCGACAGGCTAAGAAAACGTGGAGTGGGCCCGACGTCTTCATACAGCGGGTCACCTTCCTCGTCGGTGGCAATCACTTGCTGGCCCTTGATATAGGGGAAGCTGGCTTCCAGCTCTTCCAGGGCGGCACCGATCAGCTCTCCGAGCAATTCCTCGGTGTGGCGCTTGGGGTACATCTCGGCAAGGGCAGCCAAGCGTGCTGCGGATTCCACGTCCAGATGAATCGCGTATTCAGTCTGGGTCAGGCGACCCTTGGCGGTTTCTTCCCAGTGCTGGGGCAGTTCTCGAATCTTCATGGCAACCTCAATGAGCCTGCGATGGCAGGCGGTGATGAGTGACCAGCCGCCTGCTTGGATAACGTGGCGGCTCACTCTTGAGACTAGCTGTCAGCCACAAGGTTTAAAGTCGTTTGCGTTCGGTCTTGTCAGATACCGACGCGGGCGGCACTCTGGGACACCTGCGCGTCCCGGATTTCTGGCTGGAGATTGGCTGATGAGTGATATCGATGCACGCTTGCGTGAGGATGTTCACCTGCTGGGTGAGCTGTTGGGCAACACCATTCGAGAGCAGTACGGCGATGATTTCCTCGATAAGATCGAGCAGATCCGCAAAGGCGCCAAGGCCGATCGTCGCGGCGCTGGCGATGAACTGAGCACCCGTCTGAACCAGTTGCAGGAAGACGAATTGCTGCCCGTGGCCCGGGCCTTCAATCAGTTCCTCAACCTGGCCAACATTGCCGAGCAATATCAGTTGATTCATCGGCGCGATGAGTCGCAACCCGCGCCGTTCGAATCCCGAGTCTTGCCGGAGTTGCTGGCCCGTCTGCAAGGCGAGGGGCACAGCAATGAATCCCTGGCCCGCCAGTTGGCACGGTTGGAGATTGAGCTGGTGCTCACCGCCCACCCCACTGAAGTGGCTCGCCGCACCCTGATCCAGAAATACGATGCAATCGCCGCGCAACTGGCCTTGCAGGATCACCGCGACCTCACCAGTGCCGAGCGCGAGCAGATCCGCACACGCCTGCAACGACTGATCGCCGAAGCCTGGCATACCGAGGAAATCCGCCGCGTCCGGCCCACCCCGGTTGACGAAGCCAAATGGGGCTTCGCGGTCATCGAGCATTCGCTGTGGCACGCCATCCCCAATTACCTGCGCAAGGCTGACCAGGCCCTGTTTGCCGCTACCGGGCTGCGCCTGCCCCTGGAGGCAGCGCCGATTCGCTTTGCATCGTGGATGGGCGGCGACCGTGACGGCAACCCGAATGTAACCGCGCCGGTCACCCGCGAAGTGCTGTTGTTGGCACGCTGGATGGCGGCTGACTTGTATTTGCGCGACATCGACCACCTGGCCTCCGAGTTGTCGATGCAACAAGCCAGCCCGGCGTTGCAGGCCAAGGTTGGCGACAGCGTCGAGCCCTATCGAGCCTTGCTTAAGCAACTGCGTGAGCGCCTGCGTGCGACGCGCCAGTGGGCCCACACGTCGTTGACCGCCACCACAGCGGCGCCTGCCGAGGTGTTGCAGGACAACCGCGACCTACTGGACCCGCTGGAGTTGTGCTACCAGTCGCTGCATGAATGCGGCATGGGCGTGATTGCCGATGGCCCGCTGCTCGACTGCCTGCGACGCGCCGTGACCTTCGGCCTGTTCCTGGTGCGCCTGGATGTGCGCCAGGATTCCAGCCGCCATTGCGCGGCCATGACCGAAATCACCGACTACCTGGGCCTCGGCCGTTATGAGGACTGGGACGAAGACGCGCGCATCAGCTTCCTCACCCAGGAGCTGGCCAATCGTCGGCCTCTGCTGCCGGGCTATTTCAAGCCGTCGGCGGACACCGCCGAAGTGTTGAATACCTGCAAGGAAATCGCCGCCGCACCGGCGGCATCATTGGGTTCGTACGTTATCTCCATGGCGGGCGCCGCGTCGGATGTGCTGGCGGTGCAGTTGCTGCTCAAAGAGTCGGGCGTACAACGGCCGATGCGCGTGGTGCCGCTGTTCGAGACCCTGGCCGACCTGGATAACGCCGGGCCGGTGATGGAGCGGCTATTGCAACTGCCGGGCTATCGCGCACGGTTGCAGGGCCCGCAGGAAGTAATGATCGGCTACTCGGACTCGGCCAAGGACGCCGGTACCACCGCTGCGGCCTGGGCGCAGTACCGGGCGCAGGAGCGGTTGGTGGATATTTGCCGCGAGCAGCAGGTGGAGCTGCTGCTGTTCCACGGTCGCGGCGGCACGGTCGGCCGTGGCGGCGGCCCGGCTCACGCGGCGATCTTGTCGCAGCCACCGGGCTCGGTGGCGGGGCGGTTCCGTACGACTGAACAAGGCGAGATGATTCGCTTCAAATTCGGCCTGCCGGATATTGCCGAGCAAAACCTCAACCTCTACCTGGCTGCCGTGCTGGAAGCGACGTTGTTGCCACCGCCGCCACCGGAACCAGCCTGGCGTCATCTGATGGATGAGTTAGCGGCCGATGGTGTCAGCGCTTACCGTGCCGTGGTACGGGAAAACCCGCAATTCGTCGAATACTTTCGCCAGTCCACCCCGGAGCAGGAACTGGGCCGGTTGCCCCTGGGCAGTCGTCCGGCCAAGCGCCGGGCCGGCGGTATTGAAAGCCTGCGTGCCATTCCGTGGATTTTCGGCTGGACCCAGACGCGCCTTATGCTGCCCGCCTGGCTCGGTTGGGAAGCGGCATTGAGCAAGGCGCTGGAGCGCGGTGAAGGCCCGTTGCTGGGGCAGATGCGTGAACAGTGGCCGTTCTTCCGCACGCGCATCGACATGCTGGAAATGGTGTTGGCCAAGGCGGATGCCGATATCGCCCGTCTTTATGATGAGCGCCTGGTGCAGGTGGACCTGCTGCCATTGGGCGCGCATTTACGCGACCTATTGTCGCAGGCGTGTGGCGTGGTGCTTGGCCTGACCGGGCAGTCTCAGCTGCTGGCCCATAGCCCCGACACTCTGGAGTTCATCCGCCTTCGCAACACCTACCTCGACCCTTTGCACTTGTTGCAGGCCGAGTTGCTGGCACGTTCGCGTCAACAGGAGGCGGCGCAAGACAGCCCTCTGGAACAGGCGCTGCTGGTGTCCGTCGCCGGTATTGCCGCCGGTTTGCGCAACACCGGTTGAGGTTTCTTGCGAGTTCTCAACGGCTTGCGGATAAACCCCGATGACCGCCCTGAAAAGGGCGGTCATCGTTTGAGAGGGCGGGTTGCGCTCAGGCACACCCCGTCGCTGACGCATGCCGGGCGCGGGTTTCTCCTACTTTTGGCGGCTTGTATGGTAAGGGCCCGCTGTGTATCTTGATCAGCCTTTGGCCGTTTGATCGGCCTGGAACCACATTTTTACGAGATTGGCCCCACGCGGCGAATCCGAGCGTCATCTCTATAAAAAATTGAGGAGCACATCGATGCGCGTCATTCTGCTGGGAGCTCCCGGGGCCGGTAAAGGTACTCAGGCAAAGTTCATCACTGAAAAATTCGGCATTCCGCAAATCTCCACCGGCGACATGCTGCGTGCGGCCGTCAAGGCTGGCACCGAGCTGGGCCTGATCGCCAAGAGCGTGATGGACAGCGGTGGCCTGGTCTCCGATGACCTGATCATCAACCTGGTCAAGGAACGCATCAGCCAGGACGATTGCAAGAACGGTTTCCTGTTCGACGGCTTCCCACGCACTATTCCCCAGGCTGAAGCCCTGGTTAAGGCGGGTGTGGAGCTGGACGCCGTGGTCGAAATCGCGGTTGAAGATGAAGAAATCGTCCAGCGTATTGCCGGCCGCCGTGTCCACGAAGGCTCGGGCCGCGTTTACCACATCGTCTACAACCCGCCAAAAGTGGAAGGCAAGGACGATGTCACCGGCGAAGACCTGGTGCAGCGCAAAGACGACACCGAAGAAACCGTGCGTCATCGCCTGTCGGTCTATCACTCCCAGACCAAGCCGCTGGTGGATTTCTACCAGAAGCTGTCCGCAGCCCAAGGCAAGCCGAAGTACAGCCATATCCCTGGCGTGGGCTCGGTAGAAGCCATCACCGCCAAGGTGCTGCAAGCATTGAGCTGATCCAGTCATCGGCTTTACCTACAACGGCCCGCTTGCGGGCCGTTGTTGTTTATACTGGCGCACTTTTTTTCCGACTTGGACACCTACACCGATGAGCACCCTGCTGGCCCTGGACACCGCGACTGAAGCTTGCTCCGTTGCCTTGCTGCACGATGGCAAGGTAACGAGCCACTACGAGGTGATCCCGCGCCTGCATGCGCAGAAGCTGTTGCCGATGATCAAGCAGTTGCTTGAAGACGCCGGCACCACCCTGGCGTGTGTGGATGCCATCGCCTTCGGTCGTGGCCCCGGTGCCTTTACCGGCGTGCGTATTGCCATCGGCGTGGTGCAGGGCCTGGCCTTTGCATTGGAGCGTCCGGTATTGCCGGTGTCCAACCTCGCCGTGCTGGCCCAGCGCGCATTGCGTGAACATGGCGCCACGCAAGTGGCGGCGGCGATTGATGCGCGCATGGATGAAGTTTATTGGGGTTGCTACCGCCAGACCGCCGGCGAAATGCGCCTTGTGGGTGTGGAAGCGGTACAGGCGCCGCAAGTGGTGACATTACCGGATGACGCCAGTGGGGATTGGTTTGGTGCCGGCACGGGCTGGGGTTATGGCGAACGCATCAAGGTGCAGTTGGCAGGACGGGACGCTGCGATGTTGCCCCATGCCGAAGATTTGCTGGCATTGGCACGGTTCGCATTCGAGCGCGGCGAGGCCATTGCGGCAGATCAGGCTGCACCGGTTTACCTGCGCGATAAAGTGGCGCAGACCAAGGCCGAACGCGGAATTATTTGACGTCAAGAATGTAGGCATTCGGTGGCAAATTTCGCCAATCGTCAGAATTTGCCGCAGTTTTTAAACCTTTTACGAATTATGTGTTCTAGTTATCACCAGAGCATTTGCGCACCACGGAAAGTGCCGCTAAATTGCCATCATTGATACCGAGTCTGCATGTATGCGTATAGACGGCTTTTCCTCACAGTCCTACCCACTCAAGCGTAAGCCGCGCAAGGCGAACGTGACGGTAGATGATTCGGTCGAGGATTCGCCGGACTTCATCGAAGTCCACTCTGAGTCGCCCTCCCGCGCCCAAAGTGCTGGCGGCGCCCGTACCAGCGGCGTTCCCGCCCGTCAGCAAGACATGGTCTTCCCCCGCTCCATGAGCAAAAGCGTTGCCACCGCCTTGGCCAGCTACCTGACCACTGCCGGTTTCGTCGAGTGGGATATGGAAGTTCTGGGTCTCGATATCCATATCTGATGAGGTTGCCTTACTACATCGGCTGCCCGTCCTGGAGTGAAAACGCCTGGCGCGAATACCTGTATCCCCTGGATGCTCGCTCCGGCGATTACCTCGGGCTCTACTCCCAGGTCTTCAACGCTGTTGAAGGCAATACCACATTCTATGCTCGCCCCTCGGCCGCCACAGTACAGCGCTGGGCTGACATCATGTCCGATGACTTTCGCTTCACCGCCAAATTCCCCGGGGATATCAGCCATGCCGGCGACTTGCGTGAGCAATTGCCGGCGGCCGAAAGTTTTGTCGGGCTGATGAGCCCTCTGGGCGCGCGCGTTTCGCCGCTGTGGCTGCAACTTTCCAAGGGTTTTACACCGCAACGCCTCCCTGAGCTGGCCGGGTTCCTTGATGGCATTGATCGTCCGCTGGCCGTGGAGGTCAGGCATGAGCAGTTCTTCGCCAAAGGCGACGCCGAACGCATGCTCAACCGCCTTTTGCGTGACCGTGGCGTCGAACGCATCTGCCTGGATCCCCGTGCCCTGTTCAGTTGCACCTCCACGTCGGCGGCGGTGCTGCATGCCCAGGCAAAAAAGCCCAAGGTGCCACCGCGCCCGGCGGCGCTGACCCAGTTTCCCCAGGTGCGTTTTATCGGCCATCCGCAGCTTGAGGCCAACGACCCGTTCCTGATCCCGTGGGTGGAAAAGATCGCCAGCTGGATCGAAGAGGGGCGTACGCCCTACATGTTCCTGCACACCTCGGATAACCGCCTCGCCGCACAACTGGCCCTGCGCTTTCACGCCAAGCTGATGGTGCGCCTGCCCGGGTTGCCGCCGCTGCCCACCTTGCACCGAGCGCCCGAAGCGGAGCAACTGGGGTTACTCTAAGGCTCCTTTTCTCGCCAGGAGTCAGTCATGGATGCCCAAACCCTACGCGCCGAAACCTTCAAGGCCCTGCATGAACGTGACCGCGCGTTTGTGATGCCCAACCCCTGGGATGCGGGCTCCGCGATCATGCTCGCCAGCCTGGGCTTCGAGGCGCTGGCCACCACCAGCGCGGGTTATGCATTCAGCCTGGGGCGGCCGGATGCGCAGGGCGCTCTGACCCTCGAGGACACCCTGCTCAATGCTGAAATGATCGCCAACGCCACCACTCTGCCGGTCGCGGCGGACCTGGAAAACGGCTTCAGTGATACCCCCGAAGGCTGCGCCCAGGCCATCTTGCGGGCGGCGGCCAGCGGGATTGTCGGTGGCTCCATCGAAGATGCCACGGGCATTGCCGTAGACCCGATCTATCCCTTCGATCTGGCGGTTGAACGTGTGGAGGCCGCCGTCGCCGCCGCCCGCAGTTTGCCATTCCCCTTCACCCTGACCGCCCGCGCAGAAAATCTCCTGCACGGTCACCTGGATCTGCCGGACACCCTCAGGCGCCTGCAGGCCTTTGCTGAGGTCGGTGCCGACGTGCTTTACGCCCCGGGCTTGCGCAGCGCCGAAGAGGTGCTGGCGGTGGTCAAGGCTGTGGCGCCTAAACCCGTGAATGTGTTGATGTCCGGTTGCCTTAAGCTCAGCGTGGCGCAGTTGAGCGCGATGGGCGTCAAGCGCATCAGCGTCGGCTCGGCCATGGCGTTGGCGGCGTATGGCGAGTTCTATCGCGCTGCCCGGGAAGTCCATGAACAGGGCACATTCACCTTTACCGAGCGTTCGATGTCTTATGCCCAGGCCACTCAATTCTTCAAGGCCTGAGCCGTGGGCGGGATAAAAGTGTTGGGTGCGTTGCTATTGCTGGCGTGCGCGTTCGCGCTGGGAGTTTGGCGGGGCTGGGTGCCGATGCCGGCTGAATGGAATCCCTGGGCACCTTTGGATGTGCGCGCCAGCCCGAACCTGCTGACGCGCTACAAGCTCAGCCGTTTGCAAGATGATCCGGCGCTGTGCGACCAGGTATTGCAAACCTCCGGCCTGCGGGTAAGTCGCCAGGCGGACACCGCGGCCGATACGGCGTGCCCCTTGCGCAATATCTTGCGGGTGCAGGGCGCTGACGTTGTCTTGAGCAGCAGCTTTCTCGCCAGTTGCCCGCTGGCCGTGGCGTTCGCCTTGTTCGAGCGCCACAGCCTGCAACCGGCGGCCCAGGCGATTTTTGGCCAACGGGTGAGTCGCGTCGAGCATTTGGGCAGCTTTGCCTGTCGCAATGTCTACAACCGAGCCGAAGGGCGACTCAGTCAGCACGCCTCGGCCAATGCCCTGGACATCGCCGGTTTTCGCCTGGCGGATGGGCGCAGCATCAGCGTGCTCAAGGATTGGCCGGGGGAGGGTGACGGTGCGCGGTTCCTGCGCCAGGTACGCGATGGCGCTTGTGATGATTTCAACGTGGTATTGAGCCCGGACTACAACGCGGCGCATCGCAACCACTTTCATCTGGATATGGGGCGGTGGTGGGCGTGTCGCTGAGGTTTAAGCGGCCAGGCGCAGGTTTTGGGTAACCAGCGGGCGTGCCCAGTAGTAGTCGAAATCCAAGGCCTTTTGTTGTGCCACAAGCTCTTCTTCAGGGTACGGCGTAGCAGCTGGTGGCAACAGATCCAGTTCGAACTCGGCAATTGGCAAATGCAGTGGGCGTGGCTGCGGCGCCGGGCCTGGGGCTGGCAGCGGTTGGCCGGCATTCAGGACAATCGGCCGTACCCAGCCACTATCGAAATCCTGCAGGCGCTGCTGGGCGATGATTTCGTCTTCCGGGAACGGTGTCGCGGCCGGTGGCAGTAGCTCGGTTTCGAATTCGGCAATCGGCAGGAACAGCGGTTCGGGCGGCGCGATCTCGGTGTCTTTGACCTCGCACTCGCGTTGGGTGAGGATCTGCGACAACAGGTCGGCGCCTTCACTGGGCTCGACCGCTGGGTCCAGCGGTGCTGGCGCCTTGGCGGCCAGCGCCTGCGGCGTTTCACCGAGCTGCTCGGCCAATGCCCGGGCGAAGAAGTCCTGCCACACATGACTCACCCCGGCCAGCGCTTGGGTATTGCGCAGGCCGTAATGGTTGTGGGTCGGCAGTACACCGATGGTTAGAGGAAGAATGTCTGACATTTTTCTCGGTCGTCGCTCAGCTCTGGCAAAATACCTGACTGTTGTTTTTATCGGCCGTTTTTGGCCGATCCTTAATATTTTCGAGCGTAGCGATTGATGAGCGAACAACCAGCGGCCAGCCGCATCCAGGTCGAGGCGTTGGCCGACAGTTTCCAGGCCCGCGCCGAGCAGTGGGCTGCGCTGCTGGGCTTGCCCCTGCAGGTGGTGGATGCGGATTTTTCCCTGCAAGTCGGGGAACAGGGCCTGCAACTGCAACAGCTTGGGCCTGATGCGCCGGGGCCCGTGCGGGTCGACTTTGTCGAAGGAGGCGCGGCGCACCGGCGTCTATATGGCGGTGGCAGCGGGCAAATGATCGCCAAGGCCGTGGGCATCGCTCAAGGCGTGCGGCCCCGGGTACTGGACGCCACGGCCGGCTTGGGCAAGGATGCGTTCGTACTCGCCAGCCTGGGGTGCGAGATGAGCCTGATCGAGCGCCAGCCGTTGATCGGCGCCTTGCTCGAAGACGGTCTGGCACGCGCTGCGCAAGATGTTGAAGTGGCACCGATTGTGGCGCGCATGCAGTTGCTCAAGGGCAACTCCATCGACGTGATGCTCAATTGGGAGGGTGAGCCGCCGCAGGTGATCTACCTGGATCCGATGTTTCCGCACCGTGAGAAAACTGCCCTGGTAAAGAAGGAAATGCGCCTGTTCCGGCCGCTGGTAGGCGATGACCCGGATGCACCGGCGCTGCTCGCGGCTGCCCTGGCCCTGGCCAGCCACCGTGTGGTAGTCAAGCGCCCGCGCAAGGCGCCGTGCATTGACGGGCCGAAGCCGAGCCATGCGCTGGATGGCAAGTCCAGCCGTTATGACATCTATGCTAAAAAAGCCCTGAAACCCTGAGGCCGACCGCTCCCACGCAGGCGCGTGGGAACGATGGGTTCAAGGCCTGAATGCGCGCATAAACAACCTCACCACCTCCTGCACATGCTCTTCGGCCTCTACGGCGCTCAGTTGCCCACCGCAGCCGTACAGCAAGCGAAAATTCGCCGTGCCCTTGAGCAGGCAAAAGAAGTGTTCGGCTGCCTTGAACGGTTTATCGATGCGCAGGGCACCGCTCTGGTCAATCTTGCCGAGCAGGCGCTCCATGCCTTGCAGCATGCGCATGGGGCCGGCTTCAAAGAAGATCTGTGAGAGTTTCACGTCCTGATTGCCGGTGGTCATCATCAGGCGATGCAGGTTCACCGACTCCTCGCTGTTGA
The DNA here is from genome assembly GCF_001427465.1 of Pseudomonas sp. Root569. Lineage (NCBI taxonomy): Bacteria > Pseudomonadati > Pseudomonadota > Gammaproteobacteria > Pseudomonadales > Pseudomonadaceae > Pseudomonas > Pseudomonas sp. Root569. The sequence continues at coordinate 357,382 of NZ_LMGQ01000025.1, read as the reverse complement.
TCAGCCGATGGAAGCCACGTGCGATGTTCAACAGCACAGTCTCGACGGGCATGCCTGCGGGTAGCTCGAAGTACATCACCGGCAATTGCTCTTCACACTTGGCCACCACCGCGGCAGTGAACAACGTCTCTTTGTCGGTGAAATGGCTGTATACGGTGAGTTTCGATACGCCGGCCGCCAGGGCCACGGCATCCATGCTGGTGTTCGCGTAACCGTTGCTCAAGAACAGGGACTTCGCCGCTTCGAGGATTGCCTGGCGTTTTGCCATGTCCTTGGGACGCCCGGGGCTGGCGGTGTTCACAGGATTGTCGGACATTTTTACCTTTAATACTGGACTGGCGAGTTTGGTATTAATAACATACCGGCCAGTATAATTATTCCTAGCTCTATTTGCGAAAGGTCCTTCAGCATGCGCAGCGCCGTCCTGCCCCTTGCTTTGCCTGTCAGTCTGGTCTTCCTGTTAGCCGCCTGCGGCCATGAAGAAGCGACCCAAACCAGCGTCCGCCCAGCCATGGTGGTACAACCGCAACCCTCGGCGCAGGCAATGGACAGTTACCCTGGCGAGGTGCGTGCCCGTTATGAGCCAGACCTGGCCTTTCGCATCGGTGGCAAAGTCAGCAAGCGCCTGGTGGAGGAGGGGGAGCGGGTCAAGGCCAACCAGCCGCTTGCCGAACTCGACCCCCAAGATGTGCGCCTGCAACTGGAAGCCACCCGTGCCCAAGTGGCTGCCGCCGAGGCCAACCTGAGCCTGGTGCGCGCAGAGCGTGATCGCTACAAGACCCTGATGGATCGTCAGATGGTCAGCCGTTCGCAGTACGACAATTCCGAAAACCTCTACCGAGCGGGTGAAGCACGCCTGAAGCAGATCAAGGCCGAGCACGAAGTCTCGAGCAACCAGGCCGGCTACGCCGTGCTGCGTGCGCCCCAGGACGGGGTGGTCGCCAAGCGTGCAGTGGAAGTGGGCCAAGTGGTCTCCGCTGGCCAGACGCTGTTCACCCTGGCCACCGATGGCGAGCGTGAGGTATTGATCAGCCTGCCCGAACATGGCTTTGGCCGTTTCAAGATTGGCCAAGCGGTGTCGGTGGAATTGTGGAGCCAGCCGGATCAACGCTTCGCCGGGCGCATTCGTGAGCTGTCACCTGCCGCCGATCCGAAATCACGCACCTTCGCCGCTCGCGTGGCCTTCACGGGTGGCAAAGTACCCGCCGAGCTGGGCCAAAGTGCCCGTGTGTTCATACAAGCTGACGGTGTCATTCCACTGTCGGTGCCGCTGTCTGCCCTCAGCGCTGAGAATGGCGCGTCCTACGTCTGGCGCGTACAGCCGGACAACACGCTTGAGCGCACCCCGGTGCGCATTGGCGCTTTCGGTGAAAAAACCGTGCCGGTACTGGAAGGCTTGACCCCCACCGACTGGGTGGTTGCCGCAGGCGTGCATGTGCTCCATGAGGGCCAGCAAGTGCGCCCGGTGGATCGCTCCAACCGAGTGGTGAATCTGGCGGCCAAGGAGTAGTCCCATGGGTTTCAATCTTTCCGAATGGGCGTTGCGTAATCGCCAGATCGTACTGTTCCTGATGATCCTGCTGGCGGTGGTCGGCACCTTGTCCTACACCAAGCTTGGGCAAAGCGAAGACCCGCCCTTTACCTTCAAGGCCATGGTGATCAAGACCAACTGGCCCGGTGCCACGGCCCAGGAGGTGTCGCGCCAAGTCACCGAGCGCATCGAGAAAAAACTGATGGAGACCGGTGAGTACGAGCGCATCGTGTCCTTCTCGCGCCCCGGTGAATCACAGGTGACCTTCATGGCTCGCGATTCGATGCCTTCGGCACGGATCCCTGAGCTGTGGTACCAGGTGCGCAAGAAAATCAGCGACATCCGCCAGACCTTGCCGCCCGACATCCAGGGGCCATTTTTCAACGATGAATTCGGCACCACTTTCGGCAACATCTATGCGCTGACCGGCGACGGCTTTGACTATGCCGTGCTCAAGGACTACGCCGACCGCATCCAGATTCAACTGCAGCGGGTGCCGGACGTAGGCAAGGTTGAGCTGCTTGGCCTGCAGGACGAGAAGATCTGGATCGAGCTGTCCAACCTCAAGCTCGCCACCCTCGGGTTGCCATTGGCCGCGGTACAGCAGGCGTTGCAGGAGCAAAATGCGGTCTCGACCGCCGGTTTCTTTGAAACCCCGAGCGAGCGCGTGCAGTTGCGGGTATCGGGCAATTTCAAAACCGTGGAGGAAATCCGCAACTTCCCGATCCGTGTTGGGGATCGCACCTTCCGCATCGGTGATGTGGCCGACATCCACCGTGGCTTCAATGACCCTCCGGCACCGCGCATGCGTTATATGGGCGCAGACGCCATCGGCCTGGCGGTGGCCATGCGTGACGGTGGGGATATTCTGGTGCTGGGTAAAGCCCTTGAAGGTGAATTCGCACGCTTGCAGAAGAACCTTCCAGCAGGCATGGAGCTGCGCAAGGTGTCAGACCAGCCGGCCGCGGTGAAGACCAGCGTCGGCGAATTTGTCCAGGTACTCGCCGAAGCATTGGCGATTGTATTGCTGGTGAGTTTTTTCTCCCTCGGTGTGCGTACCGGCATGGTGGTTGCCCTGGCGATTCCGCTGGTACTGGCGATGACCTTTGCCAGCATGTATTACCTCGGCATCGGCCTGCACAAGATTTCCCTCGGCGCCCTGGTCCTGGCCCTGGGCTTGCTGGTGGACGACGCGATCATCGCTGTGGAAATGATGGCGATCAAAATGGAGCAGGGCTACGACCGCCTCAAGGCTGCCAGCTTCGCCTGGACCAGCACCGCGTTCCCCATGCTCACCGGTACGTTGATCACGGCGGCGGGCTTCCTGCCGATTGCCACCGCGCAATCGAGCACTGGCGAATACACTCGTTCGATCTTCCAGGTGGTGACCATCGCGTTGCTGGCCTCCTGGGTGGCCGCCGTGGTGTTCGTACCCTATCTGGGGGAAAAACTCTTGCCGGACCTGGCAAAGATTCATGCGGCCAAGCATGGCGCCGATGGTCCTGATCCCTACGGCACGCCTTTCTACCAGCGCGTAAGACGTTTGGTGGAGTGGTGCGTACGTCGGCGTAAGACGGTTATCGTCCTGACCTTGCTGTTGTTCATTGGCTCGGTTGCGTTGTTCCGCTTCGTGCCGCAACAGTTCTTCCCGGCGTCCGGGCGCCTGGAGCTGATGGTCGATCTGAAACTGGCCGAAGGCGCCTCCCTGAGCAACACCGCCGACCAGGTCAAGCGCCTGGAGGCGTTGCTCAAGGAACACGCCGGCATCAATAACTACGTGGCTTATGTGGGCACCGGTTCGCCGCGCTTTTACCTGCCTTTGGACCAGCAATTGCCGGCCGCCAGCTTTGCGCAATTCGTGGTGCTGGCTAACACCATCGAGGAACGTGAAAGCCTGCGCACCTGGCTGATCGAAACCCTCAACGAGCAATTCCCCGACCTGCGCTCGCGGGTCACCCGCCTGGAGAACGGCCCGCCCGTGGGTTACCCGGTGCAATTTCGTGTGACTGGCGAGCACATTGAAGAAGTCCGCGCACTGGCCCGCAAAGTGGCGGCCAAGGTTCGCGAAAACGCCCATGTGGTCAACGTGCACCTGGATTGGGAAGAACCGAGCAAAATCGTCTACCTGAACATCGACCAGGACCGTGCACGCGCCCTGGGTGTGAGCACCGCCAACCTGTCGAAATTCCTGCAAAGCTCCTTGACCGGTTCCAGTGTCAGCCAATACCGGGAGGACAATGAGTTGATCGAGATCCTCCTGCGCGGCACTGTCCATGAACGTACCGAGTTGTCGCTGCTGCCAAGCCTGGCGGTGCCGACTGACAACGGTAGAAGCGTGGCGCTGTCGCAGATCGCTACCCTCGAATATGGTTTTGAAGAGGGCATTATCTGGCACCGCAACCGCCTGCCGACAGTGACCGTGCGCGCCGATATCTACGGCAAGGAACAACCGGCGACATTGGTCCAGCAGATCCTGCCGACCCTCGCACAGGTGCGTGCCGAACTGCCGGACGGCTACCTGCTGGACGTGGGCGGCACAGTTGAAGACTCCGCTCGTGGGCAGAACTCGGTGAAGGCGGGCGTGCCGCTGTTTATTGTGGTGGTGCTGACGTTGCTGATGCTGCAGTTGCGCAGCTTCTCACGCACGGCGATGGTCTTCCTTACCGCGCCGTTGGGGTTGATTGGCGTCACGCTGTTTCTGCTGGTATTCCGACAACCCTTCGGTTTCGTCGCCATGCTCGGCACCATCGCCTTGTCGGGGATGATCATGCGCAACTCGGTGATCCTGGTCGACCAGATCGAGCAGGACATCAAGGCCGGCCTGGCGCCTTGGCAGGCGATCATCGAAGCCACTGTCCGGCGTTTTCGCCCCATTGTGCTGACGGCCCTGGCGGCCGTGCTGGCGATGATTCCGCTGTCGCGTAGCGTGTTCTTCGGGCCGATGGCCGTAGCGATCATGGGCGGATTGATTGTAGCGACGGCGTTGACGCTGCTGTTCTTGCCGGCGCTGTACGCGGCATGGTTCAGAATCAGGAAGGATGGGGTGTAAACCTGCGAATGTTTTGGTAAGCCGGGCGGGAACCTTTTTTTCACGCTTGCCACATATGGTTACCTGTTCGACAGGTATTTAATCCGGTCGATTTTTTATCGCCAGGATCAAGTTTCCAGAACATTCATAGAGGTGGAACTGAGATGCTACTACAAGCATTGGGTAACTTTTATACCGGGATCGGCATGCTGCTGGGTGGTGGTCTAAACCAGATGGGCTGCAACAAGCATTCGGATAATGATTCTGTCAGTCGGCGTGAGCTGACTGATGCGCTCGAATCCTTTAAATACGACAATTCACAGCCCAAGGGCAATATCACAATCAACAACAGCATTGCCAACGCCAATGCCAATAGCAACACCCAATTGGGACGCTCAATGCATTGAGTGAGCGTTTGTCACTTTTTTGTCATTGGGTGAACGGCAAGCACTTCGCGCCTCGCGAAGTGTTTGCCGTTTACGATCAAGCAATGCTCCATGGGCCAGGCTGTTGGCTGGTTATCCGCGCCGATTTACATGCTGATGCAAACACCCAGCAGCTCAGTTGGAACGCCTGCGCCTGTTTCCCCGACTCAGAAATGCCTGATGGACAGGCAGAAGACTTGGCATCGCCATCTGGCGGCCAAGCCGTTTTCAATGAGTATATGGAGAGTTCTACATGTCGTTTTTTAATGCCATTGCAGCTTTCAAAGGGGCGTTTCTCGGGGCTTTGCTAGGTAATCATTTTCCCCGTGATGATGTTGGCACCACCCGACCCTACAGGCCTGATGAAGGGGCTTCGGGCCATCACCGTCCCCACTTCAGCCACACCCGCCCCGTGACGACATACCAGCATCAACAACCGGTCAGCGGCTATCACTCGCCCCACAGACCCTTGTACCCGCTTTTTCGTTGATCCATTAGTGGGCGTTGCCTGAAACAACTGCGCCAAGGCCGTTAGAAGCGGCCTTGGCGCAGTGGTAAACAGGTGCAGTTGAGGGTTACAGCGCCCCAAACACCTTTTTCGCCAGACTGGTGGCTGCAGCGGCCGGATTCTTGCGAATGGTCTCTTCCTGTTGCGCAATCATCTTGAACAACCCGTCCAGTGCCTGCTCGGTCACGTAGTTTTCGACGTTGGCGCTCTTGGCATCCACGGCGCCGAAAGCTGCGGCCTTTCCGGCCAGGGCGTTGTACTGCTGGGCGACGCCGACCTTGTCGGTGGCGGCCTTGACGATGGGCAGGAACTTGGCGCGGATTTCCTCGCGGCTGCTTTTGTCCAGGTATTGAGTGGCGGAGTCCTGACCACCACTGAGAATGCCCTTGGCGTCGGTCACACTCATCTTCTTCACGGCGTTGACCAGAATCGGCTGGGCCTGGGTCACGGCGGTTTCAGCCGCCGCGTTCATGCTGGTTTCCAACTGCGTGACCTGGTCACCCATGCCAAACATTTTCAGCTTGTCGGCGACTTTGCCGAGTTTGCCCGGCAGGCCGATTTTCACTTCCGGGTTGTCGCTGAAACCACCGGGTTTACCCAGTTGCTTCACGGCGATCTGCGCACCCTGAGTCAAGGCATCCTTGAGGCCACCGCTGGCGTCGCCCTGGGACAGGCTACCGAGATCCAGGGCCATGGCATTGGCACCGAACATCAGTCCGGCGCACAGGGCGGTAAGGCGAAGAGTTTTACGAAGCATGGGCGCTTCCTTATGACGTGGAAATTATTAATGTGCGACCGCATCAACCCGCAGGCGCAGCGGTTGGGGATCCTGGCCATTGAGGTGCACGGCGTGCCGCTCGGTGGTGATAAACAGTAGCTTGCCGTCCAGCTCGATGCGAGCGCTCACCGAGTAGGTGTGGCCAGGCTTGACCTGGGCCGGGTCATAGCTCAGGTGAAACGGCAGCGGCACCTGACCTTTGACCGGGCCTTTCTGTTCGGCAAGGGTCACGGCCGGAGCGTCCATCAGGGACACGTCTTGCAGGCTGACGCTCAGTGTGGCGGCAGGCGGCAGGGCAATGCGTTGCAGGTAGAACACTTCGCCGTCGAGGCTGGCCTTCGGGGTTGGGGTCATCGAGTGGCAGGCTCCGAGCAGGGCTGTCAGGCCAAGGAGGATGATCTTTTTCATGGTGCAGCTCCTTTTCAACGGCGCCGGAATCCGCCCGGCGCCTCAGTCAATCTAACGGCTTTCTTTAGGGGGCACCGCATCCGCTTCGGCCGATCCCTCGGCGGCGCCATCCACGCGGTGCAAGGCGACCTGGCGGATCGACAGGCGAATATCGGCCGGCAGCACGCGTTTGGCCGCGCCTTCGGCCAGTTCGCCAAGCAGGTCGTGATAGCTCAGTTTGCCAGCTTCATCGCGGCGCAGCACATCTTGCTCCAGCAACGTCTGGATGAAATGTCGGAAAAGACTCTTGTCGAAGAATTCCGGGGCGTTGAGGCCGTGCAGGATCGACAGGCGCTGGGCCATGATCGTGCACAGGTCTTCCAACTCTTCGGCGCTGATACTGTTCTGGCCACTGTTGAGCAGCAGCGAGATCGCCATGTAGAAGCGCTGCAGGGTCTGGGCGATGCTCTTGGACAGTAGCGTCAGCAGCACAAACTGCCGCGAACTCGGGGCCGGGCGCAGGTACACAGCGTTTTCGAAGCGCAGCAGGCCTTGTTCGACAAACGCGTCCAGCCACTGGTCGACCACGGTGTCCAACTCTTCCAGCGACCAGCGAATAAACAGCTCCGATTGCAGGTACGGGTAGAGCGCGCGGGTGTAGCGCAGGATCTGTTCGCGGCTCATCCGCGAGCTGCTCTGGAAGAAGCTCGCGAGCAACGCCGGCAGGGCAAAAATGTGCAACACGTTGTTGCGGTAGTAGGTCATCAGGACGGCGTTCTGTTCGTCCAGGTAGACGATCTTGCCCAGGGCGTCGCTCTGTTCCGACAGCAGCTTCATGTCCTTGACGTGCTTGATCAGCGCCAGGCCATCGCCTTCCGGCAGGGTGGTATGGGGCGAGTAGGGCACGCGGCGCAACAGCGCCAGGTACAGGTCCAACTGACGCGCCATGGCTTGCTCATCCAGGGCCAGGCGTGTGGTCGACAGCAGTGCCAGGGCCACCAGGTTCACCGGGTTGATCGCTGCAGCTTCGTTCAAGTGCCGCGCCACCTGCTCGCCGAGGCGGTTGGTGGTTTCGTTGAGCCAGGCCGGCTTATAGTTCGGGCCCAGTTCCTGGGCGCGCCAATCCGGTTGTTCTGCGTCGAGGAATTCGGCCAGCTTGATCGGTTCGCCGAAGTTGACGGCGACTTGGCCAAAGCGCTGCTTGAGGGCGCCGACCACTTTGAAAATATCGAAGATCGATTCTTTCTTCTTGCTCGCGCCGCGCAGTTCGCCCAGGTAGGTGCGGCCTTCGAGCACGCGTTCATAGCCGATATACACCGGTACGAACACGATTGGCATGCGCGAGGAGCGCAGGAAGCTGCGCAGGGTAATCGCCAGCATCCCGGTTTTCGGTTGCAGCATGCGCCCGGTGCGCGAACGGCCGCCTTCGACGAAATACTCCACCGGGAAACCCTTGGTGAACAGGGTGTGCAGGTATTCATTGAACACCGAGGTGTACAGCGGGTTGCCCTTGAAGGTGCGGCGCATGAAAAACGCCCCGCCACGGCGCAGCAGGCTGCCGATCACCGGCATGTTGAGGTTGATCCCGGCGGCGATGTGCGGTGGGGTCAGGCCATTCTTGAACAGCAGGTAAGACAGCAGCAGGTAGTCGATATGGCTGCGGTGGCAAGGTACGTAGATCACCTCGTAGCCTTGGGCGACCTTCTGCACGCCCTCGATGTTGTTGACCTTGATGCCGTCGTAGATCTTGTTCCAGAACCAGCTCAGTACCACTTCCAGGAAGCGGATCGCGGTGTAGGTGTAGTCCGAGGCAATCTCGTTGCCATAGCGCAGGGCCTGGACCTTGGCTTTTTCCGGGCTGATCTTCTCCCGTTCAGCCTCATCCAGGATGGCCTGGCGGACCAGCGGCATATTGACCAGGCCCTTCACCAGGTTACGTCGGTGGGACAGGTCGGGGCCGATCACCGCGGTCTTCAGGTTACGAAAGTGCACACGCAGGATGCGCTGGGCCATGCGCACGGTACGTTCATGCCCTTTATTGTGCTCGATCAATTCGCGCAGGTTGATAGGCGCGGAGAATTGCACCCGGGTCTTGCGCCCCAGGATCAGGATGCTCAACAACCGGCGCAGGCGCCCGGTGACGGCCCAGCTGTCGGCGAACAGCAATTTCCATGGGCTGGACTCGCTCTCCGGGGATTGTCCCCAGAACACGCTGACCGGAATGATTTGTGCATTCTCTTCGGCGTGCTCGGCGAGGGTGTTGACCAGGCGCGTCAGGGTGGGCGGTGCGCCGCGCTTGTCCTGGCGGCCGAGCCAGTCCGGATCCGGCGTGAGGTAGAAAAACGCTGCGGGCTCCAGCAACGGCCCCACTGAGACTGGCAGCACCGGGCGCGGCAAGCCGGCCTTGGTGCACTCGGTATCGACCACAGCCAATTCGGTGAGGGAGGGTGATTGCAGGACGTAGAAAACCGGCCGGCTGCGGTCCAGGTTAAGGGTTAGGGACGACTGGTTGATCGTCTCCGAGCGAACCCAGAGGTACAACAGTCGGCGCAAGGTGCCAAACACCAGACGGCGGAACGGGGAGCGGGTCATAGGCGAACTGCTTCAAGTGGAAAAAACCGAGCAGGCGCTCGGGCGGATAGTGTGCCGTATTCGCCAAAAATCGGCAAAAAAGCAGCGATGTAAACTTGAGTTGATGGTTTTTGAGCCTGTCTTATACTCGGCAGTTCAATGCACCGACTCAACAATAAAAACCAAGTGGGAGTGAACTGATGGCAACGCGCGAAACGGGCAATGTGAAGTGGTTCAACGATGCAAAAGGCTACGGCTTTATTCAACGGGAAGATGGCAAGGATGTTTTTGTGCACTACCGCGCCATTCGCGGTGAAGGCCACCGTTCGTTGGCCGAAGGCCAGCAGGTGGAGTATGCCGTGGTGACGGGTGAGAAGGGCTTGCAGGCCGAGGATGTGGTCGGTTTGTAAGTTCACCACTGAACCAATGTGGGAGGGGGCTTGCTCCAGATGGCAGAGTATCAGTCAATGTATTCAGTGACTGACCCACCGCTATCGGGAGCAAGCCCCCTCCCACACTTTTGATTGGATTTACAGACCAGGATCAGGTGGTTTTCCAGGTGATCTGTTCTTCACCGTCTACGCTGATGCGAATCCAGGTATCGGCACTTTCCTCACCTTCCTCCTCAACCCACGTCCCCGGTGCACAGCGCACTTCGACGTTCAGCGCGGCGAACGCAGCGCGGGCGCAGGCGATGTCGTCTTCCCACGGGGTCTGGTCGCTTTCCAGGTACAGGCTGTTCCACTTGCCGACGGCTTTCGGCAGCCAGGTGACCGGCACGCTGCCGGCCTTGCACTTGTAGGTCTGGCCTTTCTGGACCCAGTCGGTGCACGGGCCCAGGGCGCCGCCGAGCCAGGCGGCGATGGCCTTGTGATCGACGTCGGCGTCTTTCAGGTAAATCTCAATATCAGGTTGGCGCATGGATGTTCCTCGTTGCGGGATTCGAAAATCCATTCGCGGATGCTTGAAAGGCGGTTATTGAAGCACGAAATAATCGTAGCGCATCGACACAGTGACCAGCAGTGGCTCAACCGCCTCGATCACCTCGCTGCGACGCTCGGCACTGGCACGCCAGCCGTGGGGCGTCATCGCCAGCAGGTTGGCGCGGTCCTTGGGGGCGGCCAGGCTCAGGCTGAACTCCAGGGTTTCACTGTGCGCAAGGCTCATGCCGTCCGGCACCAGGGCCAGGTGTTTGTCGTCGGTGTACTCGCGCACTTCGTCGTACAGGCGCTCGCGCAGTTCCATCAAGTGGCCGCTGGTGGGGCCGACCTTCATCAAGCCGCCACCGGGGCTGAGCAGGCGCTTGGCCTCTTGCCAGTCCAAGGGGCTGAACACACTGGCGAGGAACTGGCAGCTGGCATCGGCCAATGGCACACGGGCCATGCTGGCGATCAACCAAGTTAGGTCTGGGTTGCGTTTGCACGCACGCTTGACCGCTTCCTTGGAGATATCCAGGGCATAGCCATCGGCGTTGGGCAGGGCCTCGGCGATTTGCGCGGTGTAGTAACCCTCGCCACAGCCGATGTCGACCCAGCGCTGCGGTGCGCGCTCGTCGGCCAGCTCGGCCAGGCGCTTGGCCACCGGGGCGTAGTGCCCGGCGTTGAGGAAGTCACGGCGTGCCTCGACCATGGCCAGGTTGTCGCCCGGGTCGCGGCTGTTCTTGTGCTGCACCGGCAACAGGTTCAGGTAACCCTGGCGCGCGCGATCGAAACGGTGCCCGGCCGGGCAGACCACGCCATTGTCCACCGCGTTGAGCGGTGCGCTGCAAATGGGGCAGGCAAGCATCAGGCGAGCAACTTGATCAGGGTCTGGTAATAGATTTCGGTCAGTACATCCAGGTCGCTGGCGAGAATGCGCTCGTTGACCTGGTGGATCGTCGCGTTGACCGGGCCCAGTTCGACCACTTGGGTACCCAGGGTGGCAATAAAGCGCCCATCGGAGGTACCGCCGCTGGTGGACGCCTTGGTCTCGCGCCCGGTGATCGCCTTGATGCTGGCGGATACCGCATCCAACAGAGCCCCCGGCTCGGTGAGGAACGGCAGGCCCGACAGCGCCCAGTCCACATGCCAGTCCAGGCCATGCTTATCCAGGATCGCCGCAACCCGTTGTTGCAGGCCCTCGACGGTGGACTCGGTGGAGAAGCGGAAGTTGAACACCGCCGTCAGGTCACCGGGGATCACGTTGGTCGCGCCGGTGCCGGAGTTGAGATTGGAAATCTGGAAGCTGGTCGGCGGGAAGAAGGTGTTGCCGTCATCCCAGTGCTCGGCAGCGAGTTCCGCCAGGGCCGGCGCGGCGAGGTGGATCGGGTTCTTCGCCAGGTGCGGGTAGGCCACGTGGCCCTGTACACCGCGTACGGTCAGGGTGGCGCCGAGGGAGCCGCGACGGCCATTCTTGACTACGTCGCCGACGAGGGTGGTGCTCGACGGTTCGCCGACGATGCACCAGTCCAGGCGCTCCTTGCGTGCCGCCAGGCGTTCGATCACAGCCTTGGTGCCGTGGTGCGCCGGACCTTCTTCATCGCTGGTGATCAGGAAGGCCACCGAACCCTTGTGGTCCGGGTAGTCGGTGACGAAGCGTTCCGCCGCCACCAGCATCGCCGCCAGGCTGCCTTTCATGTCCGCCGCGCCACGCCCGCAGAGCATGCCATTTTCATCGATCAACGCATCGAACGGGTCGTTCTGCCAGGCCTGCACCGGGCCGGTCGGTACTACGTCGGTGTGACCGGCGAAGCACAACACCGGGCCTTCATGCTTGCCGTGGGTGGCCCAGAAGTTGTCCACGTCGAAGATGCGCATCGGTTCAAGTGCAAAACCGGCGTCGCCCAGGCGCTGCATCATCAGCTTCTGGCAATCGGCATCGACCGGCGTGACCGATGGGCGACGGATCAGGTCGATGGCAAGTTGAAGGGTCGGCGAAAGGTCGGCATGGGCCGTCATGGTGAAACTCCGGAAAGCGTATTTGGAAGAGCGGGGCGGGCACACAAAAGGGCCGTTATCTTATAGCAAAACGGCGGCCAGAGGCCGCCGTTTAGTGCATTGCGCAAGTTTTTACACCGCAGTCACAGGCTCAGCCTTCGATGCCGGCTTGGGCAGCGACGACAGGAACGCCATGATCAGCGCCGCCACGTACGGCAGCGATTGCACCAGCAGCATCACCACCCAGAAGCGTATGTCATTGCTGGGCAGGCCCTGTACCAGGTAGATCCCCAGCGCTGCGCCCCACAGCAGTAGCATGATGAACATTTCTTCGCGGGCTTCGGAGATCGCCACCCAGAAGCCGTGGTTATCCGCGTTTTTCGGCGTACGAAAGAACGGAATACTGGTGGTGAAGAAGCCATACAACACTGCCTTGGCGATGGTATGGGACAACGCCAACCCGGCCAGCGCCGCGCAGAACGCATCTTTCAAGTTCACGCCTACCGCACGACGGTAGAGGAAGATGATCTTGCCGACCTTGAACACAAACAACGCCAAGGGCGGGATGGCGAAAATCAGCAACGGCGGGTCGACCCGCGTCGGCACGATGATCATTGCCGCCGACCACAACAGCGCGCCGACGGTAAAGAAGATGTTCATGCCATCGGCCACCCACGGCAGCCAGCCGGCGAGGAAGTGGTAGCGCTGGCCGCGGGTCAGCTCGGTGCCCTTGCCGCGCAACAGGCTGGCGGTATGACGCTTGATGATCTGGATCGCACCATAGGCCCAGCGGAAACGCTGTTTCTTGAAGTCGATAAAGGTATCCGGCATCAGGCCCTTGCCGTAGCTGTCGTGGTAATAGGCCGCTGACAGGCCTTTCTCGAACACGCGCAGGCCCAGTTCGGCGTCTTCACAGATGCACCAGTCGGCCCAGCCCAGCTCTTCGAGCACCGAACGGCGAGTCATGGTCATGGTGCCGTGCTGGATAATCGCGTCGCGGTCGTTGCGGGTGACCATGCCGATATGGAAGAAGCCCTTGTATTCGGCATAGCAGAGCTTCTTGAAGGTGCTTTCGTTCTGGTCGCGGTAATCCTGGGGCGACTGCACCACAGCGATTTTTGGGTCGGCGAAGTGCGGCACCATGTGCTTGAGCCAGTTGGGCGACACGCAGTAGTCCGAGTCGATCACCGCGATCACTTCGGCGTCCTTGGCGGTGTGCGGGATCAGGTAGTTCAGCGCGCCACCCTTGAAACCAGCCAGAGGGGCGACGTGGAAGAACTTGAAGCGCGGGCCCAGGGTTTCGCAGTAGTCACGCACCGGCTCCCACACCGCGGGGTCCTTGGTGTTGTTGTCGATGATCAGAACTTCGTAGTCCGGGTAATCGAGGGCGGCCAGGGCGTCGAGGGTCTGTTTGACCATCTCCGGCGGCTCGTTGTAGCACGGCACATGGATCGACACTTTCGGGCGGTAGTGCGAATCCCCGATCACCGGCAGGAATTCACGCCGACGCTTGTGGGTCCAGACTGCTTCTGCCAGTTCGTGGGCTTCGGTCAGCAACACGATAAACACACCGAGGGCGCCCAGAGCGAGGAGAATGCCCACGGTGACGCTGAACCAGGTGCTGTATTGCTGGCTGTAGTCGTAGCCGATCCAGACCAGCACCGACCCACACAGGAACGCGATAAAGGTCAGGAAGGTACGACCACGCTGGCGCAGGGCCGAACCGTCGATCATCAACAGGGTCAGGGACAGCAGTGCAAGCACCACCGAGCCGATGGCCAGCACGCGCCATTGCGGGATTGCTACCACCGGGCCTTCAAAATTGAATTTCTGCTGGCGTGCGGCGTTGAACACGCCCCAGTAGGCGCCCGCCGAACCTTCGTCGCTGACCTTCCAAGGCTGGTCAAAGGCTTCGATTACGAAGTAGTTGTAACCCTGGCGATTGAGCTTGTTCACCAGCGTGCGCAGGTAAATCGCCTGGTCGGCCGGGGACGATTCATTGCCACCGCGCATACGGCCGTTACTCGGCCAGCCAACTTCCGACAGCAGCAGCGGTTTTTTCGGGAAGGCTTTCTTCAGGTCTTTGGCGCGGTCAATAACGTATTGGCCGGCCTTGTCCATCGGGATGTATTCCCAGAATGGCAGGATGTGCGCGGCAATCAGGTCAACGTGCTTGGCCAGTTGCGGGTTCTTTTCCCAGATGTGCCATTGCTCGGAGGTGGTCACCGGCACTTTTACCGCGGCGCGTACGCGGTCGAGCAGTACGATCAGGTCTTCGGGGGTGATTTCTTTACGGAACAACGCTTCGTTGCCGACCACCACGCGCACAACACTGCGCGAGGTGTTGGCGATTTCGATGGCGCGCTGGATTTCACGCTCGTTGCGTTCAAGATCCGGGCTGATCCAGATCCCCAGGGTCACGCGCAGACCGAACTCTTCGGCCAGCTTGGGGATGTCACCCAGGGTACCGTCGACCGAGTAGGTACGGATGTTGTCCGTCAGCTTGCTCATGATCGCCAGGTCTTGACGCATCTGTTCGTCAGTGGGGAACTGGTTCTTCTGCGGGTACTGGCCCTGCTGGAACGGCGAGTAGGAAAACCCGGAGATCTGTTCAGGCCAGTTGGGGGTAGTGACCGGGCGGTTGATCAGCGCCCAGAAGCCGGTGAACAGCGCGGCAATTGCCAGCACTACCACCAGGTTGAGTCCAAATTTACGCGATGACATGGCGATTTCGGGTTCCAAAAGGTGTGGAACGAAAAGAGGTGTCGGCCTACGCCGAACGGCGCGCATCCTACACCGGCCCCTCCCTGAGCGTATAGCAGACAAGGAAAAGCCGGACGTTAGTCTGCGAAAGTTCACCTAAGTTCTTTACTTGTAGCTGGAAGCTTCGAACTTGTCGCTCTGTAGTCCATAATGCGCGCCGGTTTTTGGGGTAATGATCATGAGTACAGAAGATCCGCGGTTTGCAGGCGTCGCCCGCTTGTACGGCATTGAGGGCCTGGAACGCTTGAAAGCGGCCCATGTGGCAATTGTCGGCGTCGGCGGCGTAGGCTCCTGGGCGGCGGAAGCGATTGCCCGTTGCGGGGTGGGCGAGATTTCACTGTTTGACTTGGACGACGTCTGTGTCAGCAATAGCAACCGGCAGCTGCATGCCCTGGACAGCACCGTGGGCAAGCCCAAGGTCGAGGTAATGGCCGAGCGCCTGCGAGGCATCAACCCGGGTTGCAGCGTGCATGCCGTGGCGGATTTCGTCACTCGCGACACCATGGCCGAGTACATCACCCCGAACATCGACTGCGTGATCGACTGCATCGACGCCGTCAACGCCAAGGCGGCGCTGATCGCCTGGTGCAAGCGCCGCAAGATCCAGATCATTACCACCGGCGGCGCCGGCGGGCAGATTGACCCGACATTGATCCAGGTGTGCGACCTGAACCGTACCTTTAATGACCCCCTGGCCTCGAAAGTGCGCTCTACCTTGCGCCGCGACTATGGCTTTTCGCGCACGGTGACCCGTCATTACAGCGTGCCCTGCGTGTTTTCCACCGAGCAGCTGCGCTATCCCAAGCCGGATGGCAGCATCTGTTTGCAGAAGAGTTTTGTCGGTGATGGGGTCAAGCTTGACTGCGCAGGAGGGTTTGGCGCGGTGATGATGGTGACCGCCACGTTCGGCATGGTGGCGGCGACCAAGGCGGTGGACAAGATCGTGGCAGGAGTGCGCAGACCTTCGGAACGGGTCAAGCCCACCTAGATCCCACTGTCGAACATAGATCCAAATGTGGGAAGGGCGGTGCGACGATTCGACTTGCTCCCGATTACGGTGTGTCAGATTGATATATGTACCTGATCCACCGCTATCGGGAGCAAGCCCCCTCCCCAGATTTAGTTGTGTGTACGGCTTAATTCACGCATGCGCTGCAACACGGCATTCAGGCCATTGCTGCGCGACGGTGAAAGCTGGCGGGAAAGCCCAAGTTGATTGAACCAACCAGGCAAATCAACCGCCTGCAACTGCGCCGCCGACAACCCATTGACCCGCGCCAGCAGCAACGCCACTAACCCACGAATCATTCGCGCCTCGCTGCTGGCAGCAAACTGCCAATGGCCGTCCTGCAAGCGCCCCACCAGCCATACCAGGCTTTCGCAGCCATGCACCAGGTTGGCTTCAACCTTTTCGTCATCAGCCAGTACGGGTAGCCGCTCGCCCCATTGCATCAGCATACGGGCCCGTTGCTCCCAGCTGCCGACGGCCTGGAACGCTTCGAGTGCCGCTGCTGCGTCAACTGGCAAGTTCATCGCAACATGTCCAGTGCCTGGTCCAGCGCTTCAAACAAGCGCTCCAGGTCGTCGGAATCGTTGTAGAGCGCCAGGGAGACGCGAATGGCCCCCGACAACTGCATCGCCTTGAGCAACGGCATGGCGCAATGATGACCGGCGCGCACGGCAATGCCTTGCTCGGTCAGAAGGTGAGCGAGGTCGGCATTGTGCACACCGTCCACCACAAAGCTGACCAACGCCACTTGCGGCGATCCGAGTACGCGTACGCCCTTGCGTGCTTTAAGCCCACGCAACAGGTAGTCGTGCAACGCCGCTTCATGGGCGATAACGGCGGGCTGATCCAGGGAACTCAGGTAATCGAGGGTCGCCCCCAGGCCGATCACGCTGGCAATCGGCGGCGTGCCAGCCTCGAACCCCAAGGGCGCGGGACGGAAACTGGCGCTCTGGTAATCCGCCTGTTGCACCATCTCGCCGCCGAATTGCCAATGACGCAGGTGATGCAGGGCTTCATTGCGGCCAAATAGCACGCCTACGCCGTCGGGGCCGTAGAGTTTGTGGCTGGAAAATACATAGAAGTCGCAGCCCAAGGCCTGCACATCATGGCGGCCATGGACGATGCCTTGGGCGCCATCCACCACGGCCAAGGCGCCGTTTGCTTTGGCCATCGCCAGTAAGGCCTCCAACGGCTGCCAGGCGCCGAGTACGTTGGATAACTGGCTTACGGCGAGCAGGCGCGTGCGCGGGCCGATCAAGTCGGCGGCGGCCGCAAGATCGATCACCCCGTCATCACCCAGGGGCATTACCACCAGTTTGAGCGCGCGACGCTTGGCCAGTTGCTGCCAGGGCAACAGGTTGGCGTGGTGTTCGAGGGCGCTGATGACAATCTCATCGCCCGCATTGAATAAGTGCTCCAGGCCGTAGGCCAGGAGGTTCAGCGCAGAGGTCGCGCCGTGGGTAAACACGATCTGCCCGCTGTCACCTGCGTTCAACCACTGTGCGACCTTGCTTCGACTGTCTTCAAAGGCCTGGGTCGCATGGGCTCCTGGCAAATGTTGGGCGCGGTGCACATTGGCGGCGCCATTGGCGTAGTAATGGCTGATCGCATCCAACAGGGCCTGGGGCTTTTGCGTGGTGGCGGCGTTGTCCAGATAGGTCTGGTCTTGCCGTTGCAGGGTGGCGATGGCCGGGAAATCGGCGCGCCAGGGGGAGGGCACAAGCATGGTGATCAAGACTCGTATAAGCGGGCCGCCCCGGAGGTGCGGCCCGCTAGTGGCATCGAGTGGCTGCTTAGTTGTGAGCGTGCAGCGCTTCGTTCAGTTCGATGGCCGATTTGTGGGTTTTGCATTCCACGGCACCGGTCACGGAGTTGCGGCGGAACAGCAGGTCTGGTTGACCAGCCAGTTCGCGCGCCTTGACCACCTTGACCAATTGGTTCTGCTCGTCCAGCAGGGCAACCTTGGTGCCGGCGGTGATGTACAGGCCCGACTCCAAGGTGTTGCGATCGCCCAACGGGATGCCGGTACCGGCGTTGGCGCCGATCAGGCAGCCTTCGCCCACCTTGATCACGATATTGCCGCCGCCTGACAGGGTGCCCATGGTGGAGCAGCCACCGCCCAGGTCCGAGCCTTTGCCAACGAATACGCCTGCCGATACGCGGCCTTCGATCATACCCGGGCCTTCGGTGCCGGCATTGAAGTTGACGAAGCCTTCGTGCATCACGGTGGTGCCTTCGCCCACGTAGGCGCCCAGGCGGATACGCGCGGCATCGGCGATACGCACGCCGGCCGGTACCACGTAGTCGGTCATTTTCGGGAATTTGTCCACCGAGAACACTTCCAGCAGCTCGCCACGCAGGCGCGCTTCCAGTTGGCGTTCGGCCAGTTCGTTGATATCGATGGCACCTTGGCTGGTCCAGGCCACGTTCGGCAATTGCGGGAATACGCCGGCCAGGTTCAGGCCGTGGGGCTTGACCAGGCGATGGGACAGCAGGTGCAGCTTGAGGTAGGCCTCAGGCGTGGAAGTCAGCGCGGCGTCTTCGGACAGCAAGGTAGCGACCAGCGGCGTATGGCTTTCAGCCAGGCGATTTAGCAGCGCGGCTTGGGTGGCGTCGACGTTCTTGAGTGCATCTGCCAGTTGCAGCGCCTGGCTGATGGTGAACGTGATCGCCTGGTTACCCTCGGTGTAACCCAGGATCGGCGCAATGGCCGCAACGATTTCTGCCGACGGGTTGAGCAACGGTTGTGCGTAAAACACTTCCAGCCAAGCACCTTGGCGGTTCTGAGTGCCGACGCCGAAGCCCAGGCTGAACAGGGAATTGGACATGCTGTTACCTCTACAAAAATGGAAGGCTGGCCTACTTGAGGGCCGCCGAATAACTTTCTGGCTTGAAGCCAATCAGGGTTCTGTCACCGAGATCGAGCACCGGGCGCTTGATCATCGAGGGTTGTGCGAGCATCAATTCAATGGCTTTCGACTGATCGAGATCGGCTTTGCGTTCGTCTTCGAGTTTGCGAAAGGTGGTGCCCGCACGGTTCAAAACCACCTGCCAACCGTGCTCGTTGCACCATTGGGTCAAGTGTTCGCGGTCGATACCGGCCGTTTTGTAGTCATGGAACTCGTAGCTCACCGCGTGCTCATCGAGCCAGGTGCGCGCCTTTTTCATGGTGTCGCAGGCTTTGATGCCGAAAAGGTGCAAGGTTTTGCTTGAAGCGGTCAAGGAATTGCCCCCCTTTGGACGTACGAAAATGAAAGGTCACGGATTATGCCACGACCAGCAAGTTTCGGCGCCGCTCGTCAACACTCTGCGACTTTTGTGCAAAAGCCTGCGCGTAGCATGAGCGGGTAACATAGCTGGGTAATATGGCACTTCAACGGCCAGTTGTTGCCTCACGTGTGTCGTTGCAAGTCGATTGTCCGGGAAACCCGCGTTATGCAAACTGCCTATACCGTTCTTATCCTGCTGATGCTGGTCAGCGTTTCGCGCCTTGTCGGGCGTGTCATTCCTCTGCCCCTGCCGCTGGTGCAGATTGCCGCCGGAGCCTTGTTGGCCTGGCCCACGCTGGGGCTGCATGTGGCCCTGGACCCGGAGCTGTTCCTGTTTTTGTTCCTGCCGCCACTGCTGTTCTCGGATGGCTGGCGCATGCCCAAGCGCGAATTGTGGCGTCTGCGCGGGCCAATCCTGACGCTGGCGGTAGGGCTGGTATTGTTCACCGTGGTTGGCGCCGGCTATTTCATTCACTGGATATTGCCGACGATTCCGTTGCCGGTGGCCTTCGCCCTGGCAGCAGTTTTATCACCGACGGATGCTGTGGCAGTGTCGGCCATTTCCCAGAACCGTTTGCCCAAGCCACTGATGCATATGCTCCAAGGCGAGGCGCTGATGAACGACGCGTCGGGCCTGGTGACCTTCAAGTTCGCCCTGGCGGCGGCGTTGACCGGGGTGTTTTCCTTGGCGGATGCCAGCCTGACGTTTGTGTTGGTCGCCGTGGGTGGCCTGGCGGTCGGCGTGGCGTTGAGCTGGCTGGTCGGCCGCCTGCGCGCCTGGATGATCGCGCGGGGCTGGGATGATCCGGCGACCCATGTGGTGTTCATGCTATTGCTGCCCTTTGCTGCCTACGTGCTGGCCGAGCGCCTGGGCGCTTCGGGCATTTTGTCGGCGGTGGCGGCGGGCATGATGCAGAGCTGGCTGGACCTGCTGCCACGCCAGACCAGTACGCGCTTGCTCAATCGCAGTGTCTGGTCGTTGCTGGAATTCGCCTTCAACGGCCTGATCTTCCTGCTGCTCGGCTTGCAATTGCCGGACATCATCAAGGCGGTGGTGAGTCACGAAACCACGCTGTGGCCCACCCTGTTGTATCGCTGCCTGGATGTGGTGGCGATCTTCCTGGTGCTGGTGGTATTACGTTTTATCTGGGTGCAAAGCATCTGGCGCCTGTCGGGCTTGCTCCGCAGGCTGCGTGGGAAAAGTGCGCTCACCCTGGTGCCCACCGCCCGTTCCTGCTGGTTGTTGACCGTCGGCGGTGTACGCGGGGCAGTGACCTTGGCCGGTGTCATGTCGGTGCCGTTGCTGTTGGCGCCGGGGCAGGATTTTCCTGAGCGCGACTTGCTGATCTTTATCGCGGCGGGAGTGATCCTGTTGTCGCTGGTTGCTGCCTGTATTGCGCTGCCGCTGCTATTGCGCGGCGTAGAGAAGAGCCCGGATGAAAAGCGCCATAACGAGGTGCGCGAGGCGTGGAAAAAGACTGCCGTGGCGGCAATTCATGCTCTCGAGGCTGAGGAGCCCGCAGAGGCCGAACCGTCGGATGCGGCCCAGGCTGCATTGGCTACGGAGCTGAAGGCCCGGCTGATGTCGGAATACCGCCACCAACTGGAGGTTTTCAATGATTCGGCCGAAGCCCAGGCGCTGGCGCAACAGATGGATCAGCTGGAGCGCAAACTGCGGCTCAAGGCCCTGCGTGCACAACGCCTGGAGCTATATAGCTTGAGCCGTCATCACCAGATTGGCGATGACGTTTTGAGGGAAGTGCTGGCAGAATTGGATATGAGCGAGGCGAACCTGGGCCACATGAAGTGACCCATGGGCCTTTATCGGCGCCGTTGGATAAAGTCTCGAATCCGCTCGGCCGCTTCCACGCATTCAGCTAGCGGTGCAACCAACGCCATGCGCACACGCCCGGCGCCTGGGTTGACGCCATCCACGTCCCTCGACAGGTAAGAGCCCGGCACCACGGTCACGTGTTCCTCTACGAACAAATCACGGCAGAAAGCGGCATCATCGCCATTCACGTTCGGCCACAAATAAAAACCGCCGTCCGGGCTTTGTACGTCCAGTACCGGCTTGAGGATCGCCAGCACCGCGTCGAACTTTTCGCGATACAGGTCGCGGTTGGCCTGGACGTGGGCTTCGTCCTGCCAGGCGGCAATGCTTGCCAGTTGGGTTTGCACCGGCATCGCGCAGCCGTGGTAGGTGCGGTAAAGCAGGAAGCTCTTGAGGATGTCGGCATCACCGGCCACGAAGCCCGAGCGCAGGCCTGGCAGATTGGAGCGCTTGGACAGGCTGTGGAATACCACGCAACGCTTGAAGTCCTGGCGCCCCAGCTCGACGCAGGCACTGAGCAGGCCCGGCGGCGGGGTTTGTTCGTCGAAGTACAGCTCGCTGTAGCACTCGTCGGCGGCGATCACGAAGTCGTATTCGTCGGCCAGGGCGATGAGTTTTTTCAGGGTGCCCACCGGGATCAGCGCGCCGGTCGGGTTGCCTGGCGAGCACAGGAACAGGATCTGGCAGCGTTTCCAGATATCCGGCGAAACCGCCTCGAAATCCGGGTTGAAGCCGTTGGCATCCAGGCACGGCAGGTAGTGCGGCTTGGCGCCGGCGAGGAACGCAGCGCCTTCGTAGATTTGGTAGAACGGGTTCGGGCTGACCACCAGCGCATCATCGCCGCGGTTGACCACGGTCTGGGTAAAGGCGAACAGGGCTTCACGGGTGCCGTTGACTGGCAGGATGTTACGCGCCGGGTCCAACCAGCCCTTGGGCACGTTGAAGCGGCGTTCGCACCAGGCGCCGATGGCTTCGCGCAGTGCCGGGATGCCCAGGGTGGTGGGGTACACCGCCATCTGGTCGAGATTGTTGCTCAACGCCTCGGCAACGAATGCTGGCGACGTGTGCTTGGGCTCGCCGATGGATAGCGCGATCGGGCGTTTGTCCGGGTTCGGCGTGACACTGCCGAGCAAAGCGCGCAATTTCTCGAAGGGGTAGGGCTGCAACTGGTTAAGGGCGTTGTTCATCGAAGATCTCGTTTAATTCAGTTGTAATGCGATGGGCCGGACAAAGCAGATCTAAAGGTGGGAGGGGGCGTGCTCCCGATAGCGGCCTGTCAGTTGATCTCTTTGTTGCTGACCCGCCGCTATCGGGAGCAAGCCCCCTCCCACAATAAGCCGGGTGTTCAAATGGTCAGGCGCGTCAGCTCAACGCCAGGTTCCTGGGTCACGCTCAATTGCTGGACGATGGCGTCCTGCAAACGTCGGCACAGTTCCGGGTCGGACAGCGGCTGGTTGTCGGCATCGGTAATAAAGAACACGTCTTCCACCCGCTCGCCAAGGGTCGCAATCTTGGCGTTCTGCAATGACAGGTCGAACTCCAGAAAGATCCCGCCGATGCGTGCCAGCAGGCCTGGGCGGTCCGGTGCGCTGAGCTCCAGCACCGTTACCGGGCGCTGGGCATCGTTGGAAATGGTCACCTGGGGCGCAAAGGCAAAATGCTTGAGCTGGCGCGGCACCCGGCGCTGGATGATGGTCGGGTAATCGTCCGGGTTGCGCAGGGCTTCGGTCAGGCCCTCGCGGATCTTTTTCACCCGCGCCGGGTTGTCGCCAATCGAGTCGCCGTCGGTGTCGAGCACGATGTAGGTGTCGAGGGTGAACTGGCTGCTGGAGGTGATGACCCGGGCGTCATGGATGTTCAGGTTGAGCTGGTCCATGGCGGCCACGGTCACGGCGAAGAAGTCGTGCTGGTCCGGCGCGTAGATGAAGATCTGCGTGCCGCCTTCGAATTCGCGCTGGGTAGTTTCCTTGATCAGCACCAAAGGGCCGCCATCGGCCGGTTGCTGCAGGATCGCGTCGCTGTGCCAGGCTACGTCGCCGGCGGTGTGGCGCAGGAAATAATCGTCACCCAGTTGCGACCAGAGTTGCTCGACGTCGTCCGGGTCGTTGCCACCGCGTACGAGGATATCCAGGGCCGCGCTCTGGGTGCGGCGGATCTGTTCTTCGCGATCCACCGGGTTCTCCAGGCCGCGGCGCAGGGCGCGCTTGGTCTCGGTATACAACTGGCGCAACAGGCTGGCACGCCAGGAATTCCACAGCGTGGGGTTGGTGGCGTTGATGTCGGAGACCGTCAGCACATACAGGTAGTCGAGGCGGGTTTCATCGCCGACGACTCCCGCGAAATCGTGGATCACCTGCGGGTCGGACAAATCCTTGCGCTGGGCAGTGGTCGACATCACCAGGTGGTTTTGCACCAGCCAGACAATCAGGCGGCTGTCCCACAGGGGCAACTGGTGACGCTGGCAGAAGGCTTCGGCGTCCACCGCGCCAATTTCCGAGTGATCGCCATGCCGGCCCTTGCCGATATCGTGATACAGGCCGGCCAGGTAGATCAGTTCGGGCTTGGGCAGTTTGGCCATCAGCTTACTGGCCAGCGGGAATTTCTCTGACACCTGGGTGTACTGCAACTTACGCAGATGCTTGATCAGGTTCAGGGTGTGGGCGTCGACGGTATAGATGTGGAACAGATCATGTTGCATTTGCCCGACGATAAAGCCGAACTCCGGCAGATAGCGCCCGAGGATGCCGTAGCGGTTCATGCGCCGCAGGTTGCGGTGGATGCCGATGCGGCACTTGAACAGCTCGATGAACAGGCTGGTGTTGCGGATGTCGTTGCGAAATTCGTCGTCGATCAGGTGGCGGTTTTCCCGCAGCAGGCGAATGGTATCGGCACGCACGCCTTTGATATCCGGCTGCTGGGCCATTAGTACGAAGATTTCCAGCATGGCGAACGGGGTGCGGCGGAACACGTTGTCGTTGCGTGCCTCGATATAGCCATCGTGCAGCTGGAAGCGCGCATTGATCGGCTGCGGCGGCGCTTCGTCTTCGGGAGCCAGGATCACCTCTTCGAAGTGCTGGATGATCAGGTCACTGAGCTGGGCAATGCTCATGACCACCCGGTAATACTGCTGCATGAAGCTTTCGATGCTGGTCTTCGCGTCTTCGCCTTCAAACCCCAGCAGGGTGGCGATGGAGCGCTGGTGATCGAACAGCAGGCGGTCTTCGGAACGTCCGGCCAGCATGTGCAGGGCGTAGCGCACCTTCCACAGGAACTCCTGGGACGAGGCCAGCAGAGTGTTTTCGCTTTCCACCAGGAAGCCCTCGCCGGCCAGGGCGCGCAGGTTCAGCGTGCCATATTGGCGGCGCGCCACCCACAAAATCGTCTGGATATCCCGCAGCCCGCCCGGGGAGCCTTTGACGTTGGGTTCCAGGTTGTATTCAGTGTCGTTGTACTTGTGGTGCCGCGCCTTCTGTTCGGCGCGCTTGGCCAGGAAGAAATCCTTGCTCGGCCACATGTGTGCAGTGCTGGTGACTTCGAGCATGCGTTGGCGCAGGCGCTCGGGGCCGGCGATGGTGCGGCTTTCCATCAGGTTGGTGATCACCGTCAGGTCGGCGCGGGCTTCTTCGGCGCACTCGGCTACCGAGCGCACGCTCTGGCCGACCTCCAGGCCGATGTCCCACAGCAACGTCAGAAAACGCTCGATAGAATCGCGAAAGATCTCATGGTCGGCGCTGTCCAGCAGGATCAGCAGGTCGATGTCGGAGTAGGGGTGCAGTTCGCCGCGACCGTAGCCGCCGACAGCCACCAGGGCGATATCGGCGTTTGCACTCCAGCTGAACTGTTCCCAGGCCTTTTGCAGGATGTTATCGACGAACCAGGCGCGATCCTCGATGAGGCGACGGATGTCCCGACCGCTGCGAAAGCGCGCGTCGAGCACCTCGCGGGCCTGACGGATGGCCTTCTTGAAGGCGGCGATGGGGCTCGCCTTCAGTGCCAGCTCGGCCTGGAACTGGCCGCGGTCGAAGAGTTCGGGATCCACCTGGGGCATCGATCGGCTTTCCTTTCTATCTAATAGTCAGTCACAGCACAGCGTGGGAAAACCAGCACAGCCTTTTTACGCAGAGACGCGAGGGATTGTGTCGTCGGCGCGCAGGGTGAAGATCTCGTAGCCGGTGTCGGTGACCAGCAGGGTGTGTTCCCACTGGGCCGAGAGCTTGCGGTCCTTGGTAATGGCGGTCCAGCCGTCGCCCAGCACCTTGGTGTCGGCCTTGCCCTGGTTGATCATCGGCTCGATGGTGAAGGTCATGCCGGCCTTGAGTTCCATGCCGGTGCCGGCCTTGCCGTAGTGCAGGATCTGCGGCTCTTCGTGGAACACCTTGCCGATGCCGTGGCCGCAGAATTCGCGCACGACCGAGAAGCCGTTCTTTTCCGCGTGCTTCTGGATCACTTCGCCGATGTCACCCAGGCGGCAGCCAGGCTTGACGATCTCGATAGCCTTGTACATGCATTCCTGGGTGACCTGGGACAGGCGCTCGGCCCACACCGGCACGTTGCCGACGTGGAACATACGGCTGGTGTCGCCGTGGTAGCCATCCTTGATCACGGTGACGTCGATGTTCAGGGTGTCGCCATCCTTCAGCGGCTTGTCACCGGGAATCCCGTGGCAGACCACGTGGTTGATCGAGGTGCAGATCGACTTGGGGAAGCCTTTGTAGTTCAGTGGGGCAGGGATGGCTTTTTGCACGTTGACTATATAGTCGTGGCAGATACGGTCCAGCGCCTCGGTGGTGACACCGGGCTTGACGTGTTCGGCAATCATTTCCAGCACGTCGGCAGCCAGTTTGCCGGCAACGCGCATGCCTGCGATGTCTTCGGCGGTTTTCAAGGTAACGGTCATACAGGCTCTCTCTAGCGCGACGCGCTGAAATCAATACGGTTCACGGGGGGCGCGACAAAGGGGTGAAGCATTCGCGCAAGTCCCAAAAAACGCAATTCTAACAGACGATGGTGTCAAATCATGAGCGTCTGGTGATCGCTTCTCTCTATCAAGGTAGCGCCAGGGTGGCTCTATTCAAGGGTTTGGCTAAAGGCGGCGGGGCAAATGTGATTGCGGGTTTCGTTTTTGTCGATGCTGTGGTATAAAATGCGCCGCTTTCCGGGGATACCCCGCGAAGCTTAAATCCACACACGTGTCGACACGATGACCTGGGTGCCGGAGGCCTTGATGCCGCTGGTTGGTCATTGGGATACGTGGAGGCCAAACCCGACTTATTAAGGAACTATCATGTCCCAAGTCAACATGCGCGATATGCTGAAGGCCGGTGTGCACTTCGGTCACCAGACCCGTTACTGGAACCCGAAAATGGGTAAGTACATTTTCGGCGCGCGTAACAAGATCCACATTATCAACCTTGAAAAAACCCTGCCAATGTTCAACGAAGCACTGACTTTCGTAGAGCGCCTGGCCCAGGGCAAAAACAAGATCCTGTTCGTCGGCACCAAGCGTTCCGCTGGCAAGATCGTTGCTGAAGAAGCAGCACGTTGCGGTTCGCCGTACGTCGATCACCGCTGGTTGGGCGGCATGCTGACCAACTTCAAAACCATCCGTGCTTCCATCAAGCGTCTGCGTGACCTTGAAGTGCAAGCCGAAGACGGTACTTTCGCCAAGCTGACCAAGAAAGAAGCGCTGATGCGCACTCGTGACCTGGAAAAGCTCGATCGTTCCCTGGGTGGTATCAAGGACATGGGCGGTCTGCCTGACGCACTGTTCGTTATCGACGTTGATCACGAGCGCATCGCGATCACCGAAGCCAACAAGCTGGGCATCCCGGTTATCGGCGTAGTCGATACCAACAGCAGCCCGGAAGGCGTTGACTACATCATCCCAGGCAACGATGACGCAATCCGCGCTATCCAGCTGTACATGGGTTCGATGGCTGACGCTGTAATCCGTGGCCGCAACCACGTTGCTGGTGGTACCGAGCAGTTCGTTGAAGAAGCTCCGGTAGCTGCCGCTGAGTAACTGACGCCCTGGCGTTGACTCAGTAAGCAAAAAGGGGGCTTGGCCCCCTTTTTGCCACCTCGAAAACCATTTGTCGGCAGCGCAGCTACATTCTTTGTAACGTGCAGCGGCCTACAACGGAGATTCGGGAAGAATTGATCGCCCGTTTGATCGGGTGGAATGGTTGAAAACCTATCCAAGAGGATTTTGAAATGGCAGAGATTACTGCAGCGTTGGTTAAAGAACTGCGTGAGCGTACCGGCGAAGGCATGATGGATTGCAAAAAGGCCTTGACCAAGGCCGGCGGCGACATCGAAAAAGCCATTGATGACATGCGTGCTTCCGGCGCCATCAAGGCTGCCAAGAAAGCAGGCAACGTCGCTGCTGAAGGCGCCATCGCCCTGAAGGAAGACGGTAAATCCGCCGTTCTGCTGGAAGTGAACTCGCAGACCGACTTCCTGGCCCTGCAGGATGACTTCAAGGCATTCGTTGCTGCCAGCGTCGAGAAAGCCTTCGCTGACAAGCTGACCACTGTTGAGCCTCTGATCGAAGCTCAAGAAGCTGATCGCCTGGTACTGGTCGGCAAGGTTGGCGAAAACGTCAATATCCGTCGCCTGGTTCGCGTTGAAGGTGATGTCGTTGGTGGTTACCTGCACGGCAACAAGATCGGTGTAGCGGTTGTTCTGAAAGGCGGCGACGTTGAGCTGGCCAAAGATATCGCGATGCACGTTGCAGCCAGCAACCCTGAGTTCCTGCTGCCTTCGGAAGTTTCTGCCGAAGCGATCGAGCGCGAAAAAGCGGTATTCCTGCAGCTGAACGAAGAAAAAATCAAAGGCAAGCCAGAAAACATTGTTGAGAATATGGTCAAGGGCCGTATCAGCAAGTTCCTGGCTGAAGCAAGCCTGGTTGAACAGGCGTTCGTCAAGAACCCTGAAATCAAGGTGGGCGAACTGGCCAAGAAAGCCGGTGCTGAAATCGTTTCCTTCACTTACTTCAAAGTAGGCGAAGGCATCGATAAGCCGGTCGACAACTTCGCTGAAGAAGTTGCTGCCCAGCTGGCTGCCGCCAAGCAATAAGACAGTTCCAGACTGTCGCCGAAAGAGGCTGCCCGCTCACGCGCGCAGCCTCTTTTCAAATGGGAAGGCCAATTTTATTTGGTTTCCTCTCGGAACTGGCTTACAAAGCCGTGTTCCGATGGCGCTGTGATAGCGTCCAGCTAGAGTGAACGCAAGCCGTAAACGGCTCGCCAAGAATTTTTTAAAAAAATACGCCGCAGGAGAGATTCGCAATGGCTCAGCAGGGCAGTGGTTATCAGGCTCGCTATAAACGCATTCTACTCAAGCTCAGCGGCGAGGCCCTGATGGGCTCGGAAGAGTTCGGGATCGACCCCAAGGTGCTTGACCGCATGGCGCTGGAAGTCGGCCAGCTGGTCGGTATCGGCGTGCAGGTCGGCCTGGTGATTGGTGGTGGCAACCTGTTCCGTGGTGCGGCACTGAGTGCGGCTGGCATGGATCGGGTCACCGGCGACCACATGGGCATGCTGGCCACTGTGATGAACGCCCTGGCCATGCGCGACGCCCTGGAGCGCGCCAACATCTCGGCCATCGTGATGTCGGCTATTTCCATGGTTGGCGTGACTGATCACTATGATCGACGCAAAGCCATGCGCCACCTGAATTCCAAGGAAGTGGTGATCTTCGCTGCCGGCACTGGTAACCCATTCTTTACCACCGACTCGGCTGCGTGCCTGCGCGCGATCGAAATCGATGCCGACGTGGTGCTCAAGGCGACCAAGGTAGACGGCGTATACACTGCAGACCCATTCAAAGACCCGCATGCCGAGAAGTTCGATCATCTGACCTACGATGAAGTGCTGGATCGCAAGCTGGGCGTGATGGACCTGACGGCTATCTGCCTGTGCCGCGACCACAAAATGCCGTTGCGCGTATTTAACATGAACAAGCCCGGCGCCCTGCTGAATATCGTACACGGCGGCGCAGAAGGGACTCTGATCGAGGAAGGCCAACAATGATCAATGAAATCAAGAAAGACGCCCAGGCGCGTATGCAGAAATCCCTGGAATCCCTGAGCCACGCATTTGGCCAGATCCGTACCGGCAAGGCGCACCCGAGCATCCTGGGCAGCGTGATGGTGCCTTACTACGGCGCTGACACTCCTCTGAGCAGCGTGGCCAACGTCACCGTCAAGGACTCGCGTACCCTGCAAGTCGTGGCTTTCGAGCGCAACATGCTTGCTGCTGTAGACAAAGCGATCCAGAGCGCCGGCCTGAACCTCAACCCGACCAACCTGGGCGAGTTGTTGCTGATCTCCATGCCTGCCCTGACCGAGGAAACCCGTAAAGGCTTCACCAAGCAGGCACGCAGTGCCGCTGAAGATGCGCGCGTTGCCGTGCGCAACATCCGCCGTGATGCATTGGGTGACCTGAAGAAGCTGGTCAAGGACAAGGAAATCAGCGAAGACGAAGAGCGTCGTGCCGTCGCTGATATCGACAAGCTGACCAAGGACGCCGAAGCGCAGATCACCAAGGCGACCGAAGAAAAAGAAAAGGACCTGATGGCCGTATAAGGGGTCAGGACGCCTTCATGGAAAA
Organism: Pseudomonas sp. Root569; assembly: GCF_001427465.1. Taxonomy (NCBI): domain Bacteria; kingdom Pseudomonadati; phylum Pseudomonadota; class Gammaproteobacteria; order Pseudomonadales; family Pseudomonadaceae; genus Pseudomonas; species Pseudomonas sp. Root569. The sequence continues at coordinate 327,752 of NZ_LMGQ01000025.1, read as the reverse complement.
GACCAAGCAGACTGTGCCCTCCGTGGTGCCGCGCCATGTCGCGATCATCATGGATGGGAATAATCGCTGGGCGAAAAAACGCTTTATGCCGGGTGTTGCCGGGCATAAAGCGGGTGTTGACGCGGTAAGGGCAGTGATTGAGGTGTGCGCTGAGGCCAAGGTCGAAGTGTTGACCTTGTTCGCCTTCTCCAGTGAAAACTGGCAGCGGCCCGCCGATGAAGTCAGCGCCTTGATGGACCTGTTCTTCAAGGCGCTGCGTCGTGAGGCCAAGCGCCTCAATGACAACAACATCAGTCTGCGCATCATTGGTGATCGCTCGCGGTTCCACCCGGAACTGCAAGCCGCCATGCGCGAAGCCGAGGCTATTACCGCAGGCAGTAACCGCTTTGTGCTGCAGATCGCAGCCAACTACGGTGGCCAGTGGGATATCGCCCAGGCAGCGCAACGGCTGGCCCGCGAAGTGCAGGCCGGTCACCTGCGACCGGACGACATCACGCCTGAACTGTTGCAAACCTGCCTGGTGACTGGCGACCTGCCGTTGCCGGACTTGTGCATTCGTACCGGTGGCGAGCATCGCATCAGCAATTTCCTGCTGTGGCAGCTGGCATACACCGAGTTGTACTTCTCCGACCTGTTCTGGCCGGACTTCAAACACGATGCCATGCGTAATGCGCTGGCTGATTTCGCTTCCCGTCAGCGTCGCTTCGGTAAAACGAGCGAGCAGATCGAAGCTGGAGCCCGGGTTTAAATGTTAAAACAACGAATCATCACGGCGCTGATCCTGCTGCCGATTGCCTTGTGTGGTTTTTTCCTGCTTGAAGGTTCCGGCTTTGCGCTGTTTATCGGCCTGGTCGTGACGCTGGGAGCCTGGGAGTGGGCGCGCCTGGCGGGTTTCAGCGGCCAATTGCCGCGTATGGCGTATGCGGCAGTGGTCGCAGTGCTGTTGTTCCTGATGTACATCCTGCCGGACATTGCGCCTTGGGTGCTGGGTGCGGCAGTGCTGTGGTGGGCGTTGGCGACATTCCTGGTGCTGACTTACCCGCGCACCAGTGGCCAGTGGTCGAGCGTGGCCTGCAAGCTGGTGATTGGCCTGCTGATCCTGCTGCCGGCCTGGCAAGGGCTGGTGGAAATCAAGCGTTACCCCCTCGGTAACGAATTGATCCTGGCGGTGATGGTGCTGGTGTGGGGCGCAGACATTGGCGCCTACTTCTCCGGCCGTGCCTTCGGCAAGCGCAAGCTGGCCCCGGCCGTCAGCCCCGGCAAGAGCTGGGAAGGCGTGTATGGCGGCTTGGCGTTGACGCTGCTGATCACGCTGGTAGTCGGTATGGTACGCGGCTGGTCGGTGAAGGAGATTTTCATGGCCTTGCTGGGCACGGCTATCGTCGTGTTCATCTCGGTGGTGGGTGACCTCACCGAAAGCATGTTCAAACGCCAGGCCGGCATTAAGGACAGCAGTAACCTGCTGCCAGGGCATGGTGGTGTGCTGGATCGTATCGACAGCCTGACTGCCGCGCTGCCGATCTTCGCTGTGCTGCTGTGGATGATCGCTTCGTGAGCCGCCTGCAACAGGTCACCGTGCTGGGGGCGACCGGCTCGGTCGGGCTGAGTACCCTGGACGTCATTGCCCGTCATCCTGATCGCTATCAGGTTTTCGCCCTGACCGGCTTCACGCGCTTGAGTGAGTTGCTGGCCTTGTGTGTGCGCCATGCGCCGCGCTTTGCCGTGGTGCCTGAGGCGGCGGCAGCCCGTAGCTTGCAGGATGATCTGCGGGCTGCCGGGCTGGACACCCAGGTCCTGGTGGGTGAGGCGGGGCTGTGCCAGGTGTCAGCCGATGCGCAGGTGGATACCGTCGTGGCGGCGATTGTCGGTGCGGCGGGTTTACGCCCGACCCTCGCTGCAGTCGATGCAGGCAAGAAGATTCTGTTGGCCAATAAGGAAGCCTTGGTCATGTCCGGGGCGCTCTTCATGCAGGCGGTGCGCAAGAGCGGTGCGGTGCTGCTGCCACTCGACAGCGAGCACAACGCAATTTTCCAGTGCATGCCCGGGGATTTTGCCCGCGGCTTGAACCAGGTCGGCGTGCGCCGGATTCTACTGACGGCGTCTGGTGGTCCATTCCGGCAGACTCCGTTGGCCGAGCTGGAACATGTGTCTCCCGATCAGGCCTGCGCTCACCCGAACTGGTCCATGGGGCGCAAAATCTCCGTGGATTCGGCAAGCATGATGAACAAGGGCCTGGAGTTGATCGAGGCGTGCTGGTTGTTCGATGCGCGGCCTGACCAGGTCGAGGTGGTGATTCACCCGCAAAGCGTGATCCATTCCCTGGTCGATTACGTGGACGGTTCGGTGTTGGCGCAGCTGGGTAATCCGGATATGCGTACACCGATCGCCAACGCCTTGGCCTGGCCGCAGCGGATTGATTCCGGCGTAGCGCCATTGGATCTGTTTGCGGTGGCGCGCCTGGACTTCGAAGCGCCGGACGAGCAGCGCTTCCCATGCCTGCGCCTGGCTCGGCAGGCGGCCGAGGCGGGCGGCACCGCGCCGGCGATGCTGAATGCGGCCAATGAAGTGGCCGTGGCGGCGTTTCTCGAACGGCGCATCCGCTTTCCGCAGATCGCGAGTATCATCGAGGACGTCCTGGGCCTTGAGCCTGTCGTGGCGGTGAATGACCTGGGGGCCGTGTTTGAGGCGGATACCAAGGCGCGAGCCCTGGCCGGACAATGGCTGGGCCGCAATACGCGTTAGGCTGTGGGTGGGATCGAGCCTTCAGGCATTGGATTGAAATGCGGAGAAATTAGATGAGTGCGCTCTACATGATTGTCGGCACCCTGGTTGCTCTGGGTGTGCTGGTTACCTTCCACGAATTTGGCCACTTTTGGGTGGCGCGTCGTTGCGGCGTCAAGGTATTGCGCTTTTCCGTCGGTTTCGGCATGCCTTTGTTGCGCTGGCATGATCGCCGTGGCACCGAGTTTGTGATCGCCGCTATCCCGCTGGGTGGCTACGTCAAGATGCTCGATGAGCGTGAAGGCGAAGTGCCCGCTGATCAGTTGGACCAATCGTTCAATCGCAAGACCGTTCGTCAGCGTATCGCGATTGTCGCTGCGGGCCCGATTGCCAACTTCCTGTTGGCGATGGTGTTCTTCTGGGTGCTGGCCATGATGGGCAGCCAGCAGGTGCGTCCGGTCATCGGCGCGGTCGAGGCGGACAGCATCGCGGCCAAGGCGGGCCTCATCGCAGGGCAGGAAATTGTTTCCATTGATGGCGAGCCTACCACGGGTTGGGGCGCGGTCAATTTGCAGTTGGTGCGTCGCCTGGGTGAAAGCGGCACCGTCAATGTGGTGGTGCGTGACCAGGATTCCAGCGCCGAAACCCCGCGGGCATTGGCGCTGGATCATTGGCTCAAAGGGGCCGACGAGCCGGATCCGATCAAATCCCTGGGGATTCGCCCTTGGCGCCCGGCATTGCCGCCGGTGCTGGCTGAGCTCGATCCGAAAGGCCCGGCCCAGGCCGCGGGCCTGAAAACCGGTGATCGTCTGTTGGCCCTCGATGGCCAGGCGCTGGGTGACTGGCAGCAAGTGGTCGACCTGGTGCGTGTACGCCCTGATACCAGGATCGTGCTGAAAGTTGAGCGAGAGGGTGCTCAAATCGATGTGCCTGTGACCTTGTCGGTTCGTGGCGAGGCCAAGGCGGCCGGGGGGTACCTGGGGGCCGGCGTCAAAGGTGTCGAGTGGCCGCCATCGATGGTACGAGAGGTCAGCTTCGGGCCTTTGGCCGCGATTGGCGAGGGCGCGAAACGCACCTGGACCATGAGCGTGCTGACCCTCGAATCGCTCAAGAAAATGTTGTTCGGTGAGCTCTCGGTAAAAAACTTGAGTGGACCGATAACCATTGCTAAAGTGGCGGGCGCTTCTGCCCAGTCGGGTGTCGCGGATTTCCTGAATTTCCTGGCTTATCTGAGTATTAGCCTGGGGGTTCTGAATTTGCTGCCCATTCCAGTATTGGATGGGGGGCATCTGTTGTTTTATCTGGTCGAGTGGGTGCGTGGTCGCCCCTTGTCGGATCGGGTGCAGGGTTGGGGGATACAGATCGGTATCAGTTTGGTGGTCGGAGTGATGTTGTTAGCTCTGGTCAACGATCTGGGACGACTGTAACGCTTCGCTGAATTGCGAATCTGCCGCATTTTGCGGCAGTTTGTTTATTGCCAGTTGGAATAAGAAAGGACTTCATGAAACGTCTGCTGCTAACTGCGGTTCTCACCGTATTGATGATCGCCGAAGTTCACGCCGAGTCCTTCACTATCTCCGATATTCGTGTCAACGGCCTCCAGCGGGTATCCGCCGGTAGCGTCTTTGGTGCCTTGCCGTTGAACGTCGGGGAACAGGCGGATGATCGTCGCCTGGTGGAATCCACTCGTGCGCTGTTCAAAACCGGGTTCTTTCAAGATATCCAGCTGGGTCGCGAAGGCAACGTCCTGGTTATCACGGTCGTCGAGCGACCTTCCGTCGCCAGTATCGCGATCGAGGGTAACAAGGCCATCTCCACTGAAGACCTGATGAAGGGCCTCAAGCAATCCGGCCTGGCCGAGGGCGAGATCTTCCAGCGCGCTACCCTTGAAGGTGTGCGTAACGAGCTGCAACGCCAGTACGTTGCCCAGGGCCGCTACTCCGCGACCGTGGAAACCGAAGTAATCCCGCAGCCTCGTAACCGTGTGGGCCTGAAGGTCAACATCAACGAAGGCACCGTGGCGGCCATCCAGCACATCAACGTGGTGGGCAACACCAAGTTCGCTGATGACGACCTGGTCGACCTGTTCGAACTCAAGACCACCAACTGGCTGTCGTTCTTCAAGAACGATGACAAGTACGCCCGTGAAAAACTCTCCGGTGACCTGGAACGCCTGCGCTCCTACTACCTGGACCGTGGCTACATCAACATGGACATCGCTTCGACCCAGGTGTCCATCACCCCGGACAAGAAGCACGTCTATATCACCGTCAACGTCAACGAAGGCGAGAAGTACAAGGTTCGTGACGTCAAGCTCAGCGGCGACCTGAAAGTCCCTGAAGACCAGGTCAAGTCCCTGCTGCTGGTGCAGAAGGACCAGGTGTTCTCGCGCAAGCTGATGACCACCACCTCCGAACTGATCACTCGTCGCCTGGGTAACGAAGGCTATACCTTCGCCAACGTCAACGGCGTGCCGACCCCGAATGATGAAGACCACACCGTGGACATCACCTTCGTCGTCGACCCGGGCAAGCGTGCCTACGTCAACCGCATCAACTTCCGCGGCAACACCAAGTCTGCCGACGAAGTGCTGCGTCGTGAGATGCGCCAGATGGAAGGTGGCTGGGCTTCGACCTACCTGATCGACCAGTCCAAGACCCGTCTTGAGCGCCTGGGCTTCTTCAAGGAAGTCAACGTCGAAACTCCGGCCGTACCGGGTGTGGATGACCAGGTTGACGTGAACTACGCCGTTGAAGAACAAGCCTCGGGTTCGATCACCGCCAGCGTCGGTTTCGCACAGAGTGCCGGCCTGATCCTCGGTGGCTCGATCACCCAGAACAACTTCCTCGGTACCGGTAACAAGGTGTCCATCGGCCTGACCCGCAGCGAATACCAGAGCCGCTATAACTTCGGTTATGTCGACCCCTACTGGACTGCTGACGGTGTGAGCCTGGGCTACAACGCCTTCTACCGCACCACCGACTACAAAGACCTCGACGTTGACGTTGCAAGCTATGCGATCGACAGCCTGGGTGTGGGCGCCAACATCGGTTACCCGATCAGCGAGACCTCGCGCCTGACCTTTGGCATCACTGCGCAACAGGATGAGATCAAGACCGGTGTGTACACCGTGGACGAGATCTTTGACTTCACCCGTCGTGAAGGCGACAAGTTCCTGAACTTCAAGGCGTCTGCCGGCTGGTCCGAGTCGACCCTGAACAAAGGTGTGCTGGCAACCCGTGGTCATTCCCAAAGCCTGACTGCAGAAGTCACCACGCCGGGCAGCGACCTGTCGTTCTTCAAGCTCGATTACCGCGGCCAGCTGTTCCAGCCGTTGAGCGATAACTACACCATGCGCCTGCACACTGAGCTGGGCTATGGCGACGGTTACGGTTCCACTGATGGCTTGCCGTTCTATGAAAACTACTACGCCGGTGGTTTCAACTCGGTGCGTGGCTTCAAGGACAGTACGTTGGGCCCGCGTGGTACCCCGAGCCGCGGTGTTGAACAAACCGGTAACGCCGGAACGCGACGTGACGACGACAACGACCCGCTGCCATTCGGTGGTAACGTGCTGATCCAGGGTGGTGCAGAGATCCTGTTCCCGCTGCCATTCGTCAAGGACCAGCGTTCGCTGCGCACCTCGGTCTTCTGGGACGTGGGTAACGTGTTCGACTCCAAGTGTGAACAAGTCACCAACCCGAACGGTTCGCGGTCCAACACCCAATGCAACGACGTGAGCCTCAGCAACCTGGCGAGCTCCGTGGGCGTGGGTGTGACCTGGGTGACGGCGCTGGGCCCGTTGAGCTTTGCTCTGGCCATGCCGATCAAGAAACCGGATAACGCTGAAACCCAGATTTTCCAATTCTCCCTCGGCCAGACGTTCTAAGCGTCTGACCTAAGATAACGACAACGGATTCTGTAGGAGTACATCGTGCGTAAGTTGACTCAATTGGTCCTGCTGGCCACTGTGCTGGTAACCACCCCGGCCTTCGCCGAAATGAAAATCGCCGTGCTGAACTATCAGATGGCCCTGCTGGAATCCGATGCGGCCAAGAAGTACGCCGTGGATGCCGAGAAGAAGTTCGGTCCGCAACTGACCAAGCTCAAGACGTTGGAAAGCAGCGCCAAGGGCATCCAGGATCGCCTGGTAGCCGGTGGCGACAAGATGCAGCAAGGCGAGCGCGAGCGTCTGGAGCTTGAATTCAAGCAAAAGGCCCGTGACTACCAGTTCCAGTCCAAGGAACTGAACGAAGCCAAGGCCGTGGCTGACCGTGAGATGCTCAAGCAGCTCAAGCCCAAGCTCGACAGCGCCGTGGAAGAAGTCATCAAGAAGGGTGCCTTCGACCTGGTGTTCGAGCGCGGCGCCGTGATTGACGTAAAGCCTCAATACGACATCACCCGCCAGGTGATCGAGCGCATGAACCAGCTGAAGTAACCCATGACTGCGACTATCAAGCTCGGCGAGTTGGCCGAGTTCCTGGGAGCCACCTTGCGTGGCTCCCCGGAGAAAGAAATTACTGGGCTAGCCACCTTGCAGGAGGCTGGCCCAGCTCAGTTGAGCTTCCTCGCAAACCCCCAATACCGTAAGTACCTGGTCGATTGCCAGGCCGCAGCCGTGTTGCTGAAGGCCGCTGACGCCGAAGGGTTTATCGGGGATGCGCTGGTGGTGGCCGACCCGTACCTGTCGTACGCCAAGGCGTCACACCTGTTCGATCCCAAGCCGAAAGCGGCTGGCGGTATTCATCCGTCTGCCGTGATCGCCGATGATGCCCAGGTTGATCCTGCGGCCAGCATTGGTGCGTTCGCCGTGATCGAGAGTGGTGCGCGTATCGGTGCAGGCGTGACCGTGGGCGCCCACTGCTTTATCGGTGCGCGCTGCGAAATCGGCGCCGATGGCTGGCTGGCCCCCCGTGTGACCCTCTACCACGATGTGCGTATTGGTCAGCGTGTGGTCATTCAGTCGGGGGCGGTGATCGGTGGTGAAGGGTTCGGTTTTGCCAACTCCAAGGGTGTCTGGCACAAGATCGCCCAGGTCGGCGGCGTATTGATCGGCGACGATGTGGAGATCGGCGTGAACACCGCTGTTGATCGCGGGGCCCTGGCCGATACCGTGATCGGCAACGGCGTGAAGCTCGATAACCAGATCCAGATCGCCCACAACGTACAGATTGGCGATCACACCGCCATGGCTGCCTGCGTGGGCATCTCCGGCAGCACCAGGATCGGCAAGCATTGCATGCTCGCCGGTGGTGTCGGGCTGGTCGGGCATATCGACATTTGCGACAACGTCTTCATCACCGGCATGACCATGGTGACCCACTCGATTACCGAGCCTGGTGCCTATTCTTCCGGTACCGCCATGCAACCTGCGGCTGAATGGCGCAAGAGTGCGGCGCGGTTGAGGAAGATCGACGACATGGCACGACGCATCAAACAGCTGGAAAAGCGTGTTGGGGACGTGACCCCTGGCGGTAATGCTTCATCAGAAGGCTGATACCATTTCCATATCAAGTGTGCACAGCCGCTAGACTGCCCCCTTGATTTGCTAGCGGGGCGTGCGCTTAGTCCGCCCGCCCCCAATCTTTATTACAGGCTTCCCCCCGAAATGATGGACATCAACGAGATTCGCGAATACCTGCCTCACCGTTACCCGTTCCTGCTGGTGGATCGTGTAGTGGACCTCAACGTCGAGGAAAAGCGCATTCGTGCCTACAAGAATGTCAGCATCAACGAACCATTCTTCAACGGTCACTTTCCTGCGCATCCAATCATGCCGGGTGTGTTGATCATCGAGGCGATGGCCCAGGCTGCCGGTATCCTTGGTTTTAAAATGCTCGACCTCAAGCCTGCCGATGGCACGCTTTACTATTTCGTGGGTTCCGACAAACTGCGTTTTCGCAGCCCGGTCACTCCGGGTGACCAGTTGATCCTGGAAGCCAAGTTCATCAGCTGCAAGCGCCAGATCTGGAAGTTCGAATGCCAGGCCTCGGTCGATGGCAAGCCAGTGTGCTCTGCCGAGATCATCTGTGCGGAACGCAAACTATGAGTTTGATTGACCCTCGCGCAATCATCGATCCGTCGGCCGTACTGGCCGCCGACGTTGAGGTCGGCCCTTGGTCGATCGTCGGCGCAGGTGTGGAAATCGGCGAGGGGACTGTCATCGGGCCGCACGTGATCCTCAAGGGTCCGACCCGCATTGGCAAACACAATCGTATCTACCAGTTTTCCTCGGTAGGTGAAGACACCCCGGACATGAAGTACAAGGGTGAAGAAACACGCCTGGTAATCGGTGACCACAACATCATCCGTGAAGGCGTCACCATTCACCGCGGGACTGTGCAGGATCGTGCCGAAACCACCTTGGGTGATCACAACCTCGTCATGGCCTATGCGCATATCGGCCATGACAGCGTGATCGGCAACCATTGCATCCTGGTCAATAACACCGCGCTGGCAGGCCACGTGCACGTTGACGACTGGGCGATCCTGTCCGGATTCACCCTTGTGCATCAGTATTGCCATATCGGCGCCCACAGCTTCTCCGGCATGGGCACTGCTATCGGCAAGGATGTCCCGGCATTCGTTACGGTGTTCGGCAATCCTGCCGAAGCCCGTAGCATGAACTTCGAAGGCATGCGCCGCCGGGGTTTCAGCGAGGATGCGATCCACGCCCTGCGCCGCGCCTACAAGACCGTTTACCGCCAAGGATTGACGGTTGAGCAGGCCCTTACCGAACTGACCGAGCCGGCTACGCTGTTCCCGGAAGTCGCGGTGTTCCGTGACTCGATCCAGGCGTCGACTCGCGGCATCACCCGCTGATCATGGCCAACCTGCGTATTGCGCTAGTGGCCGGTGAAGCTTCCGGCGATATCCTGGGTGCTGGCCTGATGCGTGCCCTCAAGGCCCAGCATCCCGCGGTGGAATTTATCGGGGTGGGTGGCCCCTTGATGCAGGCCGAAGGTCTTGCCTCCTATTTTCCCATGGAGCGTCTGTCGGTCATGGGCCTGGTGGAGGTATTGGGACGCCTGCGCGAGCTTCTCGCTCGTCGCAAACTGCTGGTCAAGACACTCATCGAAGAAAAGCCCGATGTGTTTATCGGTATCGATGCGCCGGATTTCACCCTCAATATCGAACTCAAGCTGCGTCAGGCTGGAATCAAGACCGTGCACTACGTCAGCCCGTCCGTGTGGGCGTGGCGACAGAAGCGCGTGTTGAGGATCCGTGAAGGCTGCGACCTGATGTTGACCCTGTTGCCATTCGAGGCGCGGTTCTACGAAGAGCAGGGCGTGCCGGTGCGTTTTGTCGGTCATACCTTGGCAGATGCCATCCCCCTGCACGCTGACCGTGCTGCGGCGCGTGCCGCATTGGGCTTGCCCGATGGCCCATTGGTGGCGTTGATGCCGGGCAGTCGTGGCGGTGAGGTCGGGCGCTTGGGTGCGCTGTTTTTTGACGCCGCCGAACGTCTGCAAGCGCAAAAACCGGGCGTTCGTTTTGTATTGCCATGCGCCAGCCCGCAACGTCGCGCGCAGATCGAAACCTTGCTGGAAGGCCGCGACCTGCCGCTGACCCTGCTCGACGGCCAGTCCCACCTGGCCCTGGCAGCCTGCGATGCCGTGCTGATCGCGTCGGGTACTGCCACCCTGGAGGCCTTGCTGTACAAGCGCCCCATGGTCGTAGCCTATCGCCTGGCGCCGCTGACCTTCTGGATCCTCAAGCGCATGGTCAAGAGCCCCTACATCTCTCTGCCCAACCTGCTGGCCCAGCGCCTGCTGGTGCCGGAGTTATTGCAGGACGATGCAACGCCTGAGGCGCTTGCGCAAACTCTACTACCCTTGATCGACGGCGGCGAAGAGCAGACCCGTGGTTTCGATGACATTCACCGTACCCTGCGTCGTGATGCCTCGAACCAGGCGGCCGACGCCGTGTTGACCTTGATCGGCCAAAAACAGGGAGCCTTATGATCACGCAAATGGGCCTGGATTTCAGCCTGGTTGCCCAAGCCCATGAGCTGGTGGCCGGCGTTGACGAAGTAGGGCGCGGTCCGCTGTGCGGTGCAGTGGTCACGGCGGCGGTGATCCTTGACCCGAACCGTCCGATCCTGGGCCTCAATGATTCGAAAAAACTCACTGAAGCCCGTCGTGAAAAACTCTTCGACGAGATCTGTGAGAAAGCCCTGAGCTGGCATATTGCCCGGGCAGAAGTAGAAGAAATCGACGAATTGAACATCCTGCACGCTACTATGCTGGCCATGCAGCGTGCGGTGGAAGGCCTGCATATCACCCCGAAATTGGCGATGATCGACGGCAATCGTTGCCCGAAACTGGCGATGCGCGCTGAAGCCGTGGTCCAGGGCGATGGCAAGGTTCCGGCCATTGCTGCGGCGTCGATCCTGGCCAAGGTCAGTCGTGATCGCGAAATGGCTGCGTTCGATTTGATCTACCCCGGCTATGGCATGGGTGGGCATAAGGGCTATCCGACACCCGTTCATCTGGAAGCCCTGGCCCGCCTCGGCCCAACGCCTATCCATCGTCGCTCCTTTGCCCCGGTGCGCCAGGCTTATGAGGCGCGTGAGAGCCTGATCGAGGTTTAGCGGCAAGGCTGATGTTTTTACCAAGGCCCGGTACAATCCGGGCCTTGTTGTTTTCATGTATCAAGACAGGATCACTATGCCGGCTTCATTCGTTCACCTGCGCCTGCACACTGAATACTCCCTGGTCGACGGCCTGGTACGGATCAAGCCACTGGTCAAAACCCTGGTGGGCATGAACATGCCTGCGGTGGCGGTTACCGATCAGAACAACATGTGCTCCCTGGTCAAGTTCTACAAGAATGCCATGGGCGCCGGCATCAAGCCGATCTGCGGTGTCGACCTGTGGCTGTCCAACAAAGACCCGGATAACCCCCTTAGCCGCATCAGCCTGCTGGCGATGAACGGCGTGGGTTATCGCAACCTTACCGAACTGATTTCCCGTGGTTTTATCGACGGCCAGCGCAACGGCTCGATTATTATCGAGCGCGAGTGGGTGGCCGAAGCCAGCGAAGGCGTGATCATGCTCTCGGCGGCCAAGGAAGGTGAAATCGGTATCGCGCTGCTGGGCGGTAATCCCCAGGAAGCCGAAGTGCTGGCCCGCGAATGGATGCAGGTTTTTCCGGACCGCTTCTACCTGGAAGTCCAACGTACCAACCGCCCCAATGATGAAGAGCACCTGCACGCCGCCGTGGCCCTGGCCGACAAGCTGGGCGCGCCGCTGGTGGCGACCAACGATGTGCGCTTTATCAAGAAAGAAGATTTCGAGGCCCACGAAACCCGCGTGTGCATCGGCGAAGGTCGGGCCCTGGATGACCCGCGCCGCTCGAAAAACTACAGCGAAGAGCAGTACCTCAAAAGCGCCGAAGAAATGGCGGAGTTGTTCAGCGATTTGCCCGAGGCCCTGGAAAACTCCGTCGAGATCGCCAAACGCTGCAACATTGAAGTGAAGCTGGGCAAGCACTTCCTGCCCAACTTCCCGATTCCCGATGGCATGACCATCGATGAGTACTTCCGCAAGGTGTCGTTCGATGGCCTGGAGGAGCGCCTCAGCGTGCTGCTGCCCAAAGACACCACCGAAGACTATGAAGCCAAGCGTCAGGTGTATGTCGACCGGTTGAATTTCGAGCTGGATATCATCATCCAGATGGGGTTCCCGGGCTACTTCCTGATCGTGATGGACTTTATCCAGTGGGCCAAGAACAACGGCGTGCCGGTCGGTCCGGGCCGGGGGTCAGGTGCTGGCTCCCTGGTGGCCTATGTGCAGAAGATTACCGACCTCGACCCGCTGGAATATGACCTGCTGTTCGAACGGTTCCTGAACCCGGAACGGGTATCCATGCCCGACTTCGATGTCGACTTCTGCATGGACGGTCGCGACCGGGTCATCGAGTACGTGGCCGAGAAATACGGCCGCAACGCGGTAAGCCAGATCATCACCTTCGGTTCCATGGCCGCCAAGGCGGTAATCCGTGACGTGGCGCGGGTGCAAGGCAAGTCCTACGGTTTGGCGGATCGCCTGTCGAAGATGATCCCGTTCGAAGTCGGCATGACCCTGGAAAAAGCCTACGAACAGGAAGAGATCCTGCGCGACTTCATCAAGGTCGATGAAGAAGCCGCGGAAATCTGGGAGATGGCGCGCAAGCTTGAAGGCGTGGTGCGTAACGTCGGTAAGCACGCCGGTGGTGTGGTGATCGCGCCGACCAAGCTGACCGACTTTTCGCCGATCTATTGCGATGAAGAAGGCGACGGCCTGGTGACCCAGTTCGACAAGGATGACGTGGAGGCGGCCGGCCTGGTGAAGTTCGACTTCCTCGGCCTGCGCACCCTGACCATCATCGACTGGGCGCTCAAGACCATCAACCGCGACCGTGCCAAGGTCGGCGAAGAACCGCTGGACATCGCGTTTATCCCGCTGGACGACAAGCCGACCTACAGCCTGTTGCAAAAAGCCGAAACCACGGCGGTGTTCCAGCTTGAATCCCGGGGCATGAAGGAGCTGATCAAAAAGCTCAAGCCCGACTGCCTGGAAGACTTGATCGCACTGGTGGCCCTGTTCCGTCCGGGCCCGCTGCAATCGGGCATGGTGGATGACTTCATCAACCGTAAGCACGGCCGCGCCGAACTGGCGTATCCGCACTCCGACTACCAGTACGAGGGCCTCAAGCCCGTATTGGCGCCGACCTACGGCATCATCCTGTACCAGGAACAGGTGATGCAGATCGCCCAGGTGATGGCGGGCTACACCCTAGGTGGTGCGGACATGCTGCGTCGCGCCATGGGTAAGAAAAAGCCCGAGGAAATGGCCAAGCAGCGTGGCGGTTTCATTGAAGGCTGCGCAACTAACAATATCGACGCCGACCTGGCGGGTAACATCTTCGATCTGGTGGAGAAGTTCGCCGGTTATGGCTTCAACAAATCCCACTCCGCCGCCTACGGTCTGGTGTCGTACCAGACCGCCTGGCTGAAAGCCCACTATCCAGCGCCGTTCATGGCAGCAGTACTCTCGGCGGATATGCACAACACCGACAAGGTCGTGACCTTGATCGAGGAAGTGCGCACCATGAAGCTGCGCCTCGACGCGCCGGACGTGAACGCCTCGGAGTTCAAGTTCACGGTGAATGACGAAGGCCGCATCATTTATGGCCTCGGCGCGATCAAGGGCGTGGGCGAAGGCCCGGTGGAAGCCATCACTGAGGCGCGCCAGGACGGGCCGTTCAAGGACCTGTTCGATTTTTGCGCACGGGTTGACCTCAAGCGCATCAACAAACGCACCCTCGATGGCTTGATCCGCAGCGGCGCACTCGACCGGCTCGGCCCGTATTTCCATGATGAGCCGAAGGCTTACCAGGCCAATATCGACCGCAACCGCGCGGTGCTGCTCACCGCCATGGAAGAGGCGATCAAGGCTGCCGAACAGACCGCACGTACCCATGACAGCGGTCACGCCGACCTGTTTGGCGGGCTGTTTGTCGAAGAAGATGCTGATGTCTACGCCAACCATCGCAAGGCCAAGGAGCTGACCCTCAAGGAGCGTCTCAAGGGTGAGAAAGATACCTTGGGCCTGTACCTCACCGGTCACCCGATTGACGAGTACGAAGGCGAGATCCGACGTTTCGCCCGCCAGCGCATCATCGACCTGAAACCGGCGCGCGATACCCAGACCGTCGCCGGCATGATCATCGCCCTGCGGGTGATGAAAAATAAGAAGGGCGACAAGATGGGCTTTATCACCCTGGACGACCGCTCGGGCCGTATCGAGGCGTCGCTGTTTGCCGACGCCTTCCACTCCGCCCAGTCGCTGCTGCAGACCGACGCCATGGTGGTAGTGGAAGGGGAGGTCAGCAACGACGACTTCTCCGGCGGCCTGCGCCTGCGTATCAAGCGGGTGATGAGCATGGAAGATGCCCGTACCAACCTCGCCGAAAGCCTGCGCTTGAAGGTCAAGACCGAAGCGCTCAAGGGCGATCAGCTACGCTGGTTGGGTGACCTGCTCAAACGCCACCGTGGCGCTTGCCCGGTGACCATGGAGTACACCGGCAATGACGCCAAGGCCATGTTGCAGTTTGGCGAGACGTGGCGAATTGATCCCGCCGATGGCTTGATTCAAGCTTTGCGTGACCAGTTCGGGCGAGACAACGTCTTCCTCCAATACCGTTGACGGTCAGTACCCCTGACCTCGGCTGAACATTTAATCTCGACCTAAACGCGCCTCTCCCTTAAGGTAGGGCGCGAATAGACAACCGGCTGGCCAGGCACCCCTTGGCCGTCGACCCAAGACGGACGCTTATGAACCCGAATTTTCTTGATTTCGAACAGCCGATCGCTGACCTGCAAGCCAAGATCGAAGAGCTGCGCCTGGTCGGCAATGACAATTCGCTGAATATCGGCGATGAGATCGCTCGCCTGCAAGACAAGAGCAGCACGCTCACCGAAGACATTTTCGGCAAGCTGACCAGCTGGCAGATCGCGCGCCTGGCTCGCCACCCGCGCCGTCCGTACACCCTGGACTACATCGAGCACATCTTCACCGAGTTCGACGAGCTGCACGGCGACCGACATTTTTCCGATGACGCAGCCATCGTAGGCGGTATCGCTCGCCTGGACGACCAGCCAGTGATGGTGATCGGTCACCAGAAAGGCCGTGAAGTGCGCGAGAAGGTGCGCCGCAACTTCGGCATGCCGCGCCCGGAAGGCTACCGCAAGGCGTGCCGCCTGATGGAAATGGCCGAGCGCTTCAAGATGCCGATCCTGACTTTCATCGACACCCCGGGCGCCTACCCGGGTATCGATGCCGAGGAGCGTAACCAGAGCGAAGCGATTGCCTGGAACCTGCGGGTCATGGCGCGCCTGAAAACCCCGATCATCGCCACCGTGATCGGTGAGGGTGGGTCCGGCGGTGCACTGGCCATCGGCGTCTGCGACCAGCTGAACATGCTGCAATACTCGACCTACGCGGTGATCTCACCGGAAGGTTGCGCCTCGATCCTGTGGAAAACCGCAGAGAAGGCGCCGGATGCGGCTGAAGCCATGGGCATCACCGCTGATCGCCTCAAGGGCCTGGGGATTGTGGATAAAGTCATTGCCGAGCCACTGGGCGGCGCTCACCGCGACCCGGCTGCGGCCGCCGCGACCATCCGTGCTGAACTGGGCTCGCAATTGGCGATGCTCAAGAAGCTGGATAACGAAGCGCTGCTGGCCCGTCGTTACGAACGCCTTATGAGCTACGGTCTCTAAAGTCGCAGCAGTACTAATGTGGGAGGGGGCTTGCTCCCGATTGCTGGGTGTCAGTCACTGTATCTGCTGACTGATCCACCGCTATCGGGGGCAAGCCCCCTCCCACATTTGCTTTGTGTATGCTCAGCCTACGTATTCCAGATTTGTGGCGGTGACATCTGATGAAACCGGCTCTACCCGCCAGACTCCTGAAAACCCTGGCCCCCTGGCGCAATGCCCCCGCCTGGCATATCGCATTCTCCGGTGGCCTCGATTCCACCGTCCTGCTGCACCTTCTGGCCTCCCTGGCAAACACCGAAAACCTGCCGCCCCTCAGCGCTGTGCATGTCCATCATGGCCTGCAAACGGCCGCTGACGCCTGGCCCAGTCATTGCCACGAGTTATGTGACAGCCTGGGCATACCTTTGCAGGTATTGCGTGTACAGGTGCAACCCGGTGCCAGCCTGGAGCGGGCCGCGCGTAACGCACGTTACCAGGCGTTTACCGAAGTGATCGGGGCAGGGGAGGTGCTGCTCACCGCCCAGCATCGCGACGATCAGGCCGAAACCCTGCTGTTGCGCCTGTTGCGCGGCGCCGGAGTGCGTGGGTTGGCGGCAATGCCCGAGTGTCGCCGGTTGGCGACGGGGTACGTGGTGCGGCCATTGCTGGCGGTTTCCCGCGGAGTGCTGGAAGCCTACGCCCACGAACACCAATTGAAGTGGATTGAAGACCCTTCGAATGCCGATCCACGGTTCTCGCGCAATTACCTGCGCCATCAGGTCTTTCCAGCGCTGACCCAACGCTGGCCACAGGCAGCCTTGAGCCTGGCCCGCACTGCCGAGCACCTGAGTGAAGCCCAGGGCCTGCTCGATGAGCTGGCGCACATGGATCTGATCGTCGCCGATCAGCCTTCAGCGTTTCCCTGGTTGCCTTTGCCCTCCCTGGCCCTTGCTCCGTTACGCAAGCTTTCCGATGCGCGCCAGCGCAATGCCTTGCGTCATTGGCTGAATCCCCTGACTCGACTGCCCGACAGTCACCACTGGGCCAGCTGGTACGCCCTGCGCGATGCCAAGGTGGACGCGCAGCCGTTATGGCGCCTGGCGGACGGTCAGCTTCATCGTTGCGGCGAACGCATTTGGTGGCTGCCTTCCATTTGGTCGGAATTTTCCGACGTGTCGGTGAGCTGGCCCGATCCGCGAAATCCACTAGAGTTACCCGGGAACGGCCAACTGATATTTGTCGGCAAGGCTCCCGAGGGCCCTTTGTCGATTCGTTATCGCCAGGGTGGCGAAATCGTCGAAGTGCCAGGTCGAGGCCGGCGTGATCTTAAGCGCCTGCTGAATGAAAGTGGTATGCCGGGCTTCGTCCGTGGCAGATTGCCGCTGGTCCATCGGGGCGAGCAATTGCTGGCTGTGCCGACGCTTGCGGGGCTGTGGGCCAGCCCGCTGGATGACTGGCAATTACATTGGTTGCCACAGACCTGCGATCAAGGTTTGAGCTGATAGAGCCTTTCCGGTAGACTACGCTCCCTTCTTGATACAACTTCTGTGGATTCGACTGAATCGCAGCAGTTGCCGATTACCAAGCAGTCTTTGCTGGGCGATTCCAAAAAATGTGTAGCGATCAACGTACCGGTGTTCCATTGCTGGTCTGTCACAACGCGGCGGTTTTTTTGAAAGGTGCACTGTGATTAATGCAGGTGATCGGGGGCTTCGGCCTTCCTTCGCTTTCCCCGGCGGCTCGGACCGCTTTAACGCAGACTTCTAGGGTTTTTCATGACGCGCTACATATTCGTCACGGGCGGTGTTGTTTCTTCATTGGGGAAAGGCATTGCCTCCGCTTCATTGGCGGCCATCCTGGAGGCGCGGGGACTTAAGGTCACCATGCTCAAGCTGGACCCGTACATCAACGTTGACCCGGGCACCATGAGCCCGTTCCAGCACGGTGAAGTGTTCGTCACCCACGACGGCGCCGAGACCGACCTGGACCTGGGCCACTACGAGCGGTTCATCCGCACGACCATGACCCAGAACAACAACTTCACCACCGGCCGTGTCTACGAGCACGTGCTGCGCAAGGAGCGCCGTGGTGACTACCTGGGTGCAACCATCCAGGTGATCCCGCACATCACCGACGAAATCAAGCGCCGCATCATCAAGGGTGCAGGCGATGCCGACGTGGCGATGGTCGAGATCGGTGGCACCGTGGGTGACATCGAATCCCAACCGTTCCTCGAAGCCATCCGCCAGTTGCGTTTCGAAGTTGGCGCCAAGCGCGCGATGCTGATGCACCTGACACTGGTGCCGTACATCGCCACCGCCGGCGAAACCAAGACCAAGCCCACCCAGCACTCGGTCAAGGAACTGCGTTCCATCGGCCTGCAGCCTGACGTGCTGGTGTGCCGCTCCGATCACCCGATCGACATTTCCTCGCGCCGCAAGATCGCGCAATTCACCAACGTTGAAGAACGTGCGGTGATCGCCCTCGAAGACGCCGACACCATCTACAAGATCCCGGGCATCCTGCATTCACAGGGCCTGGATGATTTTGTGGTCGAGCGTTTCGGCCTGCAGTGCAATGGCGCGGACCTGTCCGAGTGGGAAGCCGTGGTCGACGCCAAGCTCAACCCTGAGCATGAAGTCACCATCGCCATGGTCGGCAAGTACATGGAGTTGCTGGATGCGTACAAGTCGCTGATCGAAGCGATGAGCCATGCCGGCATCAGTAACCGTACCAAGGTCAACCTGCGCTACATCGATTCCGAAGACATCGAGAATCAGGGCACCGCGCTGCTCGAAGGTGTCGACGCGATCCTGGTTCCCGGCGGTTTCGGCCTGCGCGGCGTGGAAGGCAAGATCACTGCGGTGCAATATGCCCGTGAGAACAAGGTGCCGTACCTGGGCATCTGCCTGGGCATGCAAGTGGCCGTCATCGAGTTCGCCCGTAACGTGCTGGGCTGGAAAGACGCCAACTCCACCGAGTTCGATCACAGCAGCGGCCACCCGGTCGTGGGCCTGATCACCGAATGGGAAGACGCCACCGGCGCGGTTGAAACCCGCACCGAAAGCTCCGACCTGGGCGGCACCATGCGCCTTGGCGCACAGGATTGCCTGCTGGAAGCAGGTTCCCTGGTGCACGACTGCTACGGCAAGGACGTGATCGTCGAGCGTCACCGTCACCGCTATGAAGTGAACAACAACCTGCTGCCGCAGATCAAAGAGGCGGGCCTGAAAATTTCCGGTCGCTCCGGTGATGGCAAGCTGGTTGAAGTGGTCGAGGCGCCGGATCATCCGTGGTTCGTGGCCTGCCAGTTCCACCCTGAGTTCACCTCGACGCCGCGCGACGGTCACCCGTTGTTCAGCGGTTTCGTCAAAGCAGCACTGACGCAACATCAGAAGAAGGCGTAAACCTGATGGCCCAGAAGATCATTCGCGTTGGCGACATCGAGATTGCCAACGACAAGCCCATGGTGCTGTTCGGCGGCATGAACGTACTGGAAAGCCGCGACATGGCGATGCAGGTCTGTGAAGAGTACGTGCGGGTTACCCAGAAACTGGGTATTCCTTATGTGTTCAAGGCCAGCTTCGACAAGGCCAACCGTTCGTCCGTGACCTCCTATCGCGGCCCCGGCCTTGAAGAAGGCATGCGGATCTTCCAGGACATCAAGCAAGCCTTCGGCGTGCCGATCATCACCGACGTCCACGAGCCTGAGCAGGCTGCCGTGGTCGCCGAGGTGTGCGACATCATCCAGTTGCCGGCCTTCCTGTCGCGCCAGACCGACCTTGTGGTCGCGATGGCCAAGACCGGCGCTGTGATCAATATCAAGAAAGCGCAGTTCCTCGCGCCCCAGGAAATGAAACATATCCTGAGCAAGTGCGTGGAAGCGGGTAACGACCAGTTGATCCTGTGCGAGCGTGGTTCGAGCTTCGGCTACAACAACCTCGTGGTGGACATGCTCGGTTTCGGCATCATGAAGCAGTTCGAATACCCGGTATTCTTCGACGTGACCCACGCGCTGCAAATGCCTGGTGGTCGCTCGGACTCAGCCGGCGGGCGCCGTGCCCAGGTCACCGACCTGGCCAAGGCGGGCATGAGCCAGTCCCTGGCCGGCCTGTTCCTTGAAGCCCACCCGGATCCGGACAACGCCAAATGCGATGGCCCATGCGCCCTGCGCCTGGACAAGCTGGAGCCATTCCTGGCCCAACTCAAGCAGTTGGACGAGCTGGTCAAGAGTTTTCCGACGGTAGAGACCGCGTAACTGCCATTTCTCCGGTAGAATTTCCCACGCTTTACGCTCAGGCCCACGGGCCTGGGCCTTGCCCTCTGCAAGCCTGCCCCGTTGTTCCACCCTTGCGGTCGGTCAAAGATTCCCTTCAGCTGCGTCGTTTTCGTCAACTTTGGAGTGTTTACAACAATGGCAAAAATCGTCGACATCAAAGGTCGTGAAGTTCTCGACTCCCGTGGCAACCCCACCGTCGAAGCCGACGTGCTTCTCGATAACGGCATCATCGGCAGCGCCTGCGCACCGTCCGGTGCCTCCACCGGTTCGCGCGAGGCGCTGGAACTGCGTGATGGCGACAAGAGCCGTTACCTGGGCAAGGGTGTACTCAAGGCTGTAGCCAACATCAACGGTCCGATTCGTGACCTGTTGCTGGGCAAGGACCCGCTGGACCAGAAAGCCCTGGACCACGCGATGATCAAGCTCGATGGCACCGAAAACAAAGGCAGCCTGGGCGCCAATGCGATCCTCGCCGTGTCCCTGGCCGCTGCCAAGGCCGCAGCCCAGGACCAGGACCTGCCGTTGTACGCGCACATCGCCAACCTGAACGGTACCCCGGGCGTCTACTCGATGCCGGTGCCGATGATGAACATCATCAACGGTGGCGAGCACGCTGATAACAACGTCGACATCCAGGAGTTCATGGTGCAGCCGGTGGGCGCCAAGTCCTTCTCCGAAGGCCTGCGCATGGGCACCGAGATTTTCCATCACCTCAAGGCTGTACTGAAGGCCCGTGGCCTGAGCACTGCCGTGGGTGACGAAGGTGGTTTCGCACCGAACCTGGCCTCCAACGAAGATGCACTGAAAGTCATTTCCGAAGCCGTGGCCAACGCCGGCTACAAGCTGGGCACCGACGTAACCCTGGCTCTGGACTGCGCTGCCAGCGAGTTCTATGAAGATGGCAAGTACAACCTGTCCGGCGAAGGCCAGGTGTTCAACTCCGAAGGTTTCGCCGAATACCTCAAGGGCCTGACCCAGCGCTACCCGATCATCTCGATCGAAGACGGCCTGGACGAGTCCGATTGGGACGGCTGGAAAATCCTCACCGACAAGATCGGCGAGAAAATCCAGCTGGTGGGCGACGACCTGTTCGTGACCAACACCAAGATCCTGAAAGAGGGCATCGACAAGAAGATCGCCAACTCGATCCTGATCAAGTTCAACCAGATCGGCACCCTGACCGAAACCCTGGAAGCCATCCAGATGGCCAAGGCTGCGGGCTACACCGCTGTGATCTCCCACCGCTCCGGCGAAACTGAAGACTCCACCATTGCCGACCTGGCCGTGGGCACTTCGGCGGGCCAGATCAAGACCGGCTCCCTGTGCCGTTCCGATCGCGTTTCCAAGTACAACCAATTGCTGCGCATCGAAGAGCAATTGGCAGGTAAAGCCAAGTACAACGGTCGCGGCGAGTTTCGCGGCTAAGCAGTAAATGGTAAAAAGTCGGCGGGTTGCGTCGGAAATTTCACGAAAGTGTGAATTTCGGCGCTAATCTGCTGACTGACAAGCGCAAGCCTGGTTTTTCCAGGCTTTGTGCTATCAGTTGCTGCAAAAGGTTTGCATGACTGTCTTTTTTCACTGGATATCCGGATTTCGATGCGCAGTCCCAATTGGTTGTTCCTCGTCTTGCTCTTGTTGCTGGCTGGCCTGCAGTACCGCCTATGGGTCGGTAATGGCAGCTTTGCGCAGGTGGAAGAGCTGACCCAGCAAATTGCCGACCAGCGTGCCGAAAACGAACGCCTGCTGGAGCGCAACCGCGTCCTCGACGCCGAAGTGCTTGAGCTGAAGAAAGGTACCGAGACCGTTGAAGAGCGGGCTCGCCATGAGTTGGGCATGGTCAAGGAGGGCGAGACCCTCTACCAGTTGGCCCAATGAACGGTGATTTACCGGCCTTCTGGGCCGTGATCCCTGCCGCGGGCGTTGGTGCCCGTATGGCTGCGGACCGTCCCAAGCAATACCTGCAATTGGGCGGGCGCACTATTCTCGAACACAGCCTCGGCTGTTTCCTCGACCATCCATCGCTCAAGGGCCTGGTAGTCAGCCTTGCTGTGGATGACCCTTATTGGCCGACCCTGGCGTGTGCCACTGACCCGCGTATCCAGCGTGCGGACGGTGGCTCGGAGCGCTCGGGCTCGGTGCTTAATGCGCTGCTGCACCTCAATGCCCTGGGTGCCAGCGATGACGACTGGGTGCTGGTGCACGACGCCGCGCGGCCCAACCTGGGCCGTGATGACCTCGACAAACTCCTGACTGAACTGGCGGATGATCCGGTGGGCGGTCTGCTGGCGGTGCCGGCTCGCGACACACTCAAGCGCGTCGACAAGCATGGCCGCGTGGTGGAAACCGTCGACCGCAGCCTGATCTGGCAGGCTTATACGCCGCAGATGTTCCGCCTGGGCGCCTTGCACCGTGCCTTGGCCGACAGCCTGGTAGCAGACGCCGTGATCACCGACGAAGCATCGGCCATGGAATGGTCCGGCCAGGCGCCGCGGCTGGTCGAAGGGCGTGCGGACAACATCAAGGTCACCCGCCCCGAAGACCTTGAATGGCTGCGCCAGCGCCGGGCTTATCAGGCCTCCTGACCCTCAGCCGTAGACTTGCTCCAACCCGGGCAGGCTTTTCAGCTCGCTCACCAATGCCTCAATGCTGTCGAATGGCTTCTCATCAATAGGCCAGCCGGCCACGTTGATGAAGTACCTGCCCTCCTGGTTGTTGATCCTGAAACTGCGCAGGTCCCCACGTCGGGACCGATAGTCAATGTGGGTGGCCTTGGTGAGCATGAATTGGCCCGGCCGTGTCAGCAGTGTCTGGGCCGACGTCACCACCCGACTGTGGGAAGGGCCGGGCTGTGGTTCCATTGAGTGCTGCAAGACGGCAGGATCGACGCGCAAGACCAGGTTGGCTTTGACCGTGGCTTCTCCCTTGTTGAGCCCCAGGCTGGCAGTGCGCCCCGGATCGACTTCGATGCCCAAGGGGTGGGCGCCCACTCTATCTTCTATCCGCAAGCCGATGCTGCCTGTGAGTTCGGCCACCCCAGGGATGTCCTTGAAGGTATTGGTATGGGTATCGCCCACCAGCGCGACCCATTTACCTGGTTGGCGCTTGGAGGTCTGGATCCACTGGATCACCTCGGTGGCGTAATAGTTCATCATTCGCTGGCGCAGGGTTCCCGCGCTGTCGCGCATATCGCGTAGTACGTAGCTCACGGTACAGTCGATCGGCTGGATCTTGATCCCGGCGTCTCGGGCTTTGGTCACGACGTTTCTGAATGAGTAATAGTGGTTTCGGGGCAGTGGGTAGATCCCGTTCAGAAAGTTCGTCAGCTCCTCGGCCATGGGGGCGCTCTTGGACCGGTAAAATGCCTTCAACATTGGAATATGCACATCTGTCAGCAGATGTTCGAAGTAAATGCGTTTGACACCTTGGCCGGCGAGTAGCTGCATGTTGTCGATCAGAAAGGCTTTGCTCGATTCGGCGCTGTGGCTTTCGCCAACCACTAGGCCGTCACTGGCACGTAGCAATTTTTCGATAATGCTTTGCTGTGATTCGTTCAAGCTCAAGCGGGGGAGTACCGGCTGCAGGGGAGAATAGGGCAGGTGGCTAAAGAAGATCGCCGAATCCTGGTTTAGTTGGCTCCTTTTCTCAAAGAACAGTTTGCGGACGTTACTGATCGATTGTGCATCTATGCCGAAGGGTTCGAAGTCTTCTGAAAATGAACTGGTGTCGGTGAGCATCTGCACCAGGGTCTCGCGCAGGGGCGCTGGCATTTGATAGGCGATGAAGAAACTCGACTGCTCGGAGCCGCCGAACAGTTTGTAAACCCGTTGCCAGGCGTTGCGAAATGCGCCGCCTCCGGCCAGCCCGGCACGCCGCCACTGCTGGTCGGCGCTTTGAATAGCGTAGAGACCCGTAGATTGGATCTGCTCGGGGGCTTCTGGGTTATTCACGAAGAGTTCAAAAAAGCCCCAGTCATTCGGCTTTTTGTAGCTCAGGAAAGTCTGGCCCTGTAACTTGATGGTCTGCAAGCCACTGGGGGCTGCCGTAGCGACCAGCGGGCGAGTTTCAGCCTGGGCCGACGCGGGGCCCTGAATGACCCTGACACTGATCTGACCCTCCTCTGCACGCGTGGCCGGGCCAAGCACAGGCCGCAACGCCTCAAGATTGCTCACTCCTTTACTGATGCCGTGGATAACCACCGGGAGCGCGTTCAAGGCGCCGAACACAATGCGCTCAACGGCGTGGGGTTTGTCTTTAATCACGTCATCGGCACCGATAGCCATTCCAGTCAAACCCGATGTCACGAAGCAAAACTCCGCCAGCAGCGCCGTGCCCATGGTCAGCGCCACCGGGATCGCCAGCAGGCAGGCCTTTTCCAACGCGTCAAGGGTGTCGGCCTTGAGTGTATCCAAGGGCGAGACAATGGTTTTTGCCGCCAGCTTTGCAATGCGAGCGCGGATCTGCCGTGCGATATACGCAAATGGATTGCTTCTGAGCGCCGGATACATCGGGTTATTGATGTATTGCTCGGGGTCCCAGTAACCGTTGTGCAACAAACTGTTGAAAAAGCCGGGAGGGCTGGAGGATTCCGGGTACATAGCCATGCCGATCAGTGCTTCCTCGACACCACTGTAGAGTAGGCCGGAGTCAATCGAGTCGGGTTCAAAGTGGTTGGTCAGGGCTTTGCGCTGGGTGGGGTCTTTGGCCAGTCTCACCAGCACATTGCGCATGTCCGCCGGGGTGTTGAAACCATGGATGGGCGAGGAGTTTCCCGGAATGTACAGCAGGGTGATCTGGCTCTGGTTGTCGGTAATCGTGAGGATGTCGGTGGCTTCGGATTGATGAATACGCAACATGCGCACGGACAGGTTTGCATCGGGTGAATAGGGCGCCTGGAAGTCTTCGAGGGTCAGGTTGCTGGCGTCCTTGTCGATGCCGATACCTGCCGCTCGGGCGGCCAATTGCCGTTCTGCTTGGGTAAGCGTGAATTCTTCGTACTGATGGAGGTAAGCCTTGGTGAAGGCGATGCGCATCAGGGTCGTGTAATTGTCCCGATGTTCGCCCCAGAACAGGGTGACGGCCTTGTCGTAGGTTTGTTCGAAGTTGCTTGAGTCAATGACCTTCCTGAGCACGGCAGGCGCCATCTCCAATTGGGTGGTCGGATCGTAGACCTGAGGCTCGCTTTGCCGGTAGAGCGCCTCATACCGTCTGGGCGGGATCCAGCCGGACGTAATGAACTCTTCGTTGAACATCTGCGGAATGCGGTTATCCATCAGGCGCGGTAATTCATCCACGATATTGAAATACGGCGCGGTGGTGGAAAAGCCCGTGGTGTTGATCATACCGCCAGGGGCATGGGGCGCGTTGCAGATCATGGCCTCGGTCAGGCTCATGGATTGGACGATCTGAGCGCTGTAGGCCGCGTTGGGGTTGTCGATGTTGTATTCAAGGGTGGTCAGGAGCGTGGTGTCCGGGTCCACTGGTTCCTGGCTGAATGGTTGCAGATGCTCGCAAAGCAATTGGGCGGCGATAGCGCTGGGCACCGGAAAGTCGGCCAGGACCTTACGGACAAAATGATTGATATGCTGGAGTTGTTCGGCGTTGGACGTCATGGGCTTGCCTGGTTTTGCGGTGGGAGCGGCTATTTACCGGTAGCCAGGCAATGCACGGGCGGTAGTTGTTTATGCTCGGTAGACCGGGTTGTCACCCAGGCCTTCTTTGAGAAAGTCCACCAGTTTCCTGACCTTCGGCGACAAATGCCGCTGCTGCGGATATAGCGCCCACACTGCGGTATTTGGCGGTTGGTGGGCTTCCAGCAACGACACCAACGTACCGTGTTGCAAATGTTCCAGTACGTAGTAATCAGGCAACTGGCATAACCCCACGCCTTGCAAAGCCGCGTCCAGTACCGCTTGCCCGCTGTTGCAGCGCCAATTGCCCTGAACGCGCTGGGAAAATTCCCGCCCGTCCTGGGCCAGTTGCCAGATATCCGAACTGCCAATCAGGCAATTATGTCGACTCAGTTCCGACAGACTATGTGGCCGACCATAGCGTTCAAGGTAGGAAGGCGAGGCACACAAGTACATGCGCCGCGGCGCCAGGCGGCTTGCAACCATGCGCGAGTCTTGCAGTCGCCCCAGGCGGATAGCCAGGTCGAGCCCTTCATGGACCAGGTCCAGCGGGCGATTGGTCAGCTCGATATCCACGCGCAATTGCGGATAGAGCGCCATGAACCGCGTGACCAAGGGCACGATAAAGCGTTCGCCGTACGCCACGGCACAGGTCATGCGCAACATGCCCTTGGGCTCGCTGGTGAGGTCGCCGACCGCGCGCAAGGCTTCTTCGCGACCGTCCTGCAAGCGTTGGCAGTGCTGCAGGAAGGTCTGGCCGGCCTCGGTCAACGTCACCCTACGTGTGCTGCGGTACAGCAGTCGGGTTTGCAGGCGTTCTTCCAGGCGCGCGACTTGCCGGCTGATGTGGGAGGACGATACCCCCAGGCGCTCCGCTGCTGCCGTGAACTGACTGCATTCGGCCACCGCAACGAACTCATCGATGCCTTCCCAGCGGTTCTCCAGCATTGTCATTGTCCCTGTACAGCAATAATGTTTTGCTTTTGCCTGGATTATTAATCAGCGGGTGATGTTTTACACTCCCTCTCTCAGTTTTTAACCCGATGGAGAAACCCGGATGATCAAGTCCCGTGCCGCCGTAGCCTTCGAAGCCAAGAAGCCCCTTGAGATTGTTGAAGTGGATGTCGCTATGCCCAAGGCCGGCGAAGTGCTGTTGCGGGTGGTGGCGTCCGGCGTGTGCCATACCGATGCCTATACGTTGTCGGGCGCAGACCCGGAAGGCATTTTCCCGTCGATCCTCGGCCATGAAGGCGGTGCAGTGGTGGAAGCCATCGGCGAAGGCGTGACCTCCGTCGCAGTCGGCGATCATGTGATCCCGCTGTACACCCCGGAATGCGGCAAGTGCAAATTCTGCCTGTCGGGCAAGACCAACCTGTGCCAGGCCATCCGTTCGACCCAAGGCAAAGGCCTGATGCCGGATGGCACCACGCGTTTCTCCTACAAGGGCCAGCCGATTTTCCACTACATGGGCACCTCGACCTTCTCTGAGTACACCGTACTGCCGGAAATCTCCGTGGCCAAGATTTCTAAAGAAGCACCACTGGAAAAAGTCTGCCTGCTCGGTTGCGGCGTCACCACCGGCATCGGCGCGGTGCTCAACACCGCCAAGGTCAAGCCGGGCGATACCGTGGCTATCTTCGGCCTCGGCGGTATCGGCCTGTCGGCTGTGATTGGTGCGGTCAAGGCCAAGGCCGGGCGCATCATCGCCATCGATATCAACCCGGCCAAGTTCGAAATCGCCAAGCAACTGGGCGCTACCGATTGCATCAACCCGAAAGACTACGACCGCCCGATCCAGGACGTGATTGTCGACCTGACTGACGGCGGCGTGGACTTTTCCTTCGAGTGCATCGGCAATGTGCAGCTGATGCGTGCGGCCCTCGAGTGCTGCCACAAGGGCTGGGGTGAATCGGTGATCATCGGTGTAGCCGGTGCTGGCCAGGAGATCGCCACACGTCCGTTCCAGCTGGTCACCGGGCGCGTCTGGCGCGGTTCGGCGTTCGGCGGCGTGCGTGGGCGTACCGAATTGCCAAGCTATGTGGAAATGGCCCAGACCGGAGAAATTCCGCTGGATACCTTTATCACCCACACCATGGGCCTGGAAGACATCAACAAAGCGTTTGACCTGATGCACGAAGGCAAGAGCATTCGTACCGTCATCCACTTCTGAGGTCGGCCATGAGTCTGGAAAACCTGTCATGCCAGAAGAGCTTCGGCGGCTGGCATAAACGCTACAAGCATCATTCCGACGTGCTCGGTTGCGACATGACCTTCGCCGTCTACCTGCCGCCGCAAGCGGAGCAGGGTGGCAAGTTGCCGGTGCTGTACTGGCTGTCCGGCT
The DNA here is from genome assembly GCF_001427465.1 of Pseudomonas sp. Root569. Classification (NCBI taxonomy): domain Bacteria; kingdom Pseudomonadati; phylum Pseudomonadota; class Gammaproteobacteria; order Pseudomonadales; family Pseudomonadaceae; genus Pseudomonas; species Pseudomonas sp. Root569. The sequence goes on along the minus strand of NZ_LMGQ01000025.1, from coordinate 299,538 downwards.
TGACCTGCACCGATGAAAACTTCATGCAGAAGGCCGGCGCCCAGCGCATGGCTGCCGAGCTGGGCCTGATCATCGTCGCACCGGATACCAGCCCTCGTGGTCCGGGTGTACCGGACGATCCGGACAACGCCTGGGACTTCGGCCTCGGTGCCGGTTTCTATCTGAATGCCACCCAGGAGCCCTGGGCCAAGCACTACCGGATGCATGACTACGTGGTGCAGGAATTGCCGGCACTGGTGGAGGCGCATTTCCCAGCATCGGAAAAACGCGGCATCAGCGGTCATTCCATGGGCGGGCACGGTGCGCTGGTGTGTGCGCTGCGTAACCCAGGGCGATACCAGTCGGTATCGGCGTTTTCGCCGATCACCAATCCGATGGACTGCCCGTGGGGCCAGAAAGCCTTTTCCCGTTACCTCGGCGAAGAGCGTTCTAAGTGGCGTGAATGGGACGCCTGTGTGCTGATCAGCGAAGCCTCGCAAAAGTTGGCGTTGCTGGTGGACCAGGGCGATCGTGACGATTTCCTCGAGGTTCAGCTCAAGCCGCAGGCCCTGGTGCAAGCGGCCAAGACAGCCAACCATCCGTTGGAATTGCGCCTGCAACCCGGCTACGACCACAGCTACTTCTTTATCGCCAGCTTCATCGAAGACCATTTGCGACATCATGCTCGCGCTTTGCTCGGTTAATGTGAGGCAAAAGTAGGTAGAATCACGCCCTGAATTAATTCGGGGCGTTTTTTTATGCGTATTGGCCACGGCTACGATGTGCACCGTTTCGCTGAAGGCGATTTCATCACCTTGGGCGGCGTGCGCATTGCACACCATCATGGGTTGCTGGCCCATTCCGACGGCGACGTTGTCTTGCATGCCTTGAGCGATGCATTGCTCGGCGCGGCGGCGTTGGGCGATATCGGCAAGCACTTTCCGGACACCGATCCCAGCTTCAAGGGCGCGGACAGCCGAGCATTGCTGCGCCATGTGGTCGGGTTGATCCACGCCAAGGGCTGGAAGGTCGGCAATGTCGATAACACCATCGTGGCCCAGGCACCGAAAATGGCCCCGCATATCGAGGCGATGCGCGCACTGATTGCCGCGGACCTGCAAATTGAATTGGATCAAGTCAACGTGAAAGCCACCACCACCGAAAAGCTCGGGTTTACCGGTCGCGAAGAGGGCATCGCGGTGCACTCCGTCGCCTTGTTGCTGCGCGCATGAACGACCTGCAACTGCTGGGCCCACGGGCCTACGGCGAGGCCTTGGGCAGCGCGGTACTGAAGGCGACGGCTGAAGACTTCCAGGTGGATGAGGTGCTGGACATCCCGCTGACCGGCGAGGGCGAGCACCTGTGGCTGTGGGTGGAAAAACGCGGCTTGAATACCGAAGAGGCCGCACGGCGTATCGCCAAGGCTGCCGGCGTGCCGTTGCGCACCGTCAGCTATGCCGGTCTCAAGGATCGTCAGGCCCTGACCCGCCAGTGGTTCAGCGTACAGTTGCCCGGCAAGGCCGATCCGGACCTGAGCGGCGCGGAAAACGACACCCTCAAGATCCTCAAAACCACCCGTCATAAGCGCAAGTTGCAGCGTGGCGCGCATTCGGCCAATGGCTTTACCTTGCGCCTGACCCAACTGGCCGGCGACACCGCCGCCATCGACGCACGTTTGCAGTTGATTGCCCAGCACGGCATACCCAATTATTTCGGTGCCCAGCGTTTCGGCCACAACGGCGGCAATGTGGTGGATGCCCGCGAATGGGCAGCGCGCAAGGCCCTGCCGGAGCAACGCAATGTGCGCTCGCGGCTGCTGTCCACCGCCCGTAGCTACTTGTTCAACAAAGTCTTGGCGGCGCGTGTCGCCGACGGCTCCTGGCAGCGTGCCCAGGTGGGTGACCTGCTGGCGTTTACCGACAGTCGCAGTTTTTTCCCGGCCGGGGAGGCTGAATGCAGCGACCCGCGCCTGGCGATCCTGGACCTGCATCCGACCGGTCCGCAATGGGGCGAAGGTGATTCGCCAGCGACAGGTCTTACACATGAACTGGAACAATCTGTCGCCGCCAGCGAAGCCGACCTGCGTGATTGGCTGGTGAATGCGGGCATGAGCCAGGAACGTCGCATTCTGCGACTGCCCATTGGCGGGTTGACGTGGCATTATCCCGGGCCTGACATTCTGCAATTGGAATTCGTCCTGCCGGCCGGATGCTTCGCCACTGTCTTGGTGCGCGAGCTTGTTGATCTGGTGCCGGTGGGGCAGACGGACAGCCCATGCGTATTCTGATATCAAACGATGACGGTGCCACCGCACCCGGTCTTGCCGCGCTCTATGCTGCGCTGCAAGATTATGCCGAGTGCGTGGTGGTTGCCCCCGACCAGGACAAGAGCGGCGCCAGCAGTTCGCTGACGCTCCACCGTCCGCTGCACCCGCAGGTCCTGGCCAATGGCTTTATCAGCGTGAACGGTACTCCCACCGACTGCGTGCACCTGGCGATCAACAGCTTGCTGGAGCATCAGCCGGACCTGGTGGTCTCGGGTATCAACCTGGGCGCCAACCTGGGCGATGACGTGCTGTATTCCGGCACCGTGGCGGCGGCCCTTGAGGGGCGTTTTCTCGGGCGCACCGCGTTCGCTTTTTCCTTTGCCTCGCGGCAGTTGGATAACCTGCCGACGGCGGCCTATTTCGCACGCAAGCTGGTGGAGGCCCATGGTTCCTTGGACCTGCCGCCGCGTACCGTGCTCAACGTCAATATCCCCAACTTGCCCCTCGACCATATCCGCGGTATCCAACTGACGCGCCTGGGTCATCGTGCCCGTGCGAAGGCGCCCTTGAAGGTGGTCGATCCGCGCGGCAAGGAAGGCTATTGGATCGCCGCGGCCGGTGATGCCGAGGATGGGGGCGAGGGGACGGACTTTCATGCGGTGATGCAAGGTTATGTATCCATTACCCCGTTGCAGTTTGATCGCACCTTCAGTGATGCCTTCAGTGGTCTCGATGGCTGGCTGGAGGGACTGCGTTGATGGCTCGTGAACAAGACGACCTGCTGCGCCGTGGCATCGGCATGACTTCCCAGCGCACCCGGGAGCGATTGATCCAGCGTCTTTATGAAGAAGGCCTGTCCAACGCCCAGGTGCTGGAAGTCATCCGGCGTACGCCGCGGCATCTGTTTGTCGATGAGGCCTTGGCGCACCGAGCCTATGAAGATACGGCGTTGCCCATTGGCCACAACCAGACCATTTCCCAGCCCTACATGGTTGCGCGCATGAGCGAGCTGTTGCTGGCGGCGGGTCCGCTGGACAAGGTGCTGGAGATCGGTACCGGTTCCGGCTACCAGACGGCCGTGCTGTCGCAACTGGTGGAACGGGTGTTTTCGGTGGAGCGCATCAAGGTGCTGCAGGACCGGGCCAAGGAGCGTCTCGTCGAGCTGAACCTGCGCAACGTGGTGTTCCGGTGGGGCGACGGTTGGGAAGGCTGGCCGGCGTTGGCGCCGTACAACGGTATTATCGTCACAGCAGTGGCCACTGATGTGCCGCAAGCCTTGCTGGATCAATTGGCACCCGGCGGGCGGCTGGTCATCCCAGTGGGCTCCGGCGAAGTGCAACAGTTGATGCTTATCATCCGTGAAGACGAAGGTTTTTCCCGGCATGTGCTGGGTGCCGTGCGCTTCGTGCCGTTGCTCAATGGTCCGCTGGCCTGATCATTTATTTGCAAGCAGTGAATTCTGTTGGCGGGTATGTGTCTTACGGCGGGGTCTATTGAATCAACATGCTTGGCGATCGGTATTAAACATGATGAATTTTTCGTTTCAGTCAGGTGCCAGTAAAAGGCCAATGCCCAGTTATACTTGCGTCATATTTCAAGCCTGATACAGGCGTTATGTTCAGCCACCACAAAGGGAGCGGCGGGTGAGTCTCACAGGTCCTGCGCAGCGAATGAGTAAAACAAGCTTTCAGCGACTGGTGCTTGGCCTTGTCTTGAGTTCCTTATTGGCGGCCTGTTCGAGCACGCCATCCGGCGGTGCGCGTGTCGTTGACCGCACCAACGCCGCACCGCAAAGACCGACGGTGACCACCGGCCAATACGTGGTGCGCAAAGGCGACACCCTGTTCTCGATTGCCTTCCGCTACGGCTGGGACTACAAGGCACTGGCCGCCCGTAACAACATTCCTGTGCCCTATACCATACATCCGGGGCAAACCATCCGTTTCGATGGTCGCAGCGGTTCGGCATCTACGGCAGTTGTGACAAAGTCTGGTTCCTCGCCATCGTCTTCGAGCAAGACCACCGTCATCACCCGGCCGGCAGGCAGCGCTGCGCCTACGGTTACGAGCAAGTCGCCACCCGCGCCGTTGCCACCTGCAGGGCCTGCGCCGACAGGTTGGGGGTGGCCTTCAAACGGAGTGTTGATTGGAAAATTCTCTTCAAACGGTAGTTTGAATAAAGGCATTGATATCGCCGGGGATTTGGGACAGCCTGTTTTAGCTGCGTCTGATGGGACAGTTGTATACGCCGGGAGTGGTTTGCGGGGCTACGGCGAACTGGTCATCATCAAACACAGTGATACCTACGTCAGTGCCTACGGTCATAACCGCAGGCTGTTGGTTCGGGAGGGGCAGCAGGTCAAGGTCGGACAGACAATTGCCGAAATGGGTTCAACGGGTACAGACCGGGTGAAACTGCACTTTGAGATTCGCCGCCAAGGGAAACCTGTAGATCCGCTGCAATTCCTGCCCCGTCGTTGATAGGTTGCACAGCCTGTTCCTAGCGTAGAAGGAACAGGCTCCAGCGTTGCCAAGGATAAAGGCGTCGCTTGAGCTTGAGGTCGAACTCACCAAAGGACTATAACAATGGCTCTCAGTAAAGAAGCGCCGGAGTTTGACATCGACGATGAGGTTCTCCTTGAAATGGAGAGTTTCACCGATAAGGAATCGATGTCGAATGATGAAGGGTCTGCACCGCCTTCAGTTCGCACCAAATCCAGGAACTCCACTGCGTTAAAGCAACACAAGTACATTGATTACACGCGGGCGCTCGATGCTACCCAGCTGTACCTCAATGAAATCGGTTTTTCCCCTCTGCTGACCCCCGAAGAAGAAGTCCATTTTGCGCGTTTGTCGCAGAAGGGTGATCCGGCTGGGCGTAAACGCATGATTGAAAGCAACCTGCGCCTGGTGGTGAAAATCGCCCGACGCTATGTCAATCGTGGGCTGTCGCTACTGGACCTGATTGAGGAAGGCAACCTGGGCTTGATCCGGGCGGTGGAGAAGTTCGACCCTGAGCGGGGCTTCCGCTTTTCAACCTATGCCACTTGGTGGATTCGCCAGACCATCGAACGGGCGATCATGAATCAGACCCGTACGATCCGGTTGCCGATCCACGTGGTCAAGGAGCTCAACGTCTACCTGCGGGCGGCGCGTGAGCTGACGCAAAAACTCGATCATGAACCTTCACCCGAAGAGATCGCCAACCTGCTGGAAAAACCGGTAGGCGAGGTCAAGCGCATGCTGGGTCTCAATGAGCGCGTGTCTTCGGTTGATGTCTCGCTGGGGCCGGATTCGGATAAAACCCTGCTGGACACCCTGACAGATGATCGTCCGACGGATCCTTGCGAACTGTTGCAGGACGATGATCTTTCCCAAAGTATTGACCAGTGGCTGTCGGAGCTCACGGACAAGCAGCGTGAGGTGGTGATTCGCCGCTTCGGCCTGCGCGGCCATGAGAGCAGCACCCTGGAAGATGTGGGCCTGGAGATTGGCCTGACCCGTGAACGGGTGCGGCAGATCCAGGTGGAGGGCCTCAAGCGCTTGCGTGAGATCCTGGAGAAAAATGGCTTGTCGAGTGAGTCGTTGTTCCAATAAAGATCCTACTTGAACGCTTGAACGCTTGAACGCTTGAACGCTTGAATGTGGGAGGGGGCTTGCCCCCGATTGCAGTGGAACAGTCGCCAGATGCATCGACTGGGCTGCCGCAATCGGGAGCAAGCCCCCTCCCACATTTTTTTGTGCCAGACATCAGGCTCGCACTAGTGCCAAATCCCAGGCATAAAAAAACCCCGCTTTTGAGGGCGGGGTTTTTTCGACTAAGTCAGTACAAGTTAGATAACTTGAACTTCTTCAGCTTGCATGCCTTTCTGACCGCGGGTAGCGATGAAAGAAACCTGTTGGCCTTCTTTCAGGCTTTTGAAGCCGTCGGATTGGATAGCTTTGAAGTGAACGAACAGGTCGTCACCGGATTGTGGAGTGATGAAGCCGAAGCCTTTTTCATCGTTGAACCACTTAACGGTACCAGTTTGGCGATTAGACATGGTGTATCTCCTTGGACAAAGTTAACTGCGACTCAGGAAAAGCCCTGGCCGAGACTGAGTGCAAAGAGCAGGAAAAATTCTTGGAGATGGTTGGATCGAAATTCAACATATCGTGTAGAGATTCTCAGTGACACAAGCAGCACAGTGGCGCCACCTTAACCCTTTTTCCGGAACGTGCCAATGGTATTTCCGAAGGTTTCTCTATTTTCGTGACTGGCGGTGGTATTTACCGTCACCCTTGGCAGCGATCCGGGGCCCGGCCCCGCTGGCCGCGGCCTATAGACGGCAGTACATTCAGCAAGAAAACCCCTGCGGCCTTTGAACCCCAACGCCGGCCCCGGTAAGATGGCCCACAGTTTTTTCTACCTCGCTATTCAGGACACCGCCATGAGCATCAAATCGGACAAGTGGATTCGCCGCATGGCGCAGGAACACGGCATGATCGAGCCGTTCGTCGAGCGCCAGATTCGTGGCGAAGGCGACGAGCGGGTGATTTCGTACGGGGTTTCCAGCTATGGCTACGACGTGCGGTGCGCCGATGAATTCAAGGTGTTCACCAACATCAATTCGGCCATCGTCGACCCGAAGAACTTCGATGAAAAGAGCTTCGTCGACGTCAAGAGCGATGTGTGCATCATCCCGCCAAACTCCTTCGCCCTGGCGCGTACCGTGGAGTTCTTCCGTATTCCCCGTGACGTGCTGACCATCTGCCTGGGTAAAAGCACCTACGCGCGCTGCGGCATTATCGTCAACGTGACGCCGCTTGAGCCGGAATGGGAAGGCCATGTGACCCTGGAGTTCTCCAACACCACGACGTTGCCGGCGAAAATCTACGCCAACGAAGGTGTGGCGCAGATGCTGTTCCTGCAGTCTGACGAAGCTTGCGAAGTGTCCTACAAAGACCGCGCCGGCAAGTATCAGGGCCAGCGTGGCGTTACGCTTCCACGCGCTTGATCGAAAGCTCCTACCGGTAAAGGGAATTAGTCTGCGCAAAGTGACTCTATCTAGGTGTACTGCCTCGGCGCGTGCAAAACGCGCCGGGCCACGCTTGAGGAGTACCTTATGAAGATCGATCCGCGAATCAGCGCAGAACTTGCCCGGCTTGAACCCAACCAGATTGGCGTTCTGGCCTGGTCCCTGATGGCCAATCCCGCCCATGCAGGCGGCATTCCGGGCCAGCCCGAACCCGATTATCCACAGCCTACCGAACCCGGTGAGCCGACCCTGCCAGACGAGCCACCACCTGCACCTGTCGCCTGATACCCGGATGGCCGGTCAGCACTTCACTGAATCGGCCAGACCGCCTGATCGCCGATCACAAAGATTCGGCGGTCATCGTCCTGCTCCACGGCATACCCGCCCGTAAATGCGCCAAATGCTGGCAGCAGGCTGACCCGTCTGCCGATCTGGAAGCACGGTAGGCGCAGACGCTGGCGGCCTTTGCCGCGCAGGCGATACACCGGGTGCACATGCCCCGCCAGCACGTGATGGGTGGGGTGGCTGTCCGGTTCATGTTGCAGGGCGAAAGGGCCCATCAACAGCGGCTCAGGGACCACCTCGATCCTCAAGTCCGTAGGCGGGTCGCCCGCACGTTTATCGTGATTGCCGCGAATCAGGGTCATGACCAGGGTCGGATTGCGTGCACGCCAGGCTCGGATCGCGCTGAGGGTGCCACTGGCGTGTGAGCCTGGACCATGGAGAAAGTCACCGAGAAAGATCAACTGCGAGCAAGGCAGGGCCGCTAACAGGTTGTCCAGCCGTTGCAGATTGGCGGTGGTGGTGCCCTGGGGCACAGGTTGCCCGAGGCTGCGGTAGGCCGATGCCTTGCCAAAATGCGCATCGGCAACCAGCAGGCACTGACGGGCTGGCCAGTACACGGCCTTTTCCGCCAACAACCACAGCTCTTCGCCTTCCAGTGTCAGTGCACAATGCATCACCCAATTCCTTTGTCTGCGACTTTCTCCAGGTCCTTGACCATCCGCGCAATGCGCTCCGAGAGTTTTTCCGAACTCATGCTCTCGCGCATGCGTTCTACCAGCAGCGGGAAGGCCAGGGGCGTAGGCCGCTGGATCAGGTGCAGATCCAGCTTCAGCGCCGATAAATGGCTTAAGGTCTGCTCCAGCCGACGAATATCCAACTCATCGCGCAGCACTTCTTCCCCGGCCTGGGCCAGCAGCAGGTTCTGCGGGTCATATTGCTTGAACACTTCAAAGAACAAACCGCTGGACGCTTGCACCTGCCGCGTACTCTTCGGTGCGCCAGGATGGCCGGCAAATACCAGCCCGGCGATCCGCGCAATCTCGCGAAAGCGGCGCAAGGCCAGCTCGCCGGCATTGAGGCTGGCGGCCACGTCGTTGAGCAAGTGCTCGGGGCTCAGCAACGCTGCATTCAGCAACCTTGGCCAGTGCACCTCGGTAGCGCTCAATAGCTCCAGGCCATAATCATTCACGGCAATCGAAAAGGTCAGCGGCTGCTGTTGGCTGACGCGCCACGCCAGCAAGCTCGCCAACCCCAAGTGCACCTGGCGCCCGGCGAAGGGATAGAGAAATAGATGCCAGCCCTCCCGCGATTGCAGCCTTTCAGCCAGCAAATTCTCGCGTGTGGGCAGGCCGGACCAGCGCAGCTGGGTTTGCAGCAACGGTTGTACCGCCTGCATCTCCGGGCCGTCGAAGTGCCCCTGCGCCGCGGCGTCAAAACGCTCGATCACCGCCTGGGCCAGCTCGTTTGAAAGCGGCATGCGCCCGCCATTCCAGCGGGGCACGGCGGCTTTTTTGGCGTTACTGCGGCGCACATAGGCGGTCATGTTTTCCACCCGTACCAACTCCAGCAAGCGCCCGGCGAACAAGAAGCCATCCCCCGGCTTGAGCCGGGCAATAAAGCCCTCCTCGACACTGCCCAGGTGCTTGCCGCCGCCGCCTTTGCTCCAGAATTTCAGCTGGATACTGGCATCGCTGACGATGGTCCCCACGCTCATGCGATGGCGACGCGCCAGGCGTGCGTCCGGGACACGCCAGATGCCGTGCTCGTCGGGCTCTACACGGCGGTAATCCGGGTAAGCCGTCAGTGACAGGCCGCCATGGCGTACAAACCCCAAGGCCCAGGTCCAGTCAGCCTCGCTGAGATCGCGGTAGGCCCACGCGCCGCGCACTTCCGCCAGCAATGCATCCGGGGTAAATCCGCCGCCCAGGGCCATGCTGACCAGGTGTTGTACAAGCACATCCAGCGGTTTGTGCGGCGATTCCCGCGCTTCGATGCGCCGTTGGGCAATCGCCTCCTGGGCCGCCGCGGCTTCCACCAGTTCCAGGCTGTGTGTCGGCACCAGTGTCACCCGTGATGGCCGCCCGGGCGCATGGCCGGAGCGCCCGGCGCGCTGCATCAGCCGCGCCACGCCTTTGGCGGAACCGATCTGCAGCACCCGTTCTACCGGCAGGAAGTCCACGCCCAAGTCCAGGCTTGAGGTGCACACCACCGCCTTGAGCTGGCCGTCTTTCAAGGCGCGCTCCACCCAGTCCCGGGTTTCCCGCGATAACGAGCCGTGGTGCAGGGCAATCAATCCCGCCCAGTCCGGGCGGGCGTCGAGTATCGCCTGATACCAGATCTCCGATTGTGCCCGGGTATTGGTAAACACCAGGCAACTGCTGCTGGCCTCCACCTCGGCGACCACTTGCGGCAACATCTTCAAGCCAATATGCCCCGCCCAGGGAAAACGCTCGGTGACGGGCGGCAGCAAGGTGTCGACCCTCAATTCCTTGGCCGTTTGCCCCTGTAGATTGACCCCGCCACCCTGTGGGACCAGCACCTCCAACGCGTGGGCCTGGTTGCCCAAGGTCGCCGAGATGCCCCACACCATCAGCTCAGGATGCCAGCGCCGCAAGCGTGCCAGGGCCAGTTGCAACTGCACGCCGCGCTTATTGCCGATCAGCTCGTGCCATTCATCCACGATCACCATGCGCAGGTGCGCCAGGCTCGTCTCACTGTCGGCCCGTGCGAGCATCAGCGTCAGGCTTTCTGGGGTGGTGACCAGAGCGGTGGGTTGGCGGCGGGTCTGGCGTGCGCGCTCGCTGCTGCTGGTGTCGCCGGTACGCAGGCCCACGCTCCAGGGAATTTGCAGGGCGTCCAAGGGTGCCTGCAGGGCACGTGCGGAATCGGCAGCCAAGGCACGCATCGGCGTGATCCACAGCACCGTCAGCGGTTCAGCGGGTGGCTTGCGCTTGCCGGTAGCGGGCGGGCGGGTGATGGCGAAACGGTTGAGGGCGGCGAACCACAAGGCATAGGTTTTACCTGCACCGGTACTGGCATGCAGCAGCCCTGACTGGCCAGCCTTGACCGCTGCCCATACGTGTTTCTGAAAGGCGAACGGTTTCCAGCCTTTGGCGGCGAACCATTGTTTGGCGAAATCGTGGGTTTTTGCCATTCGGCAACTGACGCTCTGGAGGGCTTAGTTCAAAGACCCTTAAGGCTGTGCTGACGTTCCAACTGTAGGAGCGGGCTTGCCCGCGAAAAAAGCTCAGGCGCCGCGTTTAATCTGGATGCCCGCGTTATCGTTGACGATTTTCGCGAGCAAGCTCGCTCCTACTTCAAATTGCCACTCAGAAACTGCTGCAGGCGCTCGCTTTTCGGATTGCCCAGCACATCCTCGGGGGTGCCTTGCTCTTCCACCAGGCCCTTGTGCAGGAACAGCACCTGGCTTGAGACCTTGCGCGCAAAGCTCATCTCGTGAGTCACCATGATCATGGTGCGGCCTTCCTCGGCCAGGCCCTGGATCACCTTCAACACTTCACCCACCAGTTCCGGGTCGAGGGCCGAGGTGGGTTCATCGAACAGCATCACCTCAGGCTCCATCGCCAGGGCGCGGGCGATGGCTACCCGCTGTTGCTGGCCGCCAGACAGGAACGCCGGGTACTGATCGGCTACACGTACCGGCAGCCCGACCTTGTCCAGATAGCGGCGGGCGCGGTCTTCGGCGTCTTTCTTGCTGCACCCCAGCACGCGGCGCGGGGCCATGGTGATGTTTTCCAGCACGCTCATATGGCTCCACAGGTTGAAGTGCTGGAACACCATCGCCAATCGTGTGCGCAGGCGTTGCAGCTCGGCATCGTCGGCCACGCGCATGCCGTGGCGGTCGCTGACCATGCGGATCGTCTGGCCGTCCAGGGTCATGGCGCCATCGTTGGGGGTTTCCAGGAAGTTGATACAGCGCAGGAAGGTGCTCTTGCCCGAGCCACTGGCGCCGATCAGGCTGATCACATCACCGGTCCTGGCCTTGAGCGACACACCTTTGAGCACTTCATTGTCGCCATAGCTTTTATGCAGGCCTTCAACGGTCAGTTTGTACATGGGGCGTGCATCCTCAAGGCGAAAGTAGATAGCCGCTGCGGTAGGCCTGCGTGCCGGCGATATGGCTGATGACCATCCCGGCAGTGGCCATGCGCCGCAGCGAACGGGCGTAGAGCAGGCCGGCGTGCTGGCAATGCACGGGCGTTACGCGGTCGGTAATGGGGTCGATGATTTCGGCGATCAGTTGCCCGGCCTCTAGGTATTGACCCGGCAAGGCGCTGAACACCAGCAAGCCGCCCACCGGAGTCGTCACCGGTTCCACGCCCGCCAATGGAGTGGCCGGGTAGGCCAGGGCAGGCAGGGGGGCGACGTCGCCGGTGATGGCGCCGAAGTGGATCAGGTAATCGATGATGGCCTGGCAGTCCGACGCAGCGAGGCCATGAGTGACATCGCCTTGGCCGCGCAACTCGACGGTCACCGACAAGCTGCCCATGGGAATCGGGAAGCGCTCGCCGAAGCGTTGCTGCAACTGCCACCACACCAGAGTGAAACACTCATCAAAGGACTGCCCGCCAGAGTCGGTGGCCAGCAAGTTGGCCTGCGAGCCGAGGTAACGCGCTAAGGGTTCCACTCGCGGCCAGCCCTGTGGCGTGGTGTACAGGTGCGCGACGGCTTCGAAGTCGCAATGCAGGTCGAGCACCAAGTCGGCATCACAGGCCAGGTGTTGCAGCACCAGGCGTTGGGATTGCAGCTGGGTCTGGGGCGTCTGCGCGGCCAGGGCGTTGGACAAGGCTGTGCGGATCAAGTGGATATTGTGTTGGGGATCATCGCCCAGGCGCTCTTCGATTTGGTCGCCGACCGCTTCGCTGAGGTCGACAAACAAACGATTGAAGTTCTGCCCGCTTTCCAGCTCGTAGCGGCCCAAGGGGATGTCCATCAACACTTGTTCGAGGCCCACCGGATTGGCGACAGGCACCAGCACGATTTCGCTGCGCAAGCGTCCGGCTGCCGCCAGCTCTGCCAGGCGCGCCTTGAGGTGCCAGGCTACCAGCATGCCCGGCAGTTCATCGGCATGCAGGGAGGACTGGATATAGACCTTGCCCGCGGCCTGTTCCGGGCCGAAGTGAAAACTGTGCAGTTGCCGCGCCGTGCCCGGCACCGGCGCGATCAGGTCATGTTGCTGATGTCGCATGCAGGCTCCTTAGTGGCTCGGCCCGAGGAAGGCCAGCCAGCGGCGCTCCGCCAGGCGGAACAGGCCGACCAGGGTAAAGGTCACCGCGAGGTAGATCAGCGCGGCGATGCCGAACGATTGAAAGGTCATGAAGGTGGCGGAGTTGGCGTCCCGTGCCACCTTGAGGATGTCCGGGATGGTCGCGGTGAACGCCACCGTGGTCGAGTGCAGCATCAGGATCACTTCATTGCTGTAGTAGGGCAACGCGCGGCGCAGTGCTGAGGGCATGATCACGTAGGCGTACAACTTCCAGCCGCTGAGGCCGTAGGCCTTGGCCGCCTCGACTTCGCCGTGGGCCATACTGCGGATCGCCCCGGCGAAAATCTCCGTGGTGTAGGCGCAGGTGTTGAGGGCGAAGGCCAGAATGGTGCAATTCATTGCATCGCGAAAGAACGCATCCAGCACCGGCTGAGCACGCACTGCCGCGATGCTGTAGATGCCGGTGTAGCAGATCAACAATTGGATATAGAGCGGCGTGCCGCGAAACAGGTAGGTGTAGAACTGCACCGGCCAACGCACCAGGCGCTTGCGCGAGACGCGGGCGATGGACAGCGGGATCGACACCAGGAAACCGATGACGAGGGCAGCACTGAGCAGCCACATCGTCATGGCCAGGCCGGTGATGTGCTGGCCGTCGCTGTAAAGGAAGGGGCGCCAGTATTCCTGCAACAGTTCGATCATCGCACTGCCTCCCGGGCGCCTGCGGAGTAGCGACGTTCAAGCCGACGCAAGACAAAATTGGAGGCGCTGGTGATCAACAGGTAGATCAGCGCGGCGAGTACCAGGAAATAGAACAGTTGATAGGTACTCTTGCCCGCGTCCTGGGCTGCTTTCACCAAGTCTGCCAGACCGATGATCGACACCAGCGCGGTGGCCTTGAGCATCACCATCCAGTTATTGCCAATGCCCGGCAGGGCAAAGCGCATCATCTGCGGGAAGGTCACGTAGCGAAACCGCTGACCGCGCTTGAGCCCGTAGGCGGTGGCGGCTTCCAGCTGGCCGCGGGGCACGGCGAGGATCGCGCCGCGAAATGTTTCGGTGAAATAGGCGCCGTAGATGAAACCCAGGGTAATCACTCCGGCGCTGAAGGGGTCGATCTCGATGTATTCCCATTCCATAAAGTCGGTCAGGCCAGTAAGCCAGGTTTGCAGGCTGTAAAAGATCAACAGCATCAGCACCAGGTCGGGCACCCCGCGAATCAATGTGGTGTAAAGCTGGGCGGGGATGCGCAGTAATGCCAGGCTGGACAGCTTGGCGCTGGCGCCGAGCAGGCCGAGCAAGACGCTGACGGCCAGGGACAGCACCGATAACTTGATGGTCATCCAGGTGCCTTGCAGCAACAGCGGGCCGAAACCCTTCAAGCTGAACGCGCTCAGCCCGAGGGTTTGCAACAGATCTTCGAACATAAATCAGGACCTATGGCGATAGAAAAGCGCCCCTCCCGAGGAAGGGCGCCCCAGGCATTATTTGCCGCTGTACAGGTTCAGATCGCCGAAGTGTTTTTTCTGAATGGTGGCGTAGGTGCCATCATCGTGTAACGCTTTGATACCTTTATCCAAAAGGGCCTTCAGCTCAGTGTTACCTTTTTTGATACCGATGGCGGTTTTCGAGGGCAGCAACGGGTCATCGATGGCTGCGCTGACTTCGTAGCCGGCGCCCGCTGGCGACTTGAGAAAACCCAATTCAGCTTGCAGCATGTCCTGCACGGAAGCATCGAGGCGCCCGGAGGTCAGGTCGGCGTAGACCTGATCCTGGTTGGCGTAGGCCTTGGTGGTCACCCCGGCTTTATCCAGCACGGCCTTGGCGTAGGCTTCCTGGATGGTGCCTTGCTCGTAGCCTACGGACTTGCCCTTGAGGGATTCAGGTGTCGAATACCCTGCGCCTTTTTTGAACACCAGCGAGGTGGGGCCGGAGAACAGCTCGTTGGAGAAGTCGATCGCCTTCTCGCGCACTGGCGTCACGGTCATGGAGGAAATCACGCCGTCGAACTTGTTAGCTTTCAGGCCCGGAATCATGCCGTCGAAGTCGCTTTCGACCCACTTGCATTTGACCTTCAGCTCCGCACAGATCGCATTGCCCAGGTCGATATCGAAGCCCACCAGGCTGCCGTCGGCGGCTTTGGATTCGAACGGTGCATAGGAGGGGTCGACACCAAAACGCAATTCCTTGTATTCCTTGGCGCTGGCAACACCAGCAGCCATGCACAGAGCCAGTGCAGAAAGGGTCAGCAATGCTTTTTTCATTAGGTAATCCCTGGAAACCAAGATAAGCGCTTTTGGCGCGTTTAGAACTGTTACTGAGCGGTGTCAGACGGATCACAAGTAGCAATTTCTGCACCATAGTTCCGGATGGGCTTTTTAAAAGGTGGGATAAGGCAAATCGGAGTGTAGGAGATGCCCGAAAATGAGCATCAGAAAATGGGTGCACTGTTTCAGGTCGTATGGAGATTCCAATGTGGGGCTTGCTCCCACAGGGATTTATGTCAAATCAGTAGGTCTTGTAGTGTGGCAAGGTTGTCAGCCTCTTCCACCGTCTTGTCCTGACGCCAGCGCAACATGCGCGGAAACCGCACCGCAATCCCGCTCTTGTGCCGCTTGGACAGGGCGATACCCTCAAAGCCCAGTTCAAACACCATGCTTGGCGTCACGCTGCTGACCGGGCCGAATTTTTCTACCGTGGTTTTACGCACGATGGCGTCCACCTTGCGCATTTCCTCGTCGGTCAACCCGGAGTACGCCTTGGCGAACGGCACCAGGGTGCGCTCGCTGCCCGGCGGGCCATCCCACACCGCGAAGGTGTAGTCGCTGTACAGGCTGGCGCGCCGGCCATGGCCGCGCTGGGCGTAGATCAATACGGCGTCGACGCTGAAGGGGTCGACTTTCCACTTCCACCACAGGCCCATGTCCTTGGTGCGGCCCACGCCATAGAGGCCTTGGCGATCCTTGAGCATCATGCCTTCGACACCAAGGCTGCGGGAGGCTTCGCGCTGCTCGGCCAACGCTGCCCAGGTTGGCCCCTCGAGCAGCGGTGAGGGCAGCAATACGGGTTGGTTGCACTCAGCGATCACGCGTTCCAGCTGTGTACGACGCTCAGCCTGGATATGGTTGCGCCAGTCATCGCCCTGAAATTCCAGCAGGTCGTAGGCGAGCACTGCAACCGGAGCATCCTCCAGGACTTTTTTGCTCAGGGTCTTGCGGCCGATCCGCTGTTGCAGCAATGCAAAGGGTTGCACCGAGTCTTTCCACACCACGATTTCGCCATCGATCACCGTGCCGTCGGGCAGGCCACTCACCAGGCTGTGCAGCTCGGGGAAACGCTCAGTCACCAACTCTTCACCCCGGGACCAGATCCACAGACGCCCCTCACGCTTGACCAGTTGCGCGCGAATGCCATCAAACTTCCATTCCACCTGCCAATCGGCGGGCGAACCGAGCAGCGTGTCGAATTGCTCCACCGGTTGCGCCAACCCATGGGCCAGAAAAAACGGATACGGCTGCCCACCTCGTTGCGCATGCTCGTCGGACGATTCGGCAGCGATCAGCTTGAGATAGCCCGCAGGCGTCGGGCGATTCGATAAATCGGTGTAGCCCACCAACCGCTGGGCCACGCGCTTGCTATCAAGGTCGGCCATGGTGGCAAGCGCGCGGGTGACCAGCAGTTTGGACACGCCGACGCGAAAGCTGCCGGTGATCAGCTTGATGCACACCATCAGGCTCGGCTGGTCCAACTGCGCCCAGAGGGCCGGCAGCCGTTCGGCCAGGTCCATGGGCGAAAGCCCGCGCAGGGGCAGCAATTTGTCTTCCAGCCACACGGCCAGGCCGTCCTCGGAGCTGTAGGTGGATTCGGGTAGGAGCAGGGAAATCGTCTCGGCCAAGTCACCCACTGACTGGTAGCTCTCCTCGAACAGC
Source organism: Pseudomonas sp. Root569 (assembly GCF_001427465.1). Taxonomy (NCBI): domain Bacteria; kingdom Pseudomonadati; phylum Pseudomonadota; class Gammaproteobacteria; order Pseudomonadales; family Pseudomonadaceae; genus Pseudomonas; species Pseudomonas sp. Root569. The sequence continues at coordinate 282,835 of NZ_LMGQ01000025.1, read as the reverse complement.
CAGGGTTCGATGCCGGCCGCTTCGGTGGCCATGTCCCGTAGCAGACGCGTGGGCACCAGTTGCCGCGGCCGTCCACCGGAGAGGAAGTACACCGCCCATGCAGCATCTGCTGGCGGCGCTTGCAGGAAGTAGGCTTGCAGCGCCGCGAGCTTGGCATTGCTGGAGGTGGTGGCGTCGAGGTTGGCGTACAACTCGGCGAAGGCTTTCATGCCGTAGCCTCTTCTTCGTCATCACCGTACTCGGTGGTGAAACCCTGAGCATCCAAGCCTTTTTCCCGCAGATGACGTACCAGCACGCCGACCGAGCCGTGGGTAACCATTACCCGTTCGGCACCGGTTTGTTCGATGGCCCATAACAGCCCGGGCCAATCGGCGTGGTCCGACAGCACAAAGCCACGGTCCACGCCACGCCGCCGACGGGTACCACGCAGACGCATCCAGCCACTGGCGAAGGCGTCGCTGTAGTCGCCGAAGCGGCGCATCCAAGTGCTGCCGCCGGCGGAGGGCGGGGCGATGATCAGTGCTTGGCGTAACAGCGGGTCGGTCTTCTTGAAATCGCCGGCGTACAGCGTCTCGGGAATGTAGACGCCGGCTTCACGGTAGACCCGATTCAAGGGCTCGACTGCGCCGTGGCTGAGGATCGGGCCGATGCTGGCGTCGAGGCCATGGAGAATGCGCTGGGCCTTGCCGAAGGAATAACAGAACAACACGCTCGCCTTGCCGTTGGCGATATTGGCCCGCCACCAGTCGTTGATCCCCGCGAAAATCTGCGCCTGGGGCTGCCAGCGGTAGATCGGCAGGCCGAACGTAGATTCGGTGATAAAGGTATGGCAACGCACCGGTTCGAACGGCGCGCAGGTGCCATCGGGTTCGACTTTGTAGTCGCCGGACGCCACCCAGACTTCGCCCTGGTATTCCAGGCGGACCTGGGCCGAACCGAGCACATGCCCGGCAGGATGAAAGCTCAAGGTCACGCCGTGATGCTCCAAGCGTTCGCCGTAGGCCAGTGTTTGCAGGTTGATGTCCTGGCCCAGGCGCCAGCGCAGGATACCTTCGCCGGGCGCGGCGGCCAGATAATGCTGGTTGCCGGTGCGCGCGTGGTCGCCGTGGGCGTGGGTGATCACGGCGCGCTCCACCGGGCGCCAGGGGTCAATATAGAAATCACCGGCAGGGCAATAGAGGCCTTCGGGGCGGGCGATGACGAGGTCCATGGGGTTGCCGTGGGCGATGGGCTTATCAGTTAGGAGGCGAGGGCAGTGCGAGAAGTTCTATCTGATATACATGGGGCCAAATGTGGGAGGGGGCTTGCTCCCGATAGCAGTACTTGAGTCAATGAATGTGTTGACTGTCACACCGCTATCGGGAGCAAGCCCCCTCCCACATTTGGATTCGGTTTCTGCTGGGGAAAACCGGGTTACTTGCCAGGCGTCAGGGTCAGCCTTGTCTTGCCATACACCTTTTCAAAGTTTTGGGGCTGCATCGGGAAGCTCAGGTATTGCGCCTTGAGCGATGGGTCGATGCCGTTGGCATAGTTCGGGCTCGCCGGGTTGCCTGACTGGCCGATGCCACCCTGGCCCAGCATTGGTTCCGCTATGCCGAAGTCGATGATCATGCGCAATGCCGGCACCTGGGTGGTGTTGAAATCCTGGCCCCAGCTGTATGGCGCCGGGTTCAGGGTGTTGTGGTCGCCACCGCTGGCAAGGGGGCCGCGGATAACCTGGCCGTTAGTGTTTTTCCAGCGGGTGCTGTGCAGCTTGCCCCACTGCCAGGCCTTGTGATCGGCGCCCAGTTGGCTGTCGCCGGTGCTGATGGCGGCGGCGAGGGTGCGGGCCAGGATCGCGGGTTTGTCTTCTTTTTGCTGTGTGCGCGTGTCGTCCCAGAATGGGCTGTCTTCACGCCCCAGCAAATGATCGGCGACGGCCGAGTAGGACAGGCTGGCATTGCTGACGAAGGCGCTCCAGCTGGCGCTGTTTTCAGGGCCGAGTTTGTCGAGGAAGATCTGTTTAGCACTTTCCTGCAGGAACAACTCGTAAATTGCTGCGTCAGCCGAAGTTGGCGCAAGACGGCCATCGAAGGCCAGCAGGCGGTCCAGTGCTTCGCGAGCCTTGGCGCGATCCGTCGCCGGGAGGGCGTCGATGGCCTGCTTGAGCGGCTGGGCCATGCCTGGCGCCTGGAACATGCCCTTGAGCTTGGCGGCGAAAGTGGTGGTCTGGTCGTATTGCATGGCGATCAGGCTGCGGCTGTCATGCTTGCCGGCATTGGCCAGTTGCGCCAGGCGCTCGCTACGTTCCGGTGCGTCCCAGGAGTTGGACAACTGCATGCCGTAGCCACGTGGTGCAGTACGCTGGTTGGCGGTGCCGATCCAGCCTTGGGCCGGGTCCTGGTCGTAGGGGTGCAGCATCGCATCGGCGTAGCCGTCCCAGTCAAAGCGCGTATCCCAGCCCGGCGACGGCAACAGGCCTTCGCCTTCGCGGCGGTTGGGGAAGCGGCCGGTGACCTGCCAGCCAATATTGCTGGCGTCGGCGAAAATCATGTTCAACGCGATGGCGCGGATCTCACGGGTGGCATCCGACGCCTTGCCAGCGTTTTGCGCACGGGACAGGTCGAAGAACGCATCCAGGCTCTTGTCGTCCTTGAAGTTGGCGGTTTGCAAGGCCAGGCCAAGCCCGCTGGTGAGCGCCTGGCTGCTGTTGAGCATTACGCCGTGGCGTGTTTCATACACCACTTCGCGAATCGAGCGCTGACCCTTGATGAAGAAGGTTTCGTTGCGCACGCCAGCCGGTAGCCATTTGCCGTTGTTCTCGTAGTACAACGCGCTGCCCTGGCGCTTGACCTTCTCCAGGAACAGGTCCTGGGTGTCGCCCTTGACCGCGCTCATGCTCCACGCAACCTTGCCGTTGAAGCCGGACAGCAGGGTCGGCAGGCCGGCGATCGAAGCCCCGACGGCCTGGTATTTCGGCGCACGAATCTGCACGTAGCTCCACGGTGACGGCGCTTGCGGCTGGGCGGCGATATCATTGGCCAATAGGCTCTTGCCGCTGCGGCTGCGTTGCGCACCGATGGCCCAGTTGCTTGACGTGGTGATCGCCAGCGCGTTGAGGCTGTTCAATTGCTGGCTGACTGTGTCCAGCGTGGCGAGGCCGGTGATCTGACCCAGATTCACGCCCTTGAGCTTGTGGGCTTCGGCCTGCGGGATCGCTTCGTCCGGCGCACTCGGAGTGAGCCAGGCGAGTTTGTCGATGCCGACTTTTTGCGCCAGCACCAGGGACGAAATTTCTTCCTGCAGGTTGCCTGACTGGCTGAAATTCAGCAGGCAGAACAGCAGCGCCGAATCTTCCGGCTTCCAGTATTCCGGTTTGTAGCCGCTCTGGGCCAGGTCCGCCGGCAGTTTGTCGCGATAGCGGAACAGGTAGGCATTGACGCCCCGGGCATACACCTCAAAGAAACGCTTGAGGCGCGGCGACGAGGCGCTGTACAGCTCGCCGGCGCTTTTCTTGAGGTTGACCGCACGCATGAAACGGTCGACATCCAGCACTTGCGGGCCGGACATTTCCGCCAGGCGACCCTGGGCCAACAGACGCAGGGTGACCATCTGGGTGATGCGATCGCTGGCGTGGACGTAACCGAGGCTGAACAGTGCGTCATGGAAGGTGTTGCTTTCGATCAGCGGCATGCCCTGGGCATTGCGGCGCACCGATACATTTTGTGCCAGGCCTTTGATCGGCTGTACGCCTGCAACGGGGGGAAGGGTGTCCTGGGTGCTCTGGAGCTGGCAACCGGCCAGGCCCAAGGCACTGGCCACTGCCGCGGCAACGCCGAACCGGGGAAGAAAATGTAAGAGGGCTGGCGAGGCCATGGCAAAGCTCCTGCGGGGGGTAGCGTCAGTAAAGGCGCTACGTTAGTGAGCGCGGCGAAACGACGCAAGCAGGAGTTGTGTAATTGCGTAAGCGCTCAAGCTGTGTGCAAATCAATGTGCGAGGGGGCTTGCTCCCGATTGCGGTGAATCAGTCAGCTCATCTGTAGCTGACACTGCGCAATCGGGAGCAAGCCCCCTCCCACATTTTGGTCTTCAGCGTGGCTTATGCGCCATGGCACTTCTTGAATTTCTTCGCGCTGCCGCACGGGCAAGGATCGTTACGACCCACATCCTTCAAGGCATTGCGCACGGGCTCCTGGTGAGCGTGGCCGCAGTTCGGGCCGTGGACATGGCCGTGGTCGTGATCATGGTGCTCATGATCGTGGTTGCAGTCAGGACCATGGACATGGGGTTGCTGAGTCATCGATGTTGCTCCGGAATAAAATCGCCGGGGATTATCTCGCCATTGTGCGCGACCTGCACGTCATTACCGATGAATAATCCGGTTTTCAGTTCGCCTTCCAGACGATAAGGCACGGGCTGGTCGGGATTTTTCAGCATCTGTACCACGTCACGCACCTGCGGCCAGAGGTTGGTGCGTACCGAAACCCGGAAGAACTTATGACTGCGCGGCGGTACGGTCAGCCATTCGTTGGACTCGCCCTCGGTCAGCAGCAGGTTGCCCAGGCTGATCTTATAGACCAGGCCACGCACCGTCAGGTCGGCGTCGTCGCGGTTGTCTACGCGAAAGTACAGCTTGAACTTCTGCTCCAGCAGCTTGGCCCGCACCACTTCGACCTTGACCAGGGACACGTGGGGCGCAGGCGAATCGTCTTCGAACCAGGACGCGCAGCCGGTGAGGCCCAGGGTCAACGCCAGCATCAAGCTGTACATCCGAAGCATGGCGTTATCCCTTTCGAGTGATTAGAGGTAGCTGGAGCAACACTTCTTGAATTTCTGCCCACTGCCACACAAACATACATCATTACGTCCGATCGTCACGTCTACCGTCGGGTCGATGAAGTACCAGCGCCCATCATTCTGTACGAAAGATGATTGCTCTCGGTGGCTGTGTTCGCCGCTGCTGTCATGCCAGCGCGCGGTAAAGGTGACGAAGGCGTGTTCCGGCTGGCCGCCGAACACTTCTGAGCTTTCCACCTCAAGGCCCAACCAGGTGCTCTGGGCACTCCAGGCGGCGATGGCGTCGCGGTCCAGCCCGGCCTGTTGCGCGGGCAGGGTAGTGGCCACCAGGTAATCGACCAGGCCCAGCACATAGGCGCTGTAGCGCGAGCGCATCAACGCGCTCGCGCAGGGTGCCGGGTGGCCGGCGTGATAGTGGCCGCAGCAGGCATCCAGCAGATTGCCGCTGCCGCACGGGCAAATGGATGTACTCATCGGGTTACCACCAATACTTTCCGAAGTTTTCCGGGTTGGCCCAGAAGCGGGCGTTGAGCCAGTCCGGCACCTGTTTATAGTCAAGCAGATCATAGGTAAACAGCGTCAGGACCTGCTCATCGCGCTGGAAGTACTCGCCGGCTTGCAAGGCCAGGGAGAAGAAATCGGTTTCCTTCCAAGCGCAGGCGCCCAGGTCGACCAGCACGGCAATGCGGCTGGCATTGAGGTTGCGAATGCCGCCGAGCAAGGTCAGACCCTGCGCTTTTGACAGGTGCTCCAGGCAGTCGACTACCAACGCCAGGTCAAAACGCTGCGCCGCCAGTTCCGGCGGTAACGGCCCTGGCGCTGCCCGGAAAACCTGGGTGTCAGGGTGGGCCTGCTCAAAGGCATCCAGCGCCGGGAATTGGCTGGCACCCACTAGCAGCAAGCGCTTTGGCCGTTGAAGATCAAGCAAGGCAGCCAAGGCTTGCTGGGGCGTACGGGAAGAAATTCCAGCGGTCATTGCAAATCCTCACATCAAGACCGTAGAGACTAGCGCGGCTGAGCGCGTGGGCCTAGCGCGCGGCGGTCGATACCTACCTGGCAGTAACCGTCTCATCGGAAGTTTTTTGATCCTTCACTGGCAAATCGCCTGTAGAAGTCGTTACTGTGCATCCAAAGAAAAATTTGAAAACACTCAGGAGCCCCATGATGCGTAAGGTTTTTCTGCTGGCCCTGTTGGTCAGCCCCGTTGCCCTGGCCCAGAGCGTCAGTGTCGAAACCAACTCGTTGATGCGCCTGCCCAGCAGCACCAGCGTGCTGCAACTGGAGCGCCTGGAGGTGGCGGACTACGGCACTTTGCTGATTCCGTCCACTATCAGCCAGGTCACGGTGGAGGAGCTGCACCTGGGGCGCGACGCACGCATCGCCATTGTCCCCGGCAATACTGCGCTGCAAATGCAAGTGCGCCAGGCGCAACTGGAGCACGGTAGCCAGATCACTTCACGCGGGGCCCCTGGCACCCATGAAAAACCGGCCAAGGCTGGGCGTGACCTGATCTTGCGGATCAACGACCTTAGCGCTGAAGAATTGTCTGTGGATGCCCGCGGCGGGGCCGGTGCCCAAGGGTATGCGGGGCTCGATGGTGCCAACGGCGAGGACCCGGGATGTACGTGGGGTTCGGCTGGGCGCGGGGCCAACGGTGATAACGGCGGCGACGGCCTGCCGGGCGCTTCGGGGGCGAGTGTAAGGCTGGAGTTGCCGCAAGACTTTCCTGGCGACAAAATCAAGGTCTGGGTTGATGGTGGCGCCGGCGGTTTGGCCGGTATAGCGGGCAAACCCGGGAAGGGTGGGCAGTCGAAGGGATGCCTGGTGTACCGTGCTGACGGCGGCGACAAAGGCCGGTCCGGGTTGGAAGGGCAGCCGGGGCCGGCTGGGCCTGCGGGGTCTGTGACCATTCAGCGGCTCTGAGTCGCCTGGGTCTGACGCTATCGGGGGCAAGTCCAATCGTCGCACCGCCCCTCCCACATTTTGGAACGCATTCCAAAGTGTGGGAGGGGGCTTGCCCCCGATGGTGGCCTCAGGGCCGCCTCAGAACATCGGTCGAGCCGAAGCAATTGCCACCACTACCAACCCCACGATCAAATTAATTCCCACCAACCTGCGAATCTGCCCCAGCGCAGCCGCGCCCGCTGGCCAATCTTCGGCCGCTACTGCCTTGCGCAGCTCCGGGAATTTCAACGCCTGGATGCGGATAAACAGCGCCGTCATCACCAGATACAAACCCATCATCACTTGCACATAGCGCGGTGCAGTCTCAAATCCGTTGAAGCGCAGGTGCAAAAGGCCTATGCCGCTGATCGGCAAAACCAGCACTGTCACCCACACCCATACGAAAAAACGTTGAAACACATTCGCCCACAGCTTGAGCCGGGCGGCGCCCTCAAGGGCCGCCATGGCGGCGGGGCGCAGGATCATCCAGGCGAAAAACATACCGCCGACCCAGATCAGGGCAGCCAGTACATGCAGGGTGTAAGCGAAGCTAAACGCGGTCATTGTGGTACTCCGTTCTGCGCGGGATTAATTAGCGGGGTATGATAGCGGCCGATCCGAACCACTGAAAATTTATCCAGCGTTTTTTGCGCCCGACTATCCATGATCAGCACTGAACTCAAAACCACGATCCAGGGCGCCTATTCGCGTTTTCTCGAAGCCAAGAGCTTGAAACCACGCTACGGCCAACGCCTGATGATCGCCGAAGTCGCGAAAGTCCTCGGGGATATCGACACCGACGACGAAGGTCGCCGCGAGGGCGAGCCCGCGGTCGTGGCCGTCGAGGCCGGCACCGGTACCGGCAAGACCGTGGCCTACAGCCTTGCCGCGATCCCCACTGCCAAGGCCGCCGGCAAGCGCCTGGTGATCGCCACCGCCACCGTCGCCCTGCAAGAGCAGATTGTCTACAAAGACCTGCCCGACCTGATGCGCAACAGCGGCCTGAGCTTTACCTTCGCCCTGGCCAAGGGGCGGGGCCGCTACATGTGCCTGTCCAAGCTCGACGTCCTGCTGCAGGAAGGCCACGCGCAAACCGCGACCGCCTCATTGTTCGAAGAAGAAGGCTTCAAGATCGAGGTGGATGAGGCCAGCCAAAAACTGTTTACCAGCATGATCGAGAAACTGGCCGGCAATAAATGGGACGGCGACCGCGACAGCTGGCCCACCGCCCTGGAAGATGCCGACTGGGCGCGCCTGACCACCGACCACAGCCAGTGCACCAACCGCCATTGCCCCAACTTTGGCCAGTGCGCCTTCTACAAGGCCCGCGAAGGCATGGGCAAGGTTGACGTCATCGTCACCAACCACGACATGGTGCTGGCCGACCTGGCCCTGGGCGGCGGCGCCGTGTTGCCCGATCCGCGCGACACCCTTTACGTATTCGACGAAGGTCACCACCTGCCGGACAAGGCCATTGGCCACTTCGCCCATTACACGCGCCTGCGTTCCACCGCCGACTGGCTGGAAACCACCGCCAAGAACCTTACCAAGTTGCTGGCCCAGCATCCGCTGCCCGGTGACCTGGGCAAGCTGATCGAGCAGGTGCCGGAACTGGCGCGCGAGATCAAGACCCAGCAGCAGTTCATGTTCAGCGCCTGCGAGCAGGTCGCAGATTTCAAGCCCGGTGAAGACGTCGAGGGCCGTGAGCGCCCGCGCCATCGCTTTGTCGGTGGGATGATTCCCGAGCACATGCGCGAAATGGGCATCGAGTTGAAGAAGGGCTTTTCACGCCTGACCGACCTGTTCACCCGCCTGACCGACTTGCTCAAGGAAGGCATGGATGGCGAGGTCAATATCGGCATCGCCAGCAACCAGGCCGAAGAATGGTACCCGTTGTTCGGCAGCCTGCTGTCCCGCTCCCAAGGCAACTGGGAGCTGTGGACCGCCTTCACCGTCGAAGACCCCGAAGACAACCCGCCGATGGCCCGTTGGCTGACCCTGTCGGAAAGCGGTGCGCTGTTTGATATCGAGGTCAACGCCAGCCCGATCCTTGCCGCCGAAATGCTGCGCCGCAACCTGTGGAACGTAGCTTACGGCTGCCTGGTGACGTCGGCCACGCTGACCGCCCTGGGCACCTTCGATCGCTTCCGCATGCGTGCCGGCCTGCCGAAAAAGGCCGTTACCGCCGTGGTGCCAAGCCCCTTTCATCACGCCGACGCCGGTGTGCTGCGGGTGCCGGACCTCAAGGCCGACCCTCGGGATGCGGCGGCGCACACCGCGGCGATCATTCGCGACCTGCCATCGTTGGTCGAAGGCTCCCGCGGCACCCTGGTGCTGTTCTCGTCACGCAAACAGATGCAGGACGTGTTCGATGGCCTTGACCGCGACTGGCGCAAGCAGGTGTTTATCCAGGGCAACCTGTCCAAGCAGGAAACCCTGAACAAGCACAAGGCGCGGGTCGATGGCGGTGATTCCAGTGTGCTGTTTGGCCTGGCCAGCTTTGCCGAAGGCGTGGACTTGCCCGGCGCCTACTGCGAACACGTGGTAATCGCCAAGATCCCGTTCTCGGTGCCCGATGATCCGGTCGAGGCCGCACTGGCCGAATGGATCGAAGCACGGGGCGGCAACCCGTTCATGGAAATCTCGGTGCCGGATGCTTCACTGAAGCTGGTGCAGGCCTGCGGGCGCTTGCTGCGTACCGAGGAAGACCGGGGCACCATCACCTTGCTTGACCGCCGCCTGGTCACCCAGCGCTATGGCAAGGCTATCCTCAATGCCTTGCCGCCGTTCAGGCGCGAAATTTCTTAAGCCACCGTGGGCGAATTCGCCCACTGCGTGGTCTATCTCATCACTATCATCAGGCCATTCATCGGCCGTCTGGGAGAACCTTGTTCGTATGATTCGCACGCTGCCCGCCCTGTTTGCCTTGCTGTTCGCTGCGCCGTTGATGGCTGCACCTGCCGGGCAACAAACGCTGTTCAACTTCGTCAGGCCTGCCGATGTGGTCAAGGTGGCGACCCAGGACGCCAGCCTGCCGCAATACAACGCCGAACAAACGCCCGAAGGCGAGGTGCTGCGCCGCATCACCTTCAACCCGGCGGCCGAGCCGAGCCTGGTGCTCAGCCCGCAAACCGGCGTGTGGGACTGGTCGCAATCCAGCGCCATGAGCCTGCGTATCCAAAGCGCCATGAGCTGGGCGCTGACTCTCTACATCAAGGTGCAGAGCGCCGACGGCAAGACCCTGGTCAGCCGCGTCGACCTGCCGGCCGGCCCGGCCCAGACCCTGCTGGTGCCGCTGCAAGCCAACTCGCCACTGAGCCAGGGCATGAAGGCCGGCCCGCCGATGCCTGTCACCGTGGAGGGCCAGCGGGTGTTGCTGGCCGGTAGTGCCGGGGAAATCGACCGCAGCCAAGTGGTCTCGGTGACCCTGTCGATGATCAAGCCCAACGCCGCCCAAAGCATCCTGCTGGAGCGCTTCGGCGTGCAGGACAGCGAACCGGTGTTGAAGGCCGCCTACAGCGAATTGGTCGACGCCTATGGTCAGTCGACCCGTGCGCGCTGGCCGGAAAAGGTCAGCAGCGATGACCAGCTCAAGGCTTTGGCCGCCAAGGAACAGCAGCAGCTCAAGACCTGGCTGGCCGAGCGGGACAAATCCTCCCTGGACGCATATGGCGGCTGGAACAAAGGCCCGGCATTCGACGCCAGCGGCTTTTTCCGCACCGAGAAGCGCGATGGCCGCTGGTACCTGGTGACCCCCGACGGAAATCCGTTTTATTCCTTGGGCGTCAACACCGTGGCGCCGGACAACAGCCAGACCTACGTGGCGGGGCGTGAATGGATGTTCGCGGCGCTGCCCAAGGCCGGCGAACCTTTCGACAAGTATTACGGCAGCGGCGACAACCGCAGCGGCAACGGTGCCGGCGAAGGACGTGGCTTTGGCTCGGGCCGCTGGTACGATTTCTATGGCGCCAACCTGCAGCGCACTTATGGCGGTGAAGGTCTGGACCAGAAGCGCTGGGTTACCCACACCCTCGACCGTCTGCAAGCCTGGGGTTTCAACACCGTAGGCAACTGGAGCGATGCGGACCTGGCCACGGCCGACCGCGTACCGTACACCCTGCCGCTGTCGATTGTGGGTGACTACGCCAGCATCAGCACCGGCACTGACTGGTGGGGCGGCATGCCCGACCCGTTCGACCCACGCTTTGCCATGGCCACCGAACGCGCCGTGGCCATCGCCGCGCGCGATCACCGCGATGACCCGTGGTTGATCGGCTTCTTTGCCGACAACGAGCTGGCCTGGGCCGGCCCCGGCGACGATCCGAAAGCCCGCTACGCCTTGGCCTACGGTACCTTGCGCATGACCACCGATGTGCCGGCCAAGCGCGCCTTCCTCAAGCAACTGCGTGACAAATACCGCAACGAAGAAGGCCTGTCCAAAGCCTGGGGCATTCATTTGGCGGGCTGGGAGCTGATGGAAGACCCAGGCTTCGAGCCACCGATGCCCAACCCGGAGCACCCGGAAATCGAAGCCGACTTCAAGTATTTCCAGAAAACGTTCGCCGATGCCTACTTCAAGACCCTCTCTGACTCGCTGAAGTGGCACGCGCCCAACCAACTGTTGCTGGGCGGCCGTTTTGCAGTGAGCACCCCGGAAGCGGTGGCGTCGTGCGCACAGTATTGCGACGTGTTGAGCTTCAACATGTACACCCTCAAACCCCAGGACGGTTACGACTTCGCCGCCCTGCGCGCATTGGACAAACCGGTACTGATCACCGAATTCAACTTTGGCTCCGCCGACCGTGGCCCGTTCTGGGGCGGCGTGACGCAACTGGCCCGCGAAGAAGACCGCGGCGCGGCTTACAGCGCCTTTCTCAAGCAGGCCATGGCCGAGCCGTCGATAGTTGGCGTGCACTGGTTCCAGTACCTCGACCAGCCGGTGACAGGGCGTCTGCTGGATGGCGAAAACGGCCACTTCGGCCTTGTCGGCATCACCGATGTGCCGTTCCAGGGCTTCGTCGACAGCGTCCGTAAAAGCAACCTTGCGGCAGTCGACCAATTGGGCAAGGCGGCCGAAAAAGCCAAGGCGGCCGGTGCCGTGCGTGAGCACGAAGGTGGCCGATCAGCCCAAGCAGGCAAAGGCGCGGGGCAGGGCGCCGGTCAGGCCGGTGGGCACTCTGGAAATGGTCATTGATTCATCGTTGACGGGTTCACAAAACCGACAATGACTGGAACAATGTCGACCATTTCCTACAGTATTTTCAAGGCGGCTTAGGTGCAGATTCAGGGTCATTACGAGCTCCAGTTCGAAGCGGTACGCGAAGCCTTCGCCGCACTGTTCGATGACCCCCAGGAACGTGGTGCCGGGTTGTGCATCCAGATCGGCGGGCAGACCGTCGTCGACCTGTGGGCCGGTACTGCCGACAAGGACGGGGCCGAAGCCTGGCATAGCGACACTATCGTCAACCTGTTCTCCTGCACCAAGACCTTCACGGCCGTTACTGCCCTGCAACTGGTGGCCGAAGGCAAGCTCAAGCTCGATGCGCCTGTGGCCGATTACTGGCCGGCATTTGCCGCGGCGGGCAAAGAAGCGATTACCCTGCGCCAGTTGCTCTGTCACCAGGCCGGGCTGCCGGCCATCCGCGAAATGCTGCCTACCGAAGCCCTCTACGACTGGCAGTTGATGGTCGACACCCTGGCGGCCGAGGCTCCCTGGTGGACACCGGGCGAGGGGCATGGCTATGAGGCGATCACTTACGGTTGGCTGGTCGGCGAATTGCTGCGCCGTGCCGATGGGCGCGAGCCGGGGGAGTCCATCGTGGCGCGGGTCGCACGGCCCTTGGGGCTGGATTTTCATCTGGGCCTTGCGGATGAAGAGTTTTATCGTGTTGCCCATATAGCCCGCAGTAAAGGCAATATGGGCGATGAAGCGGCACAACGGTTACTTCAAGTAATGATGCGCGAACCCGCAGCAATGACCACACGTGCATTTGCCAATCCACCGTCTATTCTGACCAGCACTAACAAGCCCGAATGGCGACGCATGCAGCAGCCCGCGGCTAATGGTCACGGTAATGCACGCAGCCTGGCCGGGTTTTATAGCGGGTTGTTGGACGGTAGTTTGCTGGAAAGCGACATGCTCGAACAATTGACTCGTGAACACAGTATCGGGCTGGACAAAACCTTATTGACCCAAACCCGCTTCGGCCTGGGCTGCATGTTGGATCAACCGCAGTTGCCCAATGCCACGTTTGGCCTGGGGCCACGCGCATTCGGGCATCCCGGGGCAGGCGGCTCAGTCGGGTTTGCCGACCCTGAACATGATGTCGCATTCGGTTTTGTGACTAATACCCTAGGGCCTTACGTACTTATGGACCCGCGTGCGCAGAAGTTGGTCGGAATATTGGCCGATTGTCTATAAACCCCTTGCTGTTTCACAATTTTTTGTTACAAAGGCAAGTATAAGAAAGATGCTGAACGACACGATGTAACTTGAATGTTCTTTAAGCGTCGGTTTAACGGGTCACGAGACCCCCTGGTTTTTTCTCATTTTGTGGATATCTCATGTTATCGAACAAGTCCTTGGCACTGGCGCTGTGCCTCACTATTACGGGTTGCGCACAAACTCCACAAAATGATGCCGAAGGTGGGCATTGGTGGTCATTCGGATCGGACAAGACTGCGACCAAGGACGCAGTGACCCAAACCGACGCCAAGCCCGATGCCAAGCCTGCTGCAGGCGCCAAGCCCGTTGAGCCCGTCGCCGCTGCTGCTGCACCGGCTCCGGCCACCAAGGCTGATACCGGTTACAGCTGGTGGCCGTTCTCCACCAAGAGTGCCGAAGAGAAGGCCGCCGATGCCAAGGCTGACCTGAAAGCCGACCTCAAGGCAGCCACCCCGACGTCGGACGCGGCGCCTGTGGTCGCCAAGACCGACACCGAGCCTCATTGGTGGTGGCCGTTCGAAAGCAAGCCAAAGCCCTTGGCCAAGGTCGACGTGACCAACGTGCAGATGCCTGACCCGAAAATCACTCAAGCCTGGCTGGATGACTACGAACCTCGCCTGCGTGAGGCCATCAAGGGCAGCACCCTGCAACTTGAGCGTCGCGACAACGTGCTGGTAGTGATTGCCCCTGTCGACGGTTCCTACAACCCGAAGCGCCCGGCGATGTTGCTGCCGGTGACCCTGGGCCCGTTTACCCGTGTGGCCAAGGCTGTAGAGGCTGATCCAAAGACCGCCGTACTGGTCTTGGGCCACGTCGACGCCACTGGCAGCGCGCCGGCGAGCCAGGCGTTGAGCAAGGAGCGTGCGCAGTCGATTGCATCGATTTTCAGCCTCAGTGGTTTGAAGCAGGACCGCCTGATGCTGCGTGGCATGGGCGACCTTATGCCGCGTGCCGCCAACGACAGCAATCAGGGCCGTGCGCTGAATCGTCGCATGGAAATCATGTTCACTCAGCGTACAACGATGTTGGCACTGCTGAGCAAGTACAACTCGGGCAAGACGCCGCCTGTTGCTGAAATGGTTGCCGTGCAGGACGTTCCCGCCCCGGCACCCGCGGCAAAGGCAAAAGCGCCAGCCAAAAAGGCCCCGGCCAAGAAAGCTGCTGCCAAGCCCGCGGCTAAAAAAGCCGCAGCCAAACCGGCAGCGAAGAAACCCGCTGCGGCCAAAGCCAAAGCTGCTGCACCCGCTTCGAACGACCAGGCAAAAAACTGAGCCGTTGAACCACGAGGATAAAGCCGCATGACCCAGGCACTGGCCGATATGCGCCGTGACTACACACGGGACGGTTTGAGCGAGGCCCAGGCCCCGGATGAGCCGTTTGCGTTGTTCCACCAATGGTTCGGTGACGCGGTGAAAACCGAACAGCCACCGGTGGAGGCCAATGCCATGACCCTGGCGACGGTCGACCAGGACGGTCGCCCGCACTGTCGTATCCTGTTGCTCAAGGGCCTGGATGCACAGGGCTTTACCTTCTTCACCAACTATCAAAGCGCCAAGGGTGAACAGCTCGCGGCGCGTCCGTTCGCAGCCATGACCTTCTTCTGGCCGACCCTGGAGCGCCAGGTGCGCATTGAAGGGCGCGTGGTCAAGGTCACCCCTGAAGAGTCGGATGCTTATTACCAAGTACGTCCTTTGGGCAGCCGCCTGGGGGCTTGGGCTTCCCCGCAGAGCCAGGTCATTCGTGACCGCGAAGAACTGCAGGAACTGCTCAAGGCCACTGAACAGCGTTTCAGCGATACCCAGCCCGACTGCCCTGAGCATTGGGGTGGGTACCGTTTGCTGCCCGAGCGCATCGAGTTCTGGCAAGGCCGCGCCAGCCGCCTGCATGACCGCCTCAACTATCGCCTGCAAGGGGCTCAATGGTCCCGCGAGCGCCTGGCGCCCTGAGCGTCACCTTTCGTCATCCCGCCTGAATCAAAGCTATTGCGCTGGAGTCCCTGATCAAGAGACCTCGGCGCTTTCGGCTGCGCGGCTACACTGGTCAAACAGGTTATGGCATCGTTCGGCGCCATAATCTTCGTTACCGTTCGTCGAGTTTTCTGGTGCTGGCAGTCTGTACTCAGGCTGAATGAAAACAATTTTTTGCCTGGCTTGCCGTGACAGGCGCCAAGCCAGAGCGTTTAATGAATACCTGTCCTTTGGAGTTGATGCTATGCGTAAGTCCGTTTTACTAGTTGCCTGCTTTACCACCCTGTCGTTGCTCTTGGGTGGCTGCGCCTCGAGTCTGACCGGCGACTCGTACTCTCGCGATGAGGCGCGTCGTGTACAGACCGTGCGCATGGGCACCATCGAATCCCTGCGTCCGGTGAAAATCGAAGGTACCAAGACCCCAATCGGCGGCGCTGCAGGCGCAGTCATCGGCGGCGTTGGCGGCAGCGCCATCGGTGGCGGTCGTGGCAGCATTGTCACCGCGGTGATCGGTGCGGTCGCTGGCGGCCTGTTGGGCTCGGCCACCGAAGAAGGCCTGACCCGTACCCAGGGCGTGGAAATCACCGTTCGCGAAGACGACGGCAGCATGCGTGCCTACGTACAAGCCGTGCAGGAAAATGAAATCTTCCGCATCGGCGACCGCGTACGCATCATGACCGTTGACGGTACCAGCCGCGTTACCCGCTAAGCGCTAGCGAGCAGGCAAAGAAAAACCCCAGCCGGGGGACCGGTTGGGGTTTTTTTATGCTGTTTTCCCAGAGGGTCAGGCTTTCTTGCGGCTCGCCATTGCCGTCACCGCGTACCCGATAAAGGCCGCCAGGATCGACCCGGTCAGAATGCCCATGCGGTCTTCACCGGCAAACTCACTGGCGCCCGGCACAAACGCCAGTGAGCCGACAAACAGGCTCATGGTAAAGCCGATGCCGCACAGGATCGCCACCCCCAGCACCTGGCCCCAGTTGGCGCCGCTGGGCAGTGAGGCGATACCGGTCTTGATCGCCAGCCAGGTCAGGCCGAATACGCCGACGGTCTTGCCGATCAACAGGCCAGCGGCGATGCCCATGGGCACGTGGTGGGTGAAGCTGTCCAGGCTGACGCCGCTGAGGGAGACGCCAGCATTGGCGAATGCGAAGAGCGGCAGGATGGCATAGGCCACCCAGGGGTGCAGGGCGTGTTCCAGGGTCAGCAACGGTGAAGTCTCGGCATTTTTGGTACGCAGGGGAATGCAGAACGCCAGGGTCACGCCGGCCAGCGTGGCATGCACACCGCTCTTGAGTACGCACACCCACAGGATCAAGCCAACGATCAGGTACGGCCCAAGCTTGATCACGCCCAGGCGGTTCATCGCAATCAAGGCAATCAAGCAAGCCCCCGCGCCCGCCAGGGATGCGCCGGACAAGTCGGCGGAGTAAAACAACGCAATGACGATGATGGCACCGAGGTCGTCAATGATTGCCAGGGTCATCAGGAACAGCTTCAGCGACACCGGTACGCGCTTGCCCAGCAGGGCCAGCACGCCCAGGGCGAACGCAATATCCGTGGCCATGGGGATCGCCCAGCCTGCGAGAGCGGCGGGGTTGTCCTTGTTCAGCGCCCAGTAGATCAGGGCCGGCACCACCATGCCGCCGATGGCTGCTGCGCCGGGCAGTACCACTTGGGAGGGCTTGGACAGGTGGCCATCGAGGAGTTCGCGCTTGACCTCCAGGCCGATCAACAGGAAGAACAGGGCCATCAGGCCGTCATTGATCCACAGCAGCGCCGGCTTGGCGATGGTCAACGCTCCCACCTGTGTGACCACCGGGGTCTCGAGGAAGGCGTTGTACAGGTGCGACAACGGCGAGTTGTTGATGATCAGCGCCAAGGCGGCAGCGGCGATCAACAACAGGCCACTGGCGGCTTCCAGCTGGAAGAAACGGGTGAAAGTGCTACGCAGAGGCAAGGGATGCTCTCCATTCCAGGTTCAATAGGTGGGTACCCTAACCCGTACTGTTAGTTGTTAAAACAAAAGTTATATTCTTATTTGTTATAAGAGATTGGCGCGGTTACCGATGCCTTGAAGACTAGCAATTGTGTGTCCAATTGAGTCGGCACTGTATCTGTGTTGAGTGTAGGAAACATCCTAAGATCAAGTCTGAAAACCTTTAGAGAACCCACCATGAGCGACCACCGTACCTGGGCCCGCGAAGCCATTCGCATCATTGAAGCGGACTTCCAGCGGAGCGCTGACACCCACCTGATCCCGTTGCCATTACCGGGGTTGCCAGGCATCGAGCTGTACTTCAAGGACGAGTCCAGCCACCCCACCGGCAGCCTGAAACATCGCCTGGCCCGCTCACTGTTCCTGTACGCACTGTGCAATGGCTGGCTCAAGCCTGACGCCCCGGTGGTTGAAGCGTCGAGTGGTTCCACGGCGATCTCCGAAGCCTACTTCGCCCGCCTGCTGGGCTTGCCGTTTATTGCGGTCATGCCTGCTTCCACGTCCCAGGAGAAAATCGCCCAGATCGCCTTTTATGGTGGCAAGAGTCATCTGGTCCAGGATCCGACGCAGATCTACGCGGAATCCGAACGCCTGGCCAAGGAGGGTGGTGGTCATTTCATGGACCAGTTCACCTATGCCGAACGTGCTACCGACTGGCGAGCGAACAACAACATCGCCGAGTCGATCTTCCAGCAGATGCGCTTTGAACAGCACCCGGAGCCCAGCTGGTTGATTTCCAGCCCCGGCACTGGCGGCACTACCGCGACCCTGGGCCGTTATGTGCGTTATCGCCAGCATTGCACCCGCGTGTTGTGTGCCGATGCAGAACGTTCGGTGTTTTTCGACTTCTACCAGAGCGGCGACGCCAGCCTGCGCCTGGAGTGTGGCTCACGGATCGAAGGGATTGGCCGGCCGCGAGTGGAAGCGTCGTTTCTGCCTGCGGTGATTGATGCGATGGTCAAGGTCCCGGATGCGTTGTCACTGGCGGCCATGCATTATCTGGCCGAGCGTCTGGGGCGACGGGT
This sequence comes from Pseudomonas sp. Root569, assembly GCF_001427465.1. Taxonomy (NCBI): domain Bacteria; kingdom Pseudomonadati; phylum Pseudomonadota; class Gammaproteobacteria; order Pseudomonadales; family Pseudomonadaceae; genus Pseudomonas; species Pseudomonas sp. Root569. The sequence goes on along the minus strand of NZ_LMGQ01000025.1, from coordinate 264,679 downwards.
TGGCGGTTCCAGCGGGACCAACCTGATCGGCGCATTGATGGCCGCGCAACAGATGAAAGCGGCGGGGGAGTCGGGGTCGATCGTAGCGATCTTGTGTGATGGCGGCGAGCGTTATGCCACCACCTATTATGATCAGGCGTGGTTGGCGGGGCAGGGCTATGAGCTGGAGAGCTTGATTGCGGCGGTGGCGGCGAGTGTCGAGCGCGGTGAACCGTTGCCCAACACTATCCTGCGCGCCAATATCTGACCCACCGCAAATCAAAATGTGGGAGGGGCGGTGTGCTCAGGCCTCAATGCCGAGCATATCCCGCGCCAACGCCTCGGCAATCCGAATCCCGTCAACACCCGCCGATAGAATCCCGCCGGCATAACCCGCACCTTCCCCGGCCGGAAATAGACCTTTTACGTTCAGGCTCTGCATCGACTCATCGCGGGTAATGCGCAACGGTGACGAGGTGCGGGTCTCGATCCCCGTCAACACTGCATCGTGCAGCGAGTAACCCTTGATCTGCTTCTCGAACGCCGGCAAGGCTTCGCGGATGGCTTCGATGGCGAAGTCCGGCAAGGCCAGGGCCAGGTCGCCCAGGGATACGCCGGGCTTGTAGGAAGGTTCCACACTACCTAAGGCGGTGGACGGTTTGCCGGCGATAAAGTCGCCCACCAACTGCGCCGGTGCCTCGTAGTTGCTGCCGCCGAGGATGTAGGCGTGGGACTCCAGGCGCTCCTGCAATTCGATACCGGCCAACGGGCCACCTGGGTAATCCACTTCGGGGGTGATGCCGACCACAATGCCGGAGTTGGCGTTGCGCTCGTTGCGCGAGTACTGGCTCATGCCGTTGGTCACGACGCGATTGGGTTCCGAGGTCGCGGCCACCACAGTGCCGCCCGGGCACATGCAGAAGCTATAGACCGAACGGCCGTTCTTGGCGTGGTGCACCAGCTTGTAGTCGGCCGCGCCCAGTTTCGGGTGGCCGGCGTACTTGCCCAGGCGTGCGGCGTCGATCAGCGACTGCGGGTGTTCGATACGGAAACCCACCGAGAACGGCTTGGCCTCCATGTATACGCCGCGGCCATGGAGCATGCGGAAGGTGTCACGTGCGCTGTGGCCCAGGGCAAGAATCACGTGCCTTGAGAGAATCTGCTCGCCGCCGTCGACGACCACGCCGTTCAACTGCCCATTTTCGATCAACACGTCGGTGACCCGTTGCTCGAAGCGCACTTCACCGCCGAGGGCGATGATCTGCTCGCGCATGTTTTCCACCACGCCGGTCAGGCGGAAGGTGCCGATATGGGGCTTGCTGACGTAGAGGATCTCTTCCGGCGCGCCGGCCTTGACGAACTCGTGCAGCACCTTGCGGCCGTGGAATTTCGGGTCCTTGATCTGGCTGTAGAGCTTGCCGTCAGAGAAGGTGCCGGCGCCGCCTTCACCGAATTGCACGTTGGATTCGGGGTTGAGCACGCTTTTACGCCACAGGCCCCAGGTGTCCTTGGTGCGTTGGCGCACTTCCTTGCCGCGCTCAAGGATGATCGGCTTGAAGCCCATCTGTGCCAGCAGCAGCCCGGCGAAAATTCCGCAGGGGCCAAAACCGACCACGATCGGCCGCTCGACCAGGTCTGCCGGCGCCTGGCCCACCACCTTGTAGCTGACGTCGGGGGCCGGGTTGACGTTGCGGTCGTCGGCAAACTTGAGCAGCAGGGCGGCTTCGCCCTTCACGTTCAAGTCGATGGTGTAGATGAAGCACAGCTCCGACGACTTTTTACGGGCGTCGTAGCTGCGTTTGAACAGGGTGAAATCGAGCAGTTCATCACTGGCGATGCCCAGGCGCTGCACGATGGCTGGCCGCAGGTCTTCTTCGGGATGGTCGATGGGCAGCTTGAGTTCGGTGATTCGTAACATGACAGGATCCGGTAGGCGGCGGGCGAGAAGGCCGGCTGTTTTGCAAACCGGCGATTATAAGCTCCAATGGCGACTTTCCGTCAGGTTAAAACAGCTCAGGGTCGAATCAGTCGTCCCGCGAGCCGCCAAAGGCTGCGCAACCACGCTGCACCTGGCCGTTGACCCGCAACTCGGCGCTCATGTGTTGCAGGCTGCCGCTCACACTGTCGACGCAGCGCTGGGGCGCCACCCACAGCTCGATGTGCTGGTTATTGGCTTCGGTCATCAGGTTGAAGCGGCCGTCGCCCAGTTGTTCTTCGACGTACGGCACTGCCAAAGGTGGTTGGCCCTCACGTTCCAGCACCATGCCCTTGGCCGTGACGTTCATCGCCCAGGCCGGTTTATGGCCGTTGGCGCGCAGGATCATGCGCTTGAAGTCCGGGTCGGTACAGGCAGAGGTCGAGCGTTCTACGCGGTACAGCTGTTGCAGCTCCACTTCGCCCTGGGTACCGGTGGCAACCCCGGAAAACTTGCCGCGCAGGTCGGCAAACAGTGCGCCTTGCTGGCCGGCCAGGGAGGCCGCTTCCTGCAGGATGCTGGTGCCGCCGGTATCCTTGACCACGTAGTTACGCTGGTCGCCGCACGGCTGGAACAACAGCTTGCCGTCCACCGCGGTCAATTCACCCTGCATACGGGTCAGCCCGACGGTAGACGGCTTGGCCGGCTCGCTTTCGAACAGCTGGCAAGCGGCGAACAAGGGAAGCAAGGCACACAGGGCGAGGGTACGGGCGGCACGCATATTGGGTCTCCAAACAAGTGCCGCCACGTTACGCAGGCTGGCGCCGCATCACAAGCCCGCTCGCCGGCTTCAGGTGTTTCTGACAGACATCAAATTCAGCCTACGATAAAGGTCTGACCGGTTTGTAGGCCCTCGACGCTTTTTGCGTAAGCCAGTGCCACATCGGCAGCTGGAGCTGGTTTGTAGCCACGGAAATACGGTGCATAGCTGCCCATGGCTTCCAGTAGAACGGTCGGGCTCACAGCATTGATACGCAGGCCACGTGGCAATTCAATGGCCGCCGCTTTGACGAATGCGTCCAGTGCACCGTTGACCAACGCCGCCGAGGCACCGGTGCGGATCGGATCACGGTTCAGGATGCCGCTGGTGAAGGTGAACGAAGCGCCGTCGTTGGCATATTCCCGACCGATCAGCAGCAGGTTGACCTGGCCCATCAGCTTGTCACGCAGGCCCAGTTCAAAGTCGCTTTCGTTCATCTCGCCCAAGGCTACGAAATTGACGTTGCCCGCTGCGCAGACCAGTGCGTCGAACGGGCCGGTTTGTTCAAACAATTTACGAATCGAAGCGCTGTCGCTGATGTCCACCTGGAAATCGCCGCTGGTGCGACCGATGCTGATCACTTCGTGACGCTGGCTCAGCTGCGCCTTCACCGCCGAACCGACTGTGCCGCTGGCACCAATCAATAGGATTTTCATCGTGCTGTTCCTCCAGAGATAGTGAAGGTTCAGTGTAGTGTGGCTTTTTCAGCGGATAAACGCGCTAATAGGCAACCTTTGGTTTTCAAATGGAAACAATCCATGAGCGAAATGGATGATCTGGCAGCCTTCGCGGTGCTGATTGAAGCTGGCAGCTTTACCCTGGCCGCCGAGCAACTGGGTTGCAGTAAGGGGCAGCTGTCCAAGCGCATCAGCCAGTTGGAAGCGCAGTTTGCCGTGGTGCTGTTGCACCGTACGACACGCAAACTGAGCCTCACCGCCGCCGGCGCGGCGTTGCTGCCTCAGGCACAAGCGCTGGTGGTGCAGGTGGAGCGCGCGCGCCAGGCATTGGCGCGGCTCAAAGATGATTTGACCGGCCCTGTGCGCATGACCGTTCCGGTCTCGTTGGGTGAGACCTTCTTTGATGGCTTATTACTGGAGTTCTCCAAACAATACCCGCAGGTCCAGGTCGAACTGGAGCTTAATAACAGTTACCGCGACTTGGCCCGGGATGGTTTTGACTTGGGCGTACGCTCGGGTGCCATCGAACATGAACGCCTGGTGGCCAAGCCTCTGCTGGCGTGGCGCGAGATGACCTGCGCCAGCCCTGCCTATCTGGAACAGCATGGCGAACCACTGACCCCGGCGGACCTGGCGACACACATCTGTTTGCTCAACAGTCACTACAGCGGACGCGAGGAATGGTTGTATCACCAGCAACACGAATTGCTGCGGGTACGGGTAAGCGGCACGTTTGCCTCCAACCACTACAACCTGCTGAAAAAAGCCGCGCTGGTGGGCGCCGGTATCGCGCGGCTGCCGTCCTACGTATTACCGAAGGAACTGGCCGAAGGCCGGTTACGCTGGCTCCTGCGCGACTATCAGACGCGCAGCATGCCGATGTACCTGGTGCACCCCTACCAGGGTGGCCTGCCGCGGCGTACCCAGGTATTGGCCGATTACCTGGTGGACTGGTTCAGGCGCAGCGGCGAGGCGTTGGATCGGCTTTAACGCAAGCGACGGGCGATCAAGTGGTCGATGGACAGGCTGCCCGGTCCCTTGGCAAGCAACAGCAACAGCAGCGCAATCCAGGTGCCGTGGGTCGGATAGGCATCAGGGTAGACGAACAACTGGATGGTCAAGGTCATGCCGATCAGGGCCAGGGCCGAGAAGCGCGTAGCCAATCCCAGCAGGATCAGCACCGGGAAAAAATGCTCGGCAAAGGTCGCCATATGCGCGGCCACTTCCGGCGCCAGCAACGGCACGTGGTACTCGCTGCGAAATAACCACAACGCCGACGCAGCAAGCTTGGGCTCGCCCCATTGGAATGTGCCGCTGACCAGGTCAATGGCAAAGCCTTCGACTTTGGTTTGCCCGGATTTCCAGAACACTGCTGCAATGGAGAAGCGCGCAATAAACGCGATCAGGCTGTAGGGGATGTTTTCGAACAGGGCGATGGCCCGTTTTACCAGGCAGGGGGCGGGCGCGTTCATGGCGATACCTTTCTTTCCAGGTGCAAATGAGTGATGGCGTCGTGGCTGATCAGCAGCTTGAGACATTGGTGCAGGTCGAATTCGGCCGAGGCTTCAAGCGCATTGGCAACGGCCGCCTCCAGCCCGGCGCCTTGCTTGAGGCGGTTGATAAAGATGACCGAGCCACTGTCGATGGCAAATACTTTGACCGCCAACCCTTGGCGCAAGACCAGAGCGCCCTGGGCATGCCAGGGGTTCAACGTGGCGATAGCGTCCTCGGTCTGGTGCGCGGCCCATACCGCGACGATTGCGTAGGGGGAGTTCAGCGTGGCGAGCGATGGGTGCAGTTGCACACGCAGGTGTCCGAGTTGCTCTGCGCCTTGCAGTTGTTGAAGAACGCTGGGCTGGTCCAGCGCCTGGCGATCCGCCGCGTGATAGGCGCGAACCCGCAGGCGTTCCAATCGCGCTATATCTGCCAGGTAAGGCACGCTCGAAGCCGGCTCAAACCCTTGGATAAAGTCAGCCAAAGAGCTGCCGTATTCGCTGATTAACGGGGTAGTGGGCGGATAAGCCTGGACGTACAGGCCGGCCATGGCATGGAAAAACTCATCGCCTACCAATCGCCGCACCACCGGATAAGCGGCCGCCAGCCCATCGTTCAACGAGCTGTGAACGTTATTGCGATACACCGCGAAGCGGCTTGCCGGGTCGGCACCATTGCTGCTGAACACACCCTCGGGACAGACTGCGTCGGGCGCCAGCAAAGCCTGGGCAAATTCGTGTTGAATACTCATCTGGCCACCTGCGACAAATACCATTTGGCTTGCCGGGCCTCGGCCTGCAGCACGCTGAATGCCGGCACGTGATTATCCCGTTCGATCAAGGTGGCTACCGGGCCGGTCCGTGTCAGTACCTGTTCGTACAATTGCCACACGGCGTTATCGATAGGCGCGCCGTGGTCATCGATCAGCAGGCGGTCGCCCAGGCTGTCAGTGTCTTCGGCAAAGCCGGCCAGATGAATCTCACCGACTGCGTGCAATGGCAGGGCATTGATATAGGCAAGTGGGTCGCGCTGATGATTGATGCAGGAGACATAGACGTTGTTGATATCAAGTAGCAGGCCGCAACCGGTACGGCGGATGATCTCGCCGATGAAGTCGGTTTCGTCCAGGGTGGAGCGCTGGAACTGCAGGTAGGTCGAGGGGTTCTCCAACAGCATCGGCCGCTTGAGTGTGCTTTGTACCTGATCGACGTGGTCGCATACCCGGCTCAGGGTGCTGGCGTCGTAGGCCAGGGGCAGCAAGTCGTTGAGAAACACCGGGCCGTGGCTGGACCAGGCCAGGTGTTCGGAAAAAGACTGGGGTTGATAGCGTTCGATCAGCGTGACCAGGCGTGCCAGGTGCTCATGGTCCAGGGGACCTTCGCCGCCGATGGACAGGCCCACGCCGTGCAGTGACAGTGGGTACTGCGCGCGGATCAAGCCCAGGTAGTGATGAAACGGGCCGCCGGCCACCATGTAGTTTTCGGCGTGCACTTCGAAAAAACCGATGTCGGGGCAGGTCTCGAGCACTTGGGTAAAATGCTCGGTCTTCAGCCCCAGCCCGGCCCGCAAGGGCAGGCCAGGCGCCTGAGCCAGTGAGATCGTGTAGTCGGGTGTTGGCGTCATCATCAGTACTCAGGCTTGCGGGGGGATCAGGACTTGGCGGTGAAGGCGGCTTCCTGGCCGAAACCGGTCGGCGAGGTGGTGCTTGGGGTCTGGGTGCAGGTGCCGGCGGGCACCAGTTTCCACGCGTTGGCCTGGTCTTTGGTTTTGGAGGTGCCAGCGCAGGAAGTGCCAGCACCCGCGGCGCAATCGTTCTTGCCGGCTTCAGCCACGCCGAAGCATTTCTGCATCTCGTCGGCCGCATGAGCGGTGGTGGTCAGGGCGGACAGGCTCAGGGCCGAGCCCAGGGCCAGGATGAGGGAGGCGGCAGACAGTTTGGTGGTCATGGGTATAACTCCAGCAGTGGGTTGAATGAGCGGGCTTGATTGCCTGCTTGCACCACTAGAGAGAGGGGGGGTGAGTTCGTTACAAAGAGTTCGAAAATAATTCGAGAATCTTTCGGTTCACACAAAAAATGTGGGAGGGGGCTTGCCCCGATAGCGGTGGTTCAGTCACAAGATGCGGTGACTATCAGCCTGCCATCGGGGGCAAGCCCCCTCCCACATTTAGATCCGGTTTACTCAGTTACCGGGTCTTAGCCGCCGAGGTACGCCTCCCGCACCTTCGGGTCCGTCAGCAGTTGCTCGCCAGTCCCCTGCATCACCACCCGACCGTTTTCCAGCACATAGGCACGGTCAGCAATTTTCAGTGCCTGGTTGGCGTTCTGCTCTACCAGGAACACCGTTACACCATCCTTGCGCAGCTGTTCGATGATGTCGAAGATCTGCTGGATGATGATCGGTGCCAGGCCCAGGGACGGTTCGTCCAACAGAAGCAGCTTGGGCTTGCTCATCAGCGCCCGGCCGATGGCGAGCATTTGCTGCTCGCCGCCGGACATGGTGCCGCCGCGCTGGCTGAAGCGTTCCTTGAGGCGCGGGAACAGGTGCAGCACCTTGTCCATTTGCTCCTGGTAGTCGCCCTTGTCGGTGAAGAACCCACCCATGGCCAGGTTCTCTTCCACGGTCAGGCGCGAGAACACCCGACGACCCTCCGGTACCACGGCAATGCTCTTGCGCATGATCTCGGCGGAGTGCTTGCCCACCAGTTCCTCACCCATGTAACGGATGCTGCCGCCGTGGGCCTGGGGCGAACCGCACAGGGTCATCAGCAGGGTCGATTTGCCGGCGCCGTTGGCGCCGATCAGGGTGACGATCTCACCCTGGCGTACTTCGACATTGACGTCGTGCAGGGCCTGGATCTTGCCGTAGAACGTGGAAACGTTTTCGAACTGCAGCATTTTACGCTTCCCCCAGATAGGCTTTGATCACTTCAGGATTGTCGCGGATCTGCTCCGGCGTGCCGTCGGCCAGCGGCGTGCCCTGGTTGATCACCACAATATGGTCGGAAATGCTCATGACCAGTTTCATGTCGTGTTCAATCAACAGCACCGTGGCGTCGTTCTCCTCACGCAGCACGCTGATCAGCGCCTTGAGGTCTTCGGTTTCCTTGGGGTTCAGGCCGGCGGCGGGTTCGTCGAGCATGAGGATCCGCGGGCGGGTCATCATGCAACGAGCGATTTCCAGGCGACGCTGCTGACCATAGGCCAGGGTGCCGGCCGGGCGGTTGGCAAATTCCGTCAGGTTGACCTTGTCCAGCCAGTACGCCGCGTACTCCATGGCCTCGCGCTCGCTCTTGCGGAACGCCGGGGTCTTGAACAGGCCTGCGAAGAAGTTGGTGTTCAAATGGCGGTGCTGGGCGATCAACAGGTTCTCGACTGCGGTCATGTCCTTGAATAACCGCACGTTCTGGAAGGTACGCACCACGCCCTTGCGAGCGATCTCGTGACCCGCCAGGCCCTGGATCGGTTGGCCGTCCAGCAGGATGCTGCCGCCGCTCGGCTTGTAGAAGCCGGTGAGGCAGTTGAACACTGTGGTCTTGCCGGCGCCGTTGGGGCCGATCAGTGCTACAACCTGTTTCTCTTTCACGGTCAGGGCTACACCGTTGACCGCCAGCAAGCCGCCGAAGCGCATGCTCAAGTTTTCTACTTTCAGGATCTCGCGGCTCATTTGCGCAGCTCCATATGTGGACGTTGCATGGGCAGCAGGCCCTGAGGGCGCCAGATCATCATCAGCACCATCAAGGCGCCGAACATCAACATGCGGTATTCGCTGAACTCACGCATCATTTCCGGCAGCAGGATCATCACGATCGCCGCCAGGATCACGCCCAGTTGCGAGCCCATGCCACCGAGCACCACGATGGCGAGAATGATCGCCGACTCGATAAACGTGAACGACTCCGGGGTCACCAGGCCCTGGCGCGCGGCGAAGAAGCTGCCGGCGAAACCGGCGAACGCGGCACCCAGGGTGAACGCGGAAAGCTTGATGATGGTCGGGTTCAGGCCCAGGGCACGACAGGCGATTTCATCTTCGCGCAACGCTTCCCAGGCGCGGCCGATGGGCATGCGCAGCAAGCGGTTGATCACGAACAGTGCCGCCAGCGCCAGCAACAGCGCCACCAGGTACAGGAACACCACTTTGCTGACCGGGTTGTAGGCAATCCCGAAGTATTCGTGGAAGGTCTGCATGCCTTCGGCTGCGGTACGGTCGAACGACAGCCCGAAGAACGTCGGCTTGGGGATGCTGCTGATGCCGTTGGGGCCACCGGTGATGTCGGTGAGGTTACGCAGGAACAGACGGATGATTTCACCAAAGCCCAGGGTCACGATCGCCAGGTAGTCACCGCGCAGGCGCAGCACCGGGAAGCCCAGCAGGAAGCCGAACGTCGCCGCCGCCATACCGGCCAATGGCAGGCAGATCCAGAAGCTCCAGCCCAGGTAGTGCGAGAGCAGCGCGTAGGTATAGGCACCCACGGCGTAGAAGCCCACATAACCAAGGTCAAGCAGGCCGGCCAGGCCCACCACGATGTTCAGGCCCAGGCCCAGCAGCACGTAGATCAGGATCAGCGTGGCAATGTCGACCGCACCGCGGGAACCGAAGAACGGCCAGATCAGCGCAGCGATAATCAGGCCGATGATGATGTAGCGCTGGGTACGCGGCAGGGTCAGGAATTGGCTGACCTTGGGCGACACCAGCGGGCCACGATTGCCCTTGAACAAGGCACCGACCTGCTGGGTGAACAGCACGCGCAGGAACATCAGCACCGAGCACAGGGCGATGACGGCCAGGGTCACGGGACCGGTGCCATGCACTTCCAGGTTGATGCCGACAATGCTCAGCTTGAGGCCGAGTACCGGAAAGGCCACGGCCCATACCAGCAAGGCGCTGAAAAACGCCGATTTAAGATATCTGCTCATACTTTCTCAACCTCCGGACGGCCCAGGATGCCGGTCGGACGGAACAACAGCACCAGAACCAACAGGCCGAACGCCACGACGTCCTTGTACTGGTCACCGAAGATATCGGCGCCAAAGGCTTCGGCCACACCCAGCACCAGCCCGCCGAGCATCGCGCCCGGAATGCTGCCGATGCCGCCCAATACCGCTGCGGTAAAGGCCTTCAGGCCCACCAGGAAACCGGCGTTGGGGTTGATCACGCCGTATTGCATGCTCAGCAACACGGCCGCCACGGCCGCCAGTGCGGCACCAATGACGAAGGTCAAGGCGATGATGTTGTTGGTGTTGATGCCCAGCAGGTTGGCCATCTTGATGTCTTCGGCGCAGGCCCGGCAGGCGCGCCCCAGACGGGAGCGGGAGATGAACAGGGTCAGGCCCAGCATGGCCACCAGGGTGACGACGAAGACCAGGATCTGCATGTACGAAATCAGCACTTCTTGTGCGCCACCTGGGCCGAAGGAGATGCTCCCCGGGATCAGGTTGGGAATGGACTTGTCCTTGGAGTCCTGGGACAGCAATACGGTGTTCTGCAGGAAAATCGACATGCCGATGGCGGAAATCAGCGGGATCAAACGGTTGCTGCCACGCAAGGGACGATAGGCAACCCGTTCGATACTGTAGCCATAGGCACTGGTCACGATGATCGACGCCAGGAACGCAGCGGTCATCAACAGCGGCAGGGAGTGGATCCCCATCATGGCCAGCCCGGCGAGGGCGATGAAGGCCACGTAGGAACCAATCATGTACACCTCGCCATGGGCGAAGTTGATCATTCCAATGATGCCGTAAACCATTGTGTAGCCAATGGCTATCAAGGCATAGGTGCTGCCAATGGTCAGGCCATTAACCAGCTGTTGGAAAAAATGATAGATCTCAGGCATTACAGCGCTCCTAAAAACCCGATACGCATTTCACTGGTGGAGTCATTTCCGGCTGGGTGCCCTGTTCTGTGAGCAGGTTGCACAAAGCGTTTGCCAGCGAACCGCTGGTGACGGTTTTAAGATTTTCAGGTGAGCCAGCGCCCGGATCGCGGGTGACATGGCCCATAAACCTCGTAAAACAAAGCCCACTGCTTGCACAGTGGGCTTGTTGACCAGTAACGCCTGGCTTACTGAGGGGAAACTTCGGTTTTTGGTTTACCGAAGTGCCATTCGTAGACCACGAATTTGAAGTCTTTCAGGTCGCCCTTGGCGTCAAAGCTCAGATCGCCGGTAGGGGTCTTGAAGGTGCCCGCGTGGATGGCCTCGGCCACCTTGGCGGTGTCTTCGCTCTTGGCCGCTTTGATGCCGCCAGCGATGACTTCAATGGCCGAGTAGGCCGGGAACACGAACGGACCGGTTGGGTCCTGCTTGTTCTTGGCGAACTCTTCGACGATGGCTTTGTTGGCAGGGTCGGTGTCGAAGGACTTCGGCAGGGTCACCAGCAGGCCTTCGGAAGCGCCCTGGGCGATTTGCGAGATGGAGTCGTTGCCGACGCCTTCAGGGCCCATGAACTTGGCGTTCAGGCCTTTTTCCTTGGCTTGGCGCAGAATCAGGCCAAGCTCAGGGTGGTAGCCGCCGTAGTAGACGAAGTCGACATTGGCTTGCTTGAGTTTCTGGATGATCGAGGAGAAGTCCTTGTCACCGGCGTTCAGGCCTTCGAAGACGGCAACCTTGGTGCCTTTCTCTTCAAGGGTTTTCTTCACGGCGCTGGCGATGCCTTCACCGTATTGCTGTTTGTCGTGCAGCACGGCAACGATCTTCGGCTTCACGTGGTCGGCGATGTAGTTGCCGGCCGCTGGGCCTTGCGCGCTGTCGAGGCCGATGGTGCGGAAGATCAGCTTGTAGCCACGGGAGGTGATTTCCGGGCTGGTGGCGGCTGGGGTAATCATGATGACGCCTTCGTCTTCATAAATGTCCGACGCTGGCTGAGTGGAGCTGGAGCAGAGGTGACCGACTACGAACTTGACGCCGTCGTTGACCACTTTGTTGGCGACGGCCACGGCTTGTTTCGGATCGCAGGCGTCGTCGTATTCCTTGGCTTCAAGCATTTTGCCATCGACGCCGCCCTTGGCGTTGATGTCGGCGATTGCCTGCTTGGCACCCATGAATTGCATGTCACCGTATTGCGTCACCGGACCGGTCTTGGGACCGGCGATGCCGATCTTGATGGTGTCGGCTGCGAACGAATGGCCGGCAACCCCAGCCAGGACCATAGCGGCAAACAGTTTGGAAATCTGCTTAGTAGCCTTATTCATAGTGCTCCACTCTTACTGTTGTATTTTTTATAGTTCTAGCGGCCTTGTGAGCTGCAGAACCGGATCAGATATCGCGGATATCCCCCCGGCATTGCCCTGGCAACTGTACCGGTACAGTGTAGAGCGCCGGTTGATCGCTTGAAAAGCTGGCAGCTGGGGGCATACCACTGCTATGTCGCTTAAATGAAAGAAAAAGACAGAATTGCGGCGGGTTCTTATCAGCCTTCAAGGCATTCCTTGGCTTTCCTGGCACTTTCAATCGCTACCTCATTTGCTACTGGGTTTTTCTACCTGGGTTACGAGGCTATGATTGCGCCGATTTTTTATTCAGGTGAACTCCCATGACGCAAGAACCTAGCACCCTCTATGCCAAGCTGCTCGGTGAAACCGCCGAAATTTCCTGGAAGGAGCTCGAGCCGTTCTTTGCCAAGGGTGCCCTATTGTGGGTCGACGCCGGCCTGGATCTGATCGAAGCGGCCGAGGGAATGGCCGAAGACAACCGTGACAAAGTCGCCGCCTGGCTGGCCGCGGGGAGCCTTGGCGAAGTGTCTGCAACGCGGGCATTGGACTTGGTGGAGCGTGATCCGAGCCTGTGGGCGGTGGTGGTGTCGCCTTGGATTCTGATCCAGGAAAGGGCAGCTTAAGAATTGTCTGCACGAAAAAGGTGCGTCTTTTTAACCCCTGCAAGTGTGTAGCGGAGTAACCGCCTAGCCGGTGATGGCACCTTGCCGTAGAGAAAGGTCACAGCCGAGGGTGACGTAAACGTCACGGGAACAGTTGATACCGAGGGGAAATCGAGGATGAATTGTTTCCGGGTGTGCCAGGGCGCTGGAGTTCAGCGACTGGACTGTCCATTCGAACGCTCGATCTCAGCGAATTGGCCTGACGATAGAAGGCGGGCCGATGCGCGCCGGCGCAGGGTCGTTCGGCGGTGGGGTGTCCGTGGCGCCTTCCACGCTGAATGGGTAAAGCGGGTTGCGCAGCGCAATGCCTTGGATCACGCCGATGATCTCGTTGAAGGGCACCGCCGGGCTGAGCAGGTAGCCCTGGATATAGTCGCAGCCATGTTTGAGTAGCAGCTCGAATTGCTCCTGGGTTTCCACTCCTTCTGTGACCACCTGCAAGTGCAGGGTGTGGGCCATGCCGATAATCGCCTGGACGATTTCGCTGTCGGCTCTGGACCTTGGTATGTCCTGGATAAACGAGCGGTCGATTTTCAAGGTGTTGAGCGGCAAGCGCTTGAGGTAGGCCAGGGATGAATAGCCAGTGCCGAAATCATCGATCGCCAGGGAGACGCCCAACGCACGGATTTGCCGCAACAGCGCCAGGGTGCTGCTGATATTGCCCATCAGTGCATTTTCGGTGACTTCCAGTTCCAGACGGTTGGCAGCCACAGCAGCGAAGCGCAGGGCGGCTTCGATTTCATCGGCCAACTCGTCCCGGGCCAGGTTCAGCGCCGAGCAGTTCACCGCCATGGTCAGTTCGGTGTAGCCTCGGTCAGACAGCAGGCTCAGATCATGACAGGCCTGGCGCAGTACCCAGTGATCAAGCTCCGCGATCAGCCCGTTATTCTCGGCGATGCCGATAAAGCGGTCCGGTGCCAGTAGCCCGTGCTGCGGATGCTGCCAGCGCACCAGGGCTTCCAGGCGCGTGACCTTGGCGAGCTTCATGTCGAAGATCGGTTGATAGAACAGCACCAACCCACTGCGTGCGCGCAGGGCAGCGCGCAGCTCTTCTTCCAGCTGCAGTTCGAGGAACGCGCGGGTTTTCAGGTTGGAGCTGAAGAAGTGCAGGCTGTTGCGCCCGGCATCCTTGGATTGATAAAGCGCCAGGTCGGCGGTTTTCAACAGTTCTTCGCAGGTCTGGCCGTCGTCGGGGAACAGGCTGATGCCGATGCTGGTGGTCATCACCATGCGTCGCCCGGCCAGTTCGATGGGTTCTTTCATTTTCTGCATGATGCGCAGGGCCATATGCCGTGCTTCGTCGCGGTGATGAATATTGATCAGGATGCAGAACTCATCGCCACCAAATCGTGCGACGACATCCTCATGGCTGCGTACCGAGCTTTTGATATACCCGGCCAATACGGTGAGCAACTGGTCGCCAGCATCGTGCCCAAGGCTGTCATTAATGCGCTTGAAGTGATCTATATCGAGGAAGATCACCGCCATCATCCCTTTGTTTCGCGTTTTTTCTACGACTTTTTCCGCGAAAATCTGATTGAACCCGCGGCGGTTGAGCAGATTGGTCAATGCATCGAAGTGGGCCACTTGTTGCAGCGAGGCGCGAGCCTGGTCCAGTTCGCTGAGCAGCGCGTTGACCCGGCGCAGGTCATGCTCCTTGTGTTGCAGTTTTTTATCCGCCAGGGCTGCGCTGATACTGCTGCCGATCACCAGCAAAGTAATCACCGCCACCGACAGGCCCAGTTGAATCGGGTTGTTATCTACCGGCAGCGACAGGTCCGCATCATTGAGTACCAGCATTTGCATGGCGGCCATGCCTGTGAAATGCATGCTCAGGATTCCGGCGCCCAGCACCAGGCTGGCGGCGTATTTGAGCAATTGATGAAAGACCCCGGCACCGTTACGCAGGTAACTGGACAGCAGCAACGCCGCCAGGCTGGCACCGATGGCAATCGCCACCGACGCCATGAACAGTCGCGATTCAACGTACACCTGGGCCTGGGAGCGCATGGCCGCCATGCCCACGTAGTGCATCAGTGCGATGCCCAGGCCCATCCACACTGAGGCCAGCAGGTATTGGTGGGGCCGCACGTGGGCATGACTGAGGGTTTGCATGGCCAATAGCGCAGCGATCAGGGCGATCAGCAGGGAAGCGAAGGTCGTGAGAAGTTCGTAGTGAATGGCGACAGGGGCCTGGAAGGCCAGCATGCTGATGAAGTGGGTCGACCAGATCCCGCCCGCCAGGCAACCCGCTCCCAGCCAGCACCAATGACGGCGGGCGGTGGGGTTTTCGACATGGCCGACGCGTTCGGCCATGTCCAGCGTACCGAAACCCGCTGCGCAGGCGACCAGGTAGGCGAGCAGCACCAGAAAGGGGTTATGACTGCAATTGAGTAATAAATGCCCGCTGTCTGGAAGGTCGGTAAAAAAATGCTGACCCAGCCATTCCATAGCTTATCCCATCTTGGAGCCACGTCACTGCCAGAGGCGATGACCTATGACGTCGAGTATAGAAGCCTCGTGGCATTTGCCATGAATAATGGCACTTTGATTTCAATGATTTTGGCATGCGACACATAGCGTTTGGTGCTAAGCACTGATGGGCAATTCCAGTTCGAAGTGTTGCTCCTCAAGGGGGGCCAGGCCGAACGCGGCGCGCGCCGCATCGCAGTCGACATTTTGCACCCCCTGGCTCCAGGAAGAATCGAACTCGCGGCATACGCTGGAACGCTGTTCATAGATCGAGCAACTGGTTGCCTGCCCAACCTCACCTTCAAGGCTGCAACACCGCGCGGGCTTCTGGTCGGTACCGATCATCGCCACTCGGCTGGGGTTGATCTGCACCACCAGGTCATCGGGCACCGTACCCCCGGATGAGGCGCACTCGCCCCAAAAGAAAGACACACGAAAGTGTGAACAGCAGGCACCGCAATTCAGACACGGACTGGCTTCGGACATGGGCGTCATCGATAAGAAGGTAAGAGGAGGGTGCAACGGAAGGCTCGCCATTCTATCCGTGCCAAGGCCATTGGGAAGGGGGGCAAGCACTTATATTTTTGTGGGTGAAATCCCGCGTTATCGGGTGAAATCATGCCCTATCAGCTTTACGAATCATTACAGACAACCGCTGCCAGCCTGATTATGTTGCAGGTACCGGGCAGGATGCGTCGGGCATCGCAGCTCTCATAACAATAAAAGAGACGGACCCATGCAGAACTCGACCCAAGCGGCGAATGCCTGGCGCATTCTGTTCCTGCTGTTCCTCGCCAACCTGTTCAATTTCTTTGATCGCACCATCCCCGCGATCATCATCGAGCCCATTCGCATGGAATGGCACCTGAGCGACTTCCAGCTCGGGATCATCGGCACCGCCTTTACCATTGTCTACGCCATCGCCGGGCTGCCGCTCGGGCGCCTGGCCGATACTGGCTCACGCAGCAAATTGATGGGCTGGGGCCTGTTCGCCTGGAGCGGGCTGACGGCAGTCAACGGCTTGGTCGGCAGTTTCTGGACCTTCCTGCTGGTGCGCATGGGCATTGGTATTGGCGAGGCCAGCTATGCGCCGGCTGCCAACTCGCTGATTGGCGACCTGTTTCCCGCCCACCGCCGTGCGCGAGCCATGGGCATTTTCATGCTCGGTCTGCCGTTGGGCCTGTTGCTGGCGTTCTTTACCATCGGCTGGATGGTCAAGGCTTTCGACAGCTGGCGTGCGCCGTTCTTTATCGCGGCGGTGCCGGGGCTGATCCTGGCGGTGTTCATGTTCTATATAAAAGAACCCAAGCGCGGCGCGGCGGAAACCGTGCAAGTCTCCCAGGAGCGCGTCGACCGCCCGATCCGTCGCGTGCTGGCGGTGCCGACCTTTCTCTGGCTGGTGCTCGCCGGGCTGTGCTTTAACTTTGCTACGTATGCGTGCAACTCGTTCCTGGTGCCGATGCTGCAACGGTATTTTCTGATGCCATTGCAGAATGCGGCTGTCGCGACGGGTGTGATTGTCGGTTTGACCGGCCTGGTGGGCTTGACCCTGGGCGGCTGGATTGCCGACAAGATTCATCAGCGGATCGCCAATGGCCGTCTGCTGTTTGCCGCGTGCAGCTTGATTATCTCCACGGTGACTACCGCCTGGGCCTTGCATGCCGGACGTATAGAAATTGGCGTGTTTGTCGCGCTGTTCAGTGTGGGCTGGTTGTTTGCCTACAACTTCTACACTTGCGTTTATACGGCGATCCAGGATGTGGTCGAACCGCGCCTGCGCGCTACGGCAATGGCGCTGTTCTTTGCCGGTTTGTATTTGCTCGGCGGCGGGATGGGACCGATTGTGGTGGGCGGGCTGTCTGATCACTTTGCCCATTCGGCAATGTACGCGGCGGGAGCGGAGCAGATGACTGAGGCTTATAAAGCCGTGGGGTTGCATGACGCCATGTACCTGATTCCGGTGGCGCTGTTCTTGACCATGCTGTTTTTGTTCCAGGCGTCACGTAGTTTTGTGCGCGATGCCAAGCGCATGAAGGATGGGCTGAGTGGGGTTCAAGTGCCGGCTTCTGCGGTAACGGCATGAGACCGAGGTGACCCTATCGGGGGCAAGCCCCCTCCCACATTTGACCGAGTTGTCTGAACCCTACTCGGTCAGTGTGGGAGGGGCTTGGCCCCGATGAGGCCCTCAGGACCAATAAAAAAGGCCCGCACTAAGCGGGCCTCCTCATTGGCAGCGAATGATCAACCCGCGACCAACACCCGAATCGCTTCCAAGCGCAGTGCCGCCTTGTCGAGCATGGCCAGGCCTTGCTCGCGTTGATTGCGCAAGGCAACCAGCTCGCTGTCACGCACGGTGGGGTTGACCGCTTGCAGTGCGGTCAGGCGCGCCAGTTCTTCGTCGGTGTCCGCCGCCAGGCGGCGCTTGGCCTCGGCCACACGCTCGGCGTGGCGCGGGGCGATCTTCTCTTCACCGGCGTTGATGCGCGGTGTGAGCTGGTCGCGCTGGGCCTGTACGAACTTGTTGGCGCTGGCCCGTGGCACGCTTTCCAGTTGGTCGTTCAAGGTCACAAACGACACGCGACCCGAGAGGTCGTTGCCATTGGCATCCAGCAGGCAGCGCAGGGCGGCCGGTGGCAGGTAGCGGCCCAGTTGCAGCGAGCGCGGCGCCACCACTTCGCTGACGTAGAGCAGTTCCAGCAACACAGTGCCCGGTTTGAGCGCCTTGTTCTTGATCAACGCCACGGCGGTGTTGCCCATTGAGCCGGACAGTACCAGGTCCATGCCGCCTTGCACCATTGGGTGTTCCCAAGTGATGAACTGCATGTCTTCGCGCGACAGTGCCTGGTTGCGGTCGTAGGTGATGGTCACACCCTCGTCGTCACCCAGGGGGAAGCTGGCGTCGAGCATTTTTTCGCTGGGCTTCAAGATCAGCGCGTTTTCCGAATGGTCCTCGCTGTCGATGCCGAAGGCGTCGAACAGGGTTTCCATATAGATCGGCAGGGCGAACTGGTCGTCTTGCTCGAGGATGTCTTCGACCAGCGCATCGCCTTCACCGGCGCCGCCGGAGTTGAGTTCCAGCAAGCGGTCACGACCGGTGTGCAGCTCCTGCTCCAGGCGTTCGCGCTCGGCACGGGCTTCGTCGATCAGGGCTTGCCACTCGCCGTCGTCGGCAGCTTCCAGCAATGGCAGCAGGCGCGGGCCGAACTGATGCTGCAAGGCGTTGCCGGTCGGGCAGGTATTGAGGAAGGCGTTGAGCGCTTCGTGGTACCACTGGAACAGGCGCTGTTGCGGGCTGGTTTCCAGGTACGGTACGTGCAGTTCGATCACGTGTTTCTGGCCGATCCGGTCCAGACGGCCAATACGCTGTTCCAGCAGGTCGGGGTGGGACGGCAGGTCGAACAGCACCAGGTGATGGGAGAACTGGAAGTTGCGGCCTTCACTGCCGATTTCCGAACAGATCAGCACCTGGGCACCGAACTCTTCATCGGCGAAGTAGGCGGCGGCGCGGTCACGCTCGAGGATGTTCATGCCCTCGTGGAACACCGTGGCCGGGATGCCGGAGCGCACGCGCAGGGCGTCTTCCAGGTCCATGGCGGTTTCGGCGTGGGCGCAGATCACAAGGACCTTGGTGCGCTTGAGCATTTTCAGTTGGTCGATCAGCCACTCGACCCGTGGGTCGAAGCGCCACCAGCGGTTTTCTTCCTCGATGTCCGGTTGCGCCTGGAAGCTGACTTCCGGGTACAGCTCGGCGTGTTCGCCCAAAGGCAATTCGAGGTATTCATCCGGGTTCGGCAGCGGGTAGGCGTGCAGCTTGCGCTCGGGGAAGCCCTGCACGGCGGCACGGGTATTGCGGAACAGCACGCGGCCGGTGCCGTGACGGTCAAGCAGTTCACGCACCAGGCGGGCGCTGGCTTCGCTGTCGCCATCGTTGACGGCGGTGAGCAGGGCTTCGCCTTCGTTACCGAGGAAACCCTGGATAGTCTTGTGCGCGGCCGGTGACAGGCGGCCCTTGTCCAGCAGTTCCTGCACGGCCTCGGCAACCGGGCGATAGTTCTCGCTCTCGGCGCGGAAGGCTTGCAGGTCGTGGAAACGGTTTGGGTCGAGCAGGCGCAGCCGCGCAAAGTGGCTGTCCTGGCCGAGTTGTTCCGGGGTGGCGGTCAGCAGCAGGACGCCGGGAATGACCTCGGCAAGCTGCTCGACCAGGCTGTATTCGGCGCTGGCCTTGTCTTCATGCCACACCAGGTGGTGGGCTTCGTCGACCACCAGCAAATCCCAGCCGGCCGCAAACAGCGCGTCCTGGGCCTTCTCGTCATCCACCAGCCATTCCAGCGCAACGAGTGCAAGCTGGGTGTCTTCGAACGGGTTGGTGGCATCGCTTTCGATAAAGCGCTCTTCATCGAACAGCGCGACCTGCAGGTTGAAGCGGCGGCGCATTTCCACCAGCCACTGGTGTTGCAGGTTTTCCGGGACCAGGATCAGCACGCGGCTGGCACGGCCCGAGAGCAGTTGGCGATGGATCACCAGGCCCGCTTCGATGGTCTTGCCCAGGCCCACTTCGTCAGCCAGCAAGACTCGTGGCGCGATACGGTCAGCGACTTCACGGGCGATGTGCAGTTGGTGCGCAATAGGTTGCGCGCGTACGCCACCCAGGCCCCACAATGATGATTGCAGTTGGCGGCTGGTGTGTTCCAGGGTGTGATAGCGCAGCGAGAACCAGGCCAGCGGGTCGATCTGCCCGGCGAACAGACGGTCGCTGGCCAGGCGGAACTGGATAAAGTTGGACAGTTGGGTTTCCGGCAGGGTGACCTGCTCGTTCTGCCCGTTGAGGCCGTGGTAGACCAGCAGGCCATCGACGTCGTCGACTTCCTGTACGGTCATTTTCCAGCCTTCGAAATGGGTGATGGTGTCACCCGGCGAAAACCTCACGCGAGTGAGGGGCGCATTCCGTAGCGCATACTGGCGGGTGTCGCCAGTGGCCGGATAGAGCACGGTCAACAAGCGCCCGTCCTGTGCCAGAACGGTGCCTAACCCCAGCTCTGCTTCGCTGTCACTAATCCAGCGTTGCCCCGGTTGATACTGCTGCGCCATGCTGCCTGACTCCCGCCGTGAAAAAGCCGACTATCTTAACGGAACAAGCCCCTGCGCCCAAGGACTCTGACAAAAACTACGCTGTTTGTGAGGTGCGCCGGGAGTTGAATCGACGGGTGGCGGGCACTTGCGAGTGTCGACTGGGTCACAGCTTGGCACGCCGGTGCTCAAGTCGCCTTGCCATCCGCCGACAGCCTGTTGATCAGGAGAATAACTATCATGCTTCCACCCATGCTGCCCGTCAGTGTTGTGCCGGTCACGTCGCAACTCGATCCGGCACGCCAGAAGCCGGATATTCCGCCGGTGGTCCCCGTTCAACCGGGCTCCAACGAGAGCACCATCGACCTGAAGAAGGGCGATGCCGAGCAATCGACCTTTCTGCTGCGCGAAGAACAACGTCGCCAGCAAGATCAACAGAAGCGCCAGCGTGAAGCCGACGATGAGGCGCAGCAGCACCTGCCCATTCCCGGCGACCTGCTCAACGCTGACAACACTGTTCCCGTGGCGCCGCTGATCGAAGATGCGCCGCGCCAGGGCCTGTGGGTGGATATCGAGGTTTAATCGATCAGTTCAACCAGGGCCGTCATCAGCCGCTCGATGTCATCATCGGTGTTGAGCGGGCTGACGGATATTCGTGCAATGCTTGCCAGCCCGCGTGCTTGCATATCCAGCGGCGTGTAGGCGATACCATTGGCGCCGATGTTGATGCGCTTCAATCCCAGGCGCCGCTTGAGTTCAAAGCTATCCCAGCCAGCCAGGTTGAAAGCGATCAAACCTGAATGCGTGGTGCCCAAGTCGTGCAGGGTAATCTGCGGTAGCTGACGCAGTGCTTCGCGGATACGTGTGCTGGTCTGCGAGACCCTCTCCCACACCCGCTCGATCCCCCATCGATTGATCTCTTGCAACGCATTGCCCAAGCCTGCCAGCAAGGCGAAGGACACTTCGCTGGTTTCGAAACGCCGGGCATCGTTGCGCAAGTCGAAGCCCTCGGCAGTCCAGGGCGCTGAAAACACGTCGCGCTGGACGGGGTTCAGGTGCTGGAGAAAATCAGGCCGTATATAGAGCAGTGCGGTACCGCGAGGCCCGCGCAGGTGTTTGCGACCGGCGGACTTGAGCACGTCGCACTGCAACGCTTGCACATCCACTGGCACCTGGCCGACGGCTTGGCCGGCGTCGATAAAGTAGGGGATGGCATGCCGCCGGGCTACCGCGCCGATGGCCTGGGCCGGGTTGATCAGGCCACTGTTGGCCGGTAGCCAGGTAAGGTCGATCAGCTTCACATGGGCGTCGAGCATTGCCTCAAGTGCCACCGGGCAGACCGCGCCGGCGGCGTCACAGGGGATCACCTCCACCTGTGCACCCGCTTGCACGGCCAGCGCCATGCTCGCCAGGTTGCCGCCCCATTCATGGCGGCCCACCAGGATGCGGTCGCCCGGCTGCCAAGGCCCCAACGCCTGGAACGCCATGCTCCAGGCTGTGGAGCCACTGCTGGCGAAGGCAATCGACGACGCCGGCGCATTGAGCAACTGTCCGGCGGCGCGGCGGGCTTTTTCCACCAGCACGGCGCCCCGTTCGCCGGCCTCCATCGGGCCGTCGCGGGCCTCACAATGCAACTGCTCGATGATGGCGTCCAGTGTCGCCTGGCTGGGCAAGGACGCTCCTGCGTGGTTGAAATGCACGATGCCCGACTGACAGCCGGGCGTGGTGTCGCGCAATTGCTGGATGTCCAGCGCGCTCACGGTTGCAGCTCGAAAATGGCATCCACCTCGACGGCGACGCCGGCAGGCAAACTGCAGACGCCTATGGCGGTGCGCACATGTCGGCCCTTATCGCCCAGGGCATTGACCAGCAGGTTCGAGGCGCCATTGGCGACCACGCTCTGGTGCTGGAATTCGGCAGTGCTGGCGATGAATACGCCCAGGCGCAGGGTACGCGTTACACGCGACAGGTCGTCCCCCAGCGCATCGCTCAATTGCCCCAGCAGGCCCAGCGCCGCCAGTTCCGCCGCGTGGGTGCCTTGTTCATCGCTGAGGGAATCGCCCAGGCGCCCGATGTAGGCCGGTTTACCATCGACCAGGGGAATTTGTCCGGAGATAAACAGTTGGTGTTGGCTGATGACATGGCTGATGTAGTTGGCCGCCGGCTGGCTGGGCGTTGGCAGTATCAGGCCGAGGGCGTGTACGCGTTGGCGGATGGAATCGGTCATGGTGAAGCCTCCAGGTTCAGGAGGTTTGAGCATGTCGATTGACGCGATGGCCGACAAACGGATAGATCTCAATCGACGTATCGAAAAAACTCACGCGTTTGCGCAGGTTTGCTTGAGCCACTGGCTGAAACACTCGGCCGCTTGGCTGAGCGGGCCTTGGGGTGCGATCAGCCAATAGCCGATTTCACTGTGATAGGGCGGCCAGTCAAACGCCTGGACCAGGCTGCCTTCCTGGAGTCTGCGCTCGATCAGGCGATGGCGGCCCATGGCGATACCCTGGCCGGCCACGGTGGCTTCGACCACAATGTTGTAGTCATGCAGCATGACGCGGGGGTAGGGGCTGAGGTCGACCCGGTAATGGGCAGACCAGTCCGTCCATTCGAAAGGGCGGTGCGAAGTTGCCATCAACAAGGCGCCATGGGGCATCTGCCTGGCCTTGAAACCCGGGCTGCACACCGGGGACAGGATTTCGGGCATCAGGCGTGTGGCCTGCACGTCGGGCCAATCGCCCTTGCCGTAACGGATGGCCAGGTCAACCTCGGCCGTGGCGACGTTGGCCAGTTGGATCGCGGGCAGCAACTCTACCTGGATGTGCGGGTAGCGCTGCAGAAAGTCGGCCAGGCGCGGTGCCAGCCATAGCGTGGCGAACGACGCCAGCACGCCGATGCGCAGTACGCCGGCGCTGGGGGCCACACGTTGGCTGCGAGTTGCCGCGCCGATGGCTTCCAGGGCCGGGCGGATTTGATCGTAGTAGTGTTGCCCGTCCAATGTCAGATCAATCGCACGGGTACGCCGGATAAACAGCGGCTTGCCCAAATGCTGTTCGAGCTTGTGCACCTGATGGCTCAGCGCGCTTTGGGTCACCGACAACTCGTCCGCCGCCTTGATAAAGCTCAAGTGCCGCGCCACGGCTTCGAAGGCGCGCAGGGCCAGCAGCGGTGGAAGGTCGTTGTGCAAGGCCACCTGGATGCGTCTCCTGGGTCGAGTGGAAGGTGCCGATTTTGGTCGATGCCCTGCATTTTGTCGCCCGCTGATTTGCCGTGGGGCGGGGCAGGCCGCATTATTGGGGTATTCCCGCCACGACGTAAGCCAAGCCATGAGTGATGACGATAAGCTGATTGACCTGAATGCCGAACGCGCCAAGCGTGTACACGACCTCAATGACAAACGCTTGAATGAAGTGCGCCAAGCCTTTGAACAAGCCATGCCCTTGGGAAAAACCAAGAAGAAGTCGAAAAACAAACCGAAAAAGCGTTGAAACAGCCTGCATCCATTGATGCAGGTCAGTTATTACCCTTCTTTACGCCCTCTTATGGGCGACATTGATCCTGATCAATTTCCCACTGCGCCTTCTCCATTAACTTAGCCCTATCGCAACAGGGCAAGTGCAGGAGGCCGGTCATGTTTATCGATAATGTGGTTTTTGCCGGAGTGCTGACTGTAAGCCTCATGGTGCTGTTTTTTGTAGGGTTTGGATTTTTTATCTGGAAAGACGCGAACAAGCGTAAAAAACCTTAGGTTTTTCCGGATTACATGGGCACGCAAGGCATTTTGGGCGACTTCGGTCGCCCTTTTTTTTGCTCTGCTTTTCTCTAACCGCGAATATAAAAAAGGTGCGACCCTCGCGGATCGCACCTTTTTTATGGCCGGCTGGCTATCAGTTGCCCAATGCCTTGGACGCCAACCAGAACAACCCGGCCGACAGGCCCACGGTCGCCGGCAGGGTCAATATCCAGGCCATCAAGATGGTCTTGACGGTGCCGCCTTGCAGGCCGCTCTTGTTGGCGACCATGGTGCCCGCGACGCCTGAAGACAGCACGTGGGTGGTGGACACCGGCAGAGCGAAGATATTGGCGAAGCCGATCATGGTGGCGGTGGTGATCTGGGCCGACATGCCCTGGGCATAGGTCATGCCCTGCTTGCCGATCTTCTCGCCGATAGTCAGTACCACGCGCTTCCAGCCCACCATGGTGCCCAGGCCCAGGGCGAGTGCGACCGCAAGGATCACCCAGAACGGGGCGTACTCGGTGGTGGCGGTCAGGTCTTTGCGCAGCTTGTCGAGGTCGGACTTCTCACGGGAATCCAGGCCTGGCAGCTTGCCGACTTTCTTCGCGGTGTCGTCCAGGCAGAGCAGGTAGCGACGTACTTCAATGCGGTGGTCGGCAGTCAGCGAGTGGTAGTCCGAAACGCCTTTCAAGGTGCCCAGCAGCGCGTTGATCGTCGGTTCGGTCTGCTGCGGGTTGCAGCGGAACTTGCCCGGCAGGTCATCCTTCACGCTTTTGCCCAGGGCCAGGAACTCGCCCAGGGTCTCGTGGTTACGCTGGTAGAACTGGTTCAGGTGCAGGGTCGCGTCGCGGGTACGCTCGATCTGGTAGGTTGTGCTGCCCAGGTCAAGGACGAACTGCGCCGGCACGATACCGATCAGCACCAGCATGATCAGGCCGATACCTTTCTGGCCGTCGTTGGAGCCGTGTACGAAGCTGACGGCCATGGCCGAAATCACCAGGACCAGGCGGTTCCAGAACGGCGGGTGTTTCTTGTCGTCTAGCTTGCGGCGCTGGTCCGGAGTCTTGTGCATCTTCGACAGCGGGCGCCACCACTTCAGGCCGATCAGCACCAGGGCTGCGACCAGAAAGCCGGCCATCGGCGAGAACACCAGGGACGCGCCGATATCCACGGCTTTCTGCCAGTTCACACCGTCAGCCAGGGGGATGTCGTTGATCAGGGCATTGGCCAGGCCGACACCGAGGATCGAGCCGATCAGGGTGTGGGAGCTGGAGGCGGGGATACCAAAGTACCAAGTGCCCAGGTTCCAGGTGATAGCCGCAGCCAATAAAGAGAAGACCATCGCCAAGCCATGGCCGGTGTTCACATTGATCAGCAACTCCACCGGCAGCAAATGCACGATGGCGTAGGCGACACCGACACCACCGAGCAATACGCCGAGGAAATTGAACACCCCGGAAAAGAACACGGCCAGGTGTGGCGGCATGGCTTTGGTATAGATGACTGTGGCCACCGCGTTAGCGGTGTCATGAAAGCCATTGATGAACTCGAAGGCGAGGACAAAGGCCAGGGCGAGCAACAGGCTCACTAGAACCCAAGCATCCAGTCCGCTGAATAAATCGATCATGAAGGTTTTCTGACCCGGTCGTAAGGGGGCGCGATTATGCCAGAAAACATCGGTAATCGATGCATTAGCTGCTCATCGGTAACAATCTTCATTGAAAAACCCGCGCCAGGATGGACGCATCCCAGGGTTTTCGGGGCTTTGGCAAGTCTTTGATTTATAAAGCTCAGGCCGGAAAAGACCGGCGTTGGTCATGAAAATGTCATGCCTGAAACATTTGTATGAAATTTCGTTGGCGGCCGTAGGTTACTGACCAGCGGGCGGTGCGCCATGGAGCCCTCTGCCAGTGGTGGACCGGCAGAGACAGCAGACCCTGGAAGCTCGAACGCAAGTGCTTATGGCTCTTCAGTCTTGAGTTCCTGTTCTATCTTTTGGATTTCCTGGGCAAAGGCTTGGTCGAGCAGGCTGGCTCGCTTGCGCCATGGCTTGCGTTCTGGCTCAGGTTGCGCAGCGTAGGTGGTGACTTCCCCGCCGTAGACGTCCTTGTAACGTTGCTCCTGGCGCTCAAGTTCCGCGCGCAGTTCATCTTTCGTCACAGTGTTACCTAATTGAGTTAAGTTTATTGATTGCGCAGCGTCATGCCTGAAAGTCGTCCTCGGATGGTTTCAGGTTGAACAGTCGAACTGTTCAACTTGGAATGCAGACCTGAGGGCAGTTCTTTTAAGCGGGTATTGTGACCGTCGCTGCATACATCCCGCAGCGCCTGGCGAGCTCCAATTCCGATAGTGATATCGGGCTGACCTCTGCACAGGTTGCATTATAGCGGCGCATTTGAATAACACTATCACTACGAAGTTAAAAAGCGTCAACGTTGTGTGAGGGTTTTATTACATGCGGGCGCCAGTATTTGTGAACGCCGTCATCCTAATGTCTACGTTCATTCTAAAGGGCAGGGTAAACGGCCACATTTTTTGGATTTATCAGGCAAATCTGAAACGTTGACCACAGGGGGCGCGCCAGTGCGGGTCAAATTGCGATAATCGCATGATTGTCCGATAATCGCCCAATGTTGCCGGCGCTGTCTTGTGCATCGCGTCCGGCACGGCTTGTAATGGCGGCCAACCCTCCCGTGGTGAAAACAAGAGAAAGGACCCCTGAAATGAACGATCAATTGCGCAACTCCTTTGCATCAGTGGCGCCGCCGATCGTGGCATCACCGGCCAAGCGCATCCAGGCCTTCACCGGTGATCCGGATTTCATGACCTCCCTGGCCCGTGGCCTGGCCGTGGTGCAGGCGTTCCAGGAACGCAAGCGGCACCTGACCATCGCCCAGATCAGCCATCGCACGGAAATCCCCCGCGCCGCCGTGCGTCGTTGCCTGCATACCCTGATCAAGCTTGGCTACGCCACCACCGATGGGCGCACCTACTCGTTGTTGCCTAAAGTGCTGACCCTTGGTCACGCCTATCTGTCGTCCACACCGTTGGCCGTGTCGGCCCAACCCTATCTGGACCGCATGAGCGAGCAGCTGCATGAAGCCTGCAACATGGCCACCCTCGAGGGCGATGACATCCTCTATATCGCCCGTTCGGCCACCACCCAGCGGCTGATCTCCGTTGATTTGTCTGTGGGTGGGCGGCTGCCGGCGTATTGCACGTCCATGGGGCGGATTTTGCTGGCCGCTCTCGACGATGCTTCGTTGCAGGACTATCTCCAGCATGCCGACCTGCAAACCAAGACCAGCCGTACCTTGACCACGCCTGAAGCCCTGTTCGAATGCCTGCAACAGGTCCGTCAGCAAGGCTGGTGCATTGTCGACCAGGAACTGGAGCAGGGCCTGCGTTCTATTGCGGTACCGGTGTATGACGCGTCTGGCCAGGTACTGGCCGCGCTCAATGTCAGCACCCATGCCGGACGGGTCAGCCGCAGTGAGTTGGAGCAGCGCTTTTTGCCGAGCATGCTCAGCGCCAGCCGCGAGTTGAGTGCGCAGTTGTTTGCCTAAGCTGTTCGGTGACCGCACAGATCCCGGTTGGCTCGATTGACGGTGTTTCCCCTGGCTTATTAATGTGCGGCAGCGCTCTGAGGAGCTGCCCAATAATAATGATGACCTGAGGTCGTCAGCCCGCCATCGGTGTGGAATAAAAATAATGAATCAGCCTTCTGTCGGTACCACCCTGGACGTGCAGTCCTTCATCAATACCCAGCCACTGTCACGCTATCAGTGGCGCGTGGTCATTCTATGTTTCCTGATTGTCTTTCTTGACGGGCTCGATACAGCGGCCATGGGCTTTATCGCACCGGCACTGTCCCAGGACTGGGGCATCGATCGCGCCAGCCTCGGCCCGGTGATGAGCGCCGCGTTGATCGGCATGGTGTTCGGCGCACTGGGTTCCGGCCCGCTGGCCGATCGCTTTGGCCGTAAAGTCGTGTTGGTGGGCGCGGTGGTGGTGTTTGGAGCGTTCAGCTTGGCGTCGGCCTACAGCAGTAATGTCGATCAGTTGCTGGTGCTGCGCTTTCTCACCGGGCTGGGCCTGGGCGCCGGCATGCCGAATGCCACTACCTTGCTCTCCGAATACACCCCCGAGCGCCATAAGTCGTTGCTGGTGACCAGCATGTTCTGCGGCTTCAACCTGGGCATGGCTGGCGGTGGGTTTATTTCGGCCAAGCTGATCCCAGCCTTCGGTTGGCACAGCCTGTTGCTGATTGGCGGCATCCTGCCATTGATCCTGGCGCTGGTGCTGTTGGCGTGGTTGCCGGAATCGGCGCGTTACCTGGTGGTACGCAATCGCGGCACCGACAAGGTGCGCAAAACCCTTGCCCCCATCGAGCCCGGTATCGTCGCCCAAGCCAGCGCTTTCAGCGTGCCGGAGCAAAAAACCGTCAAGGCCCGCAATGTGTTCGCGGTGATCTTCTCGGGCACCTACAGCGCCGGCACCTTGCTGTTGTGGCTCACTTACTTCATGGGCCTGGTGATTGTGTACCTGCTGACCAGTTGGCTGCCCACGTTGATGCGCGACAGCGGCGCCAGCATGGAACAGGCCGCGTTTATCGGCGCGTTGTTCCAGTTTGGCGGGGTGTTGAGTGCAGTGGGCGTGGGCTGGGCGATGGACCGGTTCAACCCGCACAAAGTGATCGGTACCTTCTATCTGTTGGCCGGAGTGTTTGCCTACGCGGTCGGGCAGAGCCTGGGCAATATCACGCTACTGGCGACCCTCGTGCTGATCGCCGGGATGTGCGTCAACGGTGCGCAATCGGCGATGCCGTCCCTGGCCGCACGGTTCTACCCAACCCAGGGGCGTGCCACCGGTGTGTCGTGGATGCTTGGCATTGGCCGCTTCGGCGCAATTCTGGGCGCATGGATGGGCGCCACCTTGCTGGGCCTGGGTTGGAATTTCGAGCAGGTGCTTACGGCACTGGTGATCCCGGCGGCGTTGGCCACGGCTGCGGTGGTGATCAAGGGCATGGTCAGCCATGCCGACGCCACCTAAGCCTGGCGGGGATCAAATGTGGGGGGGCTTGCCCCTCCCACATTTGAAGGTTAGCTAGGTAACAATCTGTTCGTTTATCGAACGCTGCGTCGATTATCGGATTGTTTGGCCCCTATCCCCGGCTTAACCTTCAAGCACTTCGGCGCCCCCTCAGCGCCTTTTTTGATCAACAGCGGGAGCCCAACCCCATGGCTGAAATCCTCACTCTGCGTGATGCGGTCAAGCGCTTCGTGAACGACGGCGATACCGTCGCCCTCGAAGGCTTTACCCACCTGATCCCCACGGCCGCAGGTCATGAAATCATTCGTCAAGGCAAAAAAGACCTGACACTGGTACGTATGACCCCTGACCTGATCTACGACCAGTTGATCGGTGCCGGCTGTGCGCGCAAGTTGATTTTTTCCTGGGGCGGCAACCCGGGTGTGGGCTCCCTGCATCGGCTGCGCGACGCGGTCGAGAAGCAATGGCCGCAGCCTCTGGAGATCGAAGAACACAGCCACGCCGACCTGGCCAATGCCTACGTCGCCGGGGCATCGGGCCTACCGTTCGCGGTACTGCGTGCCTACGCCGGTTCTGACTTGCCCAAGGTCAACCCACTGATCAAGACCGTTACCTGCCCGTTTACTGGTGAAGTGCTGGCGGCGGTACCGTCGGTACGTCCGGACATCACCGTGATCCACGCACAGAAAGCCGATCGCAAGGGCAACGTGCTGCTCTGGGGCATTCTCGGCGTGCAGAAGGAAGCGGCCCTGGCGGCCAAGCGCTGCATCGTCACCGTCGAGGAAATCGTCGATGACCTGAATGCACCGATGAACAGCTGCGTGTTGCCGACCTGGGCGCTGACGGCGGTATGCCTCGTACCCGGAGGTGCACATCCCTCCTACGCCCACGGCTACAACGAGCGCGATAACCGTTTCTACCAGGCGTGGGACCCGATTGCCCGCGACCGTGAAACCTTTACTGCTTGGATCGACGAATACATCCACGGCACCGCCGATTTCAATGAATTCCGGGCCAAGCTGGCCACCGCGCAGGAGGCCAAGTAATGGCTTACTCCACTAATGAAATGATGACCGTCGCCGCTGCACGCCGCTTGCAGAACGGCTCGGTGTGCTTCGTCGGCATCGGTCTGCCGTCCAAGGCCGCCAACCTGGCGCGCCTGACTTCATCGCCCGACGTGGTGCTGATCTACGAGTCCGGCCCGATTGGGGCCAAGCCCAGCGTGCTGCCGCTGTCCATCGGCGATGGCGAGTTGGCGGAGACCGCCGACACCGTGGTGCCCACCGGTGAGATCTTTCGCTATTGGCTGCAGGGCGGGCGCATTGATGTGGGCTTTCTCGGCGCGGCCCAGGTTGATCGGTTCGGCAATATCAACACCACCGTGGTCGGTGACTATCACCAGCCCAAGGTGCGTTTGCCCGGTGCCGGTGGCGCGCCGGAGATTGCCGGTTCGGCCAAGAGCGTGCTGATCATCCTTAAGCAATCGTCCCGTTCGTTTGTCGACAAGCTGGACTTCATCACCTCTGTCGGTCACGGCGAAGGCGGCGACTCACGCAAGCGTCTTGGCCTGCCCGGCGCAGGACCCGTAGGCATCATTACCGACCTGTGCATCATGGAACCGGAGGAGGGCAGCCATGAATTCGTGGTCACCGCGCTGCATCCCGGCGTGACCCGTGAACAGGTAGTGGCCGCCACCGGTTGGGCGATTCGCTTTGCCGACCAGGTCAGCACCACGGCTGAACCCACCGAGACAGAACTGACCGCCCTGCGTGACCTCGAAGCACGCACGGCCGCGGCCCACGGCCAAGCGCCGGGAGAAGCCTGATGCGCGACGTATTCATCTGTGATGCCATTCGCACGCCTATCGGCCGTTTTGGCGGCGGCTTGTCGACTGTACGCGCCGATGACCTGGCGGCGCTGCCGATCAAGGCGCTGATCGAGCGCAACCCCTCGGTGGATTGGAATGCAGTGGACGAGGTGTTCCTCGGCTGCGCCAACCAGGCCGGCGAAGACAACCGCAACGTGGCGCGCATGGCACTGTTGCTGGCGGGGCTGCCGGAAAGCGTTCCGGGCGTGACCCTCAACCGTCTGTGCGCCTCGGGCATGGATGCCATCGGCACGGCCTTTCGCGCCATCGCCAGCGGCGAAATGGAGCTGGCGATTGCCGGTGGCGTCGAGTCGATGTCCCGTGCTCCCTTCGTGATGGGCAAGGCTGATGCGGCGTTTTCGCGCAACATGAAGCTGGAGGACACCACCATCGGCTGGCGCTTTATCAACCCGCTGATGAAGGCCCAGTACGGTGTGGATGCCATGCCGCAGACCGCCGACAATGTCGCCGACGACTATCAGGTTTCCCGCGCCGACCAGGACGCTTTCGCCCTGCGCAGCCAGCAGCGCACCGCCGCCGCACAAGCCGCCGGCTTCTTCGCCGAGGAAATCGTGCCGGTGCGGGTCGCCCATAAAAAAGGTGAAACTGTAGTGGAGCACGATGAGCACCCACGGGACACCAGCCTGGAAGCCCTGGCCAAGCTCAAGCCAGTCAACGGTCCGGACAAGACCGTCACTGCCGGCAACGCTTCGGGCGTGAACGACGGCGCTGCGGCATTGATCCTCGCGTCTGCCGAAGCGGTAAAGAAACACGGTCTCACTGCCCGCGCCCGCGTACTGGGCATGGCCAGTGCCGGTGTCGCCCCGCGTCTGATGGGTATCGGCCCGGTGCCTGCGGTGCGCAAGCTGGTGGAGCGCCTGGGGTTGGCGGTCACTGACTTTGATGTGATTGAACTCAACGAAGCCTTTGCCAGCCAAGGCCTGGCAGTGCTGCGCGAACTGGGGCTTGCCGACGATGCCCCCCAGGTCAACCCGAACGGTGGCGCCATCGCCCTCGGCCACCCCCTGGGCATGAGCGGTGCGCGGCTGGTCCTGACGGCCCTGCACCAATTGGAAAAAACCGGCGGCAGCAAAGGCCTGGCGACCATGTGCGTGGGTGTCGGCCAAGGGCTGGCCCTGGCGATTGAACGCGTCCAATAAGAGAGGATTGCTCCATGAGTGACAAGCCCGGTTACCGGCGCCCGCACGCGGGTACCCAACCTGATTACCTGCACCCGGCCTACCAGTCGACGAACCTGCGTTCGCCGTCCCAGCCATTGGTGTTCCTGCCCCATTCCTTGTCGGAAATCACCGGCCCGATCATCGGCGCCGAGCGTATCAATGAGAAGGACAACGACCTGACGGCCCAGCATGAAGGCGAGCCCCAAGGCGAGCGCATCATCATTCACGGCCGCGTACTCGATGAGAACGGCCTACCGGTGCCGGGCATCCTCGTGGAGATCTGGCAGGCCAACGCCGCTGGTCGCTACAACCACAAGCGCGACCTGCACGATGCACCGCTGGACCCGAATTTCACCGGCACCGGGCGCACCGTCACCGACGCCGATGGCTGGTACCAGTTCCAGACCATCAAGCCCGGCGCGTACCCGTGGGGCAACCACCACAATGCATGGCGCCCGGCGCATATCCACTTTTCGCTGTTCGGCCCCAGTGTGCTGACGCGGTTGGTGACGCAAATGTATTTCCCCGGTGACCCGTTGCTGGAATACGACCCAATCTACAACTGTGTACCGGATACCAGTGCCAAGGAGCGCTTGATCGCGCGATTCGACCTGGAAAAAACCGTTCCGTCCTACGCTCTCGGTTACCGCTGGGACATCGTCCTGCGCGGCCGCGACGCCACGCCGATGGAGAAATGAGATGACACTCTACGCAACCACGTCCCACACCGTCGGGCCTTATTACCACATCGGCCTGACCTGGCTGAACCGCGAAGACCTGACGGTAGCCGCGACCCTCGGCGAACGCGTGGCGATCAGCGGGCAAGTGCTGGACGGCAACGGCGATATCGTCAACGACGCCATGCTGGAAGTCTGGCAGGCCAATGCCGCCGGCAAATACGACCACCCTGAGGATGAGCAGGACAAGGCGCTTGACCCCAACTTCGAAGGCTTCGGCCGGGTGCCGGTAGATGCCGAAGGGCGCTTTCGCTTTACCACCATCAAACCAGGCAGTGTGCCGGGATTGAAAGGCACGACCCAGGCGCCGCATCTGGTGGTACTGGTATTTGCCCGGGGGCTGGTGAAGCACTTGCTGACGCGGATTTATTTTGACGGCGAGGCGCTCAATGGCGATGACCCGCTGTTGGCATGTGTGCCAGCAGAGCGTCGCGGTACCTTGATTGCCAAGGCGGACGCGCAGGGTGTGCATCAGTGGAATGTGATTTTGCAGGGGACAGACAAGGAAACGGTGTTTTTCGATTACTGAGTTGGCTGTAGGCCTCATCGGGAGCAAGCCCCCTCCCACATTGAATGTCACAAGTCCAAATGTGGGAGGGGGCTTGCCCCCGATGAGGCCCTTACAGTCACTGCATACCCAAAAGTCTGCTTGCGGAACATGGTTGTTGCAAAGTATGTCTAGGCTATAACCGTTCCCACTGAGTGAAAAAACATGACAACAACAACCAGCCACTACACCGGAGAAGAACGCAGCAAACGGATTTTTGCGATTGTCGGTGCCTCATCCGGCAACCTTGTCGAATGGTTCGACTTCTACGTCTACGCCTTCTGCGCGATTTATTTCGCCCCGGCGTTTTTCCCCTCCGACGATCCCACGGTGCAGCTGCTCAACACCGCCGGCGTGTTCGCCGCCGGGTTCCTGATGCGGCCTATCGGCGGCTGGTTGTTTGGCCGGGTGGCCGACAAGCACGGGCGCAAGAACTCGATGATGATCTCGGTGCTGATGATGTGCGCCGGTTCCCTGGTCATCGCCTTCCTGCCCACCTATAACGACATCGGTGCCTGGGCGCCGGCGCTACTGTTGGTGGCGCGGCTGTTCCAGGGCTTGTCGGTGGGGGGCGAATACGGCACCACGGCGACCTACATGAGTGAAGTCGCGCTCAAGGGCCAGCGCGGTTTCTTCGCCTCGTTCCAGTACGTGACCCTGATCGGCGGCCAGTTGCTGGCGGTGTTGGTGGTGGTGATCCTGCAGCAGATCCTCACCGAAGAAGAATTGCGTGCCTGGGGCTGGCGCATTCCTTTTGTGATCGGCGCGATTGCTGCGGTGATCTCCCTGCTGCTGCGCCGCACCCTGAAAGAAACCACCAGCAAGGAAATGCGCGAAGACAAGGACGCCGGCAGTATCGTCGCGCTGTTTCGCGACCACGGCAAAGCCTTCATCACCGTGCTTGGCTACACCGCCGGTGGCTCGCTGATTTTCTATACCTTCACCACCTACATGCAGAAGTACCTGGTGAACACCGTGGGTATGCACGCCAAGACGTCCAGCTACATCATGACCGGGGCGCTGTTTCTGTACATGTGCATGCAGCCGCTGTTCGGCATGCTGGCCGACAAGATCGGCCGGCGTAATTCCATGCTCTGGTTCGCCGGCCTTGGCACCCTGTTCACCGTGCCGATCCTGTTGACCCTGAAAACCGTGACCAGCCCGTTCCTGGCCTTTGTGCTGATTACCCTGGCCCTGGCGATTGTCAGCTTCTACACCTCTATCAGCGGCCTGGTCAAAGCCGAGATGTTCCCGCCCCAGGTACGTGCCTTGGGCGTGGGCCTGGCCTATGCCGTGGCGAACGCAGTGTTTGGTGGCTCCGCGGAAGTGGTCGCGCTGAGCTTGAAATCCATCGGCATGGAAAACACCTTTTATTGGTACGTCACTGCGATGATGGCGGTGGCCTTCCTGTTCAGCTTGCGCCTGCCGAAACAGGCGGCTTACCTGCACCACGATCTATAAGGGACGAGTTATGACGCTGCGCACGAGCAATCAACTGTTCGACGCTTACTTCACCGCCGGCAGCATGGCGGAAGTGTTCTGCGACCAGGGACGCCTGCAGGGCATGCTGGATTTCGAGGCCGCGCTGGCCCGGGCTGAGGCCCAGGTCGGGTTGATTCCGCAGGCCGCCGTGGCGCCGATTGCCCAGGCTTGCCTGGCTTCGCTCTACGACGTGGACGCCCTCGGCGTGGCGATTGCCACGGCAGGCAACTCGGCGATTCCGTTGGTCAAGGCACTGGGCAAGTTGATTGCCAGTGAAGATCCCGGCGCCGAGCGCTATGTGCATCTGGGCGCGACCAGCCAGGACGTGATGGACACTGGCCTGGTGCTGCAGTTGCGCCAGGCACTGGGGTTGATCGAAGCGGACCTGGCGCGCCTGGGCGATGTGCTGGCTGCCCAGGCCCAGCGTTACGCCGCCGTGCCATTGGCCGGGCGTACTTGGTTGCAACACGCGACACCGGTCACCCTGGGCATGAAAATCGCTGGTTGGCTGGGCGCCGTGACGCGCAGTCGCCAGCGCCTTGCCGAGTTGAAGCCGCGTTTGCTGGTGCTGCAGTTCGGCGGCGCGTCCGGCACTTTGGCAGCGCTCGGCGAACACGCCATGCCCGTCGCCGAAGCCTTGGCCGCTGAATTGCAGTTGGGCTTGCCCGAACAACCCTGGCATACCCAGCGTGATCGCCTGGTGGAATTTGCCAGCGTGCTCGGCCTGATCGCCGGCAGCCTCGGCAAGCTGGGTCGCGATATCAGCCTGTTGATGCAAACAGAAGCGGCGGAGGTATTTGAACCTGCGGCGCCGGGCAAGGGTGGTTCTTCGACCATGCCCCACAAGCGCAACCCTGTGGGCGCCGCGGTACTGATCAGCGCCGCCACCCGCGTACCGGGCCTGGTGGCGACGATGTTCAGTGCCATGCCCCAGGAGCATGAACGCAGCCTGGGCTTGTGGCATGCCGAATGGGAAACCCTGCCGGAGATTTGTCGGTTGGTGTCCGGCGCCTTGCAACAGGCGGTGTTGGTCAGTGAAGGGCTGGAGGTCGACCCCGAGCGCATGGCGCAGAACCTCGACCTGACCCAGGGCCTGCTGCTAGCCGAAGCTGTCAGCATCGTGCTTGCCCAGCGCCTGGGCCGCGACACCGCCCACCATCTGCTGGAGCAGTGCTGCAAACGCGCCGTGACCGAGCGGCGCCACTTGCGTGAAGTATTGGCGGATGAACCGCAAGTGACCGCCGAGCTGTCTGCGGCTGAACTGGATCGCCTGCTCGACCCGGCCCATTACCTGGGCCAGGCGCACACCTGGGTCACCCGTGCAGTGACCGAACACTTTGCCTTGACTGCCTGAGGAGACTGCTGTGGCTTTTGTACAACTCGCCGAGGGCGAACTGCATTACCAATTGGAGGGGCCCGAGGGCGCACCGGTGCTGGTGCTGTCCAACTCCCTGGGCACCGACTTGCATATGTGGGACATCCAGATCCCGGCGTTCACCGAGCATTTTCGCGTGTTGCGCTACGACACCCGTGGCCATGGCAAATCCCTGGTGACCGAAGGGCCGTACAGCATCGAGCAACTGGGCCGAGACGTGATTGCCCTGCTGGATGCGCTGGGTATCCAGCGTGCGCATTTTTGCGGCCTGTCCATGGGCGGCTTGATCGGCCAATGGCTGGGCATCCACGCCAGCGAACGCCTGCAACGCCTGGTGGTATGCAATACCGCCGCCAAGATCGGCACGCCGGACACCTGGAATTCACGCATCGAAATGGTCCTGCGCGATGGCTCAGCCGCGATGGTGGCCCTGCGTGATGCCTCGATTGCGCGCTGGTTCACAGCGGATTTTGCTGCCGCCAATCCGCACCAGGCCAAGCAGATCACCGACATGCTCGCGGCTACTTCGCCCAAGGGGTATGCCGCTAACTGCGGTGCGGTGCGCGATGCAGATTTTCGTGAGCAATTGTCGTTGATCAAGGTGCCGACCCTGGTCATTGCCGGCACTGAAGACGCCGTGACGCCGCCCGCCGGAAGCCACTTTATCCAGAGCCATGTGCGCGGCGCCGAATACGCCGAGTTCTATGCGGCGCACCTGTCCAATGTGCAAGCCGGCGCTGCATTCAGCGACCGGGTGATTAAATTCCTGCTGGCCCGCTGAGGAGCTTTTTGTGGACGAGAAACAACGTTACGCCGACGGCCTGCAAGTGCGCCGCGAAGTACTGGGCGATACCCATGTTGATCGCAGCCTCAATGCCCTGACCGAGTTCAACAGCGAGTTCCAGGAAATGATCACCCGCCACGCCTGGGGTGATATCTGGACGCGCCCCGGACTGCCTCGGCATACCCGCAGCCTGATCACTATTGCGATGCTGATCGGCATGAACCGCAGTGAAGAACTGAAATTGCACCTGCGCGCCGCTGCCAGCAATGGGGTGACCCGCGCCGAGATCAAGGAAGTGTTGATGCAGAGTGCGATTTACTGCGGTATTCCGGCGGCAAATGCAACCTTTCACCTGGCTGAGTCGGTGTGGGATGAATTGGGCGTTGAGTCCCGAGAAACCTGAGTTGAAATACGGTCAACCTGTGGGAGGGGGCAAGTCGAATCGTCGCACCGCGCCTCCCACATTTCTGATCACTACAACCTGCAGAGATCAGCGTGAATCGGCATCCCATACCCAATTCCATACGCCTGGCAGGTGCACGGGCTCGCTTACGACCTTCACCGTACGTGCCAGCGCCGCCTGTTGAAGCTGGGTGGTGTCGGTGTAGAAAGGCTCGACAGCGGTGTTCAAACCGTTGATTTGCGCGCTGTCCATCAGGATCTGCAAGTACTCCTGCATATGTCGCGCGGTGTAGCGGTTGATATCGTGGAAAGTCACCACCACGGGGATAACGCCGTCCACCGTCGGTAATTCGCCCAGGGCAATGCGTTCACGTACCAGTGACAACTGTCGGTACAAATTGGCCCGTCGGCGCGGGCTGCCATTGAAACCCCAGATCTTGCCGTCGTTGGCGCTCAGGTCCGTCAGCAACACCTGCAGGCCATGCCGCTGGTAGGCGGCGAAGGTGCGCTTGTCGTAGTTCCAGAAGGGCGGGCGTACCAGCACCGGAGGCGTGCCGGTGATGCTGGCGATATCGGCGGCACCTTCGGTCAGGGTGCGTTCCAGTTCGGCATCATTGAGCCAGCGATGGTTAGTATGAAGCGCCGTTGCCGTATGGAATGCCAGGATGTGGCCGGCGGCATGTTCGCGCTCCATGGTCTTGCGCCCCCGGGAACTGCCGCCGGAGCGGGCCGCTTCGGTCTGCAGGAAGAACACCGCCTTGATACCCGGCAGTACCGGGTTGTGCGCCAGGTCGGCTATCACTGAGCGGCTCGGATTGTTGTAGCCCGAGGCGCTGGGGCCGTCATCGAAGGTCAGCAGGAAGCGGATCGGTGCCTGGGTTTGCAAGCGTTGCTGGGTTGCCGGCGTCAGGGCAACAGGTGCGCCGATGCAGCCGCTCAGGCACAGGGCCAGGGCCAACAATGCGCTTGCTATGGCAAGGGATCTCATGAGGGGCGCAGGCTCGATAGGGGCCGCTGTCAAAGGGGATCAGCAGCGGCAGGCGCGCACCATACCTTAAGTCTGACGCCGGTTTACAGCAGACTTATCGGATAGCTGACGATCAACCGGTTTTCATCAAACTCATTGTTGCTGTAGTCCCGGCGCATGCTCGAATTGCGCCAACGTACATTGAAATTCTTCAGTGCGCCGCTCTGCACCGTATAGCCGACTTCACTCTCGCGGCCCCATTCCTTGCCGTCGCTGATGGTGCCGGTGTGCACGTTGCTGCCGCTGATATAACGGTTCATCAGCGTCAGGCCGGGTATGCCGAGAGCGGCGAAGTTGTAGTCGTGGCGCACTTGCCAGGATTTTTCCTCGGCGTTGTCGTAACTCGAGTTATAACTGTCATTGGCGAGGGTGCCGCCACTGGTGCCATTGACGCGCATCCACGCGCTGTTGCCGGTGAGTGTTTGCAGGCCGAGGTAGAAGGTATTGCCGCCGTACCTGGCGGAGAACAGGCCGGACCAGGTTTTGTTGTCCAGGCTGCCTGCGCGGGCGCTGCCGTCGTCCTTGCCGTAGAAGAACCCGAGGTTGGCGCCGAGGGTCCAGTTGCCGACGGGCTGGCTGTGGATCAGGTTGATGAATTGCTGACTGTAGATGTCCTTGAGCTGGGCGTTCCATACGCCGACCTGGGTGCGCTTGTCGTTGAACGCATATTCGGCACCCTGGAAGTTGAAACGGTCGGAAGTAAACGCAGTTTTACCGAGCATCGACATGTCGCTCATGCTGCCGTCATCACGCGGGCTGTTGGCGCGGAACTGGCCGCCATACAGGGTCAGGCCGTCGATTTCCTTCGAGGTGATCTGCCCGCCGCGCAGGGTCTGCGGCAGGGAGCGGCCGTCGTCCGAACGCAGGATCGGCAGCACCGGCATCCATTCGCCTACCTTCAGCTCCGTATTGGAAAACCGCGCCTTGAAGGCCACGCCCAGGCGTCCGAATTCGTCCGCCGGCCGGCCATCATGGTCCAGCGGCAGCAACTGGGTGCCGCCCGTGCCACGTCCGCCATCGAGCTTGAGCGAGTACAAGCCGAGCAAATCCACACCAAAACCTACGGTGCCTTGGGTAAAGCCGGACTTGGCGTCGAGGATGAAACTCTGCGTCCACTCCTGCGCACCGCCCTGGGCCTTGGTCGGGTTGGTGTAATTGCGGTTGAAGAAGAAATTACGCAGGTTGAGATTGGCGCTGGCGTCTTCGAGAAAGCCGTGTTCTTCGGCGATAGCGGGAAGGGCAAGGCTGGCGACAGCGGTCGCCAGCAACAGCTGGCGCGGTTGGAAAGTGCTCATGGCGTAGGACCTGTTGTTATTGGGGTTATGCAGGTGGCGGCCATGGTGCGCGGCGGTGTGGGGGCTATTCAACCGGGGCAGGGTGGGTTGTGGGCGATGATCGAACGCAAGTTGGCGGGGTAATAATCCAGGCATAAAAAAACCGCTTCCGGTGAGGGAAGCGGTTTTTTTACACCTGCACTATCAGAACAGCTTCAAGGGCGGTGCTTCTTCTTTCAATGGCTCGTTCTGTGCGGTCTGTTCGTTCCAGCCACCGCCGAGGGCCTTGTACAGGTTGACCTCGCTGGTCAGCTGCGCAAGGCGGTCGGTGATCAGCGATTGCTGGGCACTGAACAGTTGGCGCTGGGCGTCGAGGAAGGTCAGGTTGCTGTCGACACCAATGCGGTAGCGACGCTCGGCCAGGCGGTAGTAGTCCTGGTTAGCCTCGACAAAGCCACGTTGGGCGTCCAGTTGCTGCTTGTAGGTCGCCCGTGCGGCAAGGCCGTCGGAGACTTCCTGGAAGCCGGTCTGGATCGCTTTCTCGTAGTTGGCCACGTTGATCTCTTTCTGGATCTTCGAGTAGTCCAGGCTTGCGCGCAGGCTACCGGCATTGAAGATCGGGATGTTGATCTGCGGGGCGAACGCCCAGGTGCCCGAGCCGCCTTTGAACAGGCCGCCCAGGGTAGGGCTGGCGGTGCCGGCGCTGGCGGTCAGGCTGATGCTCGGGAAAAACGCAGCACGGGCCGCGCCGATATTGGCGTTGGCCGCCTTGAGGTTGTACTCGGCCTGCACAATGTCGGGACGACGTTGCAGCAGGTCCGATGGCAACCCGGCAGGGACTTCGCTGAGCAGGTTATCCGACAGCGGCTTGCTGGCGATATTCGCCGGCAGGCCGGTGCCCAGCAGCAGGGTCAGGTTGTTTTCGTCCTGGGCCACCTGGCGGGTATACCGGGCCAGTTGGACCCGGGCGTTTTCCACCGAGGTGCGTGCCTGGCTGAGGTCCAGCGCCGAGGCCACGCCGACTTCGTTGCTGCGCGAGGTGAGCTTGAAGCTCTGCTCGAAAGCACCGAGGGTGTCCTGGGTCAGCTTGAGCAGTTCCTTGTCGGCCTGCCAGGTCAGGTAGGCATTCGCCACGCTGGCCACCAGGCTGATCTGGGTGCTGCGCCGCGCCTCTTCAGTGGCGAAGTACTTTTGCAGCGCTTCTTCACTCAGGCTGCGTACGCGACCGAACAGGTCCAGCTCGTAAGAGCTGATCCCGAGGCCGGCCGAGTATTGGCTGGTGATGCCTGCTTCGCCGGTCTGCGACAGCTTGGCCGGGGTGCGCTGGCGGCTGCCGCTGCCGGTGGCCGACACGGCCGGGAACAGGTCGGCACGCTGGATCTGGTACTGCGCCGCATAGGCGTCGATGTTCAAGGCCGCGACACGCAGGTCACGGTTGTTCACCAACGCGGTCTGGATCAGCTGCTGCAGGGCAGGGTCATGGAAAAACTGCTTCCAGCCTTGCTCGGCAGCGGCCTGGCCCGGCGCCTGGGCCGACGAATACGCCGGCCCCTGCGGGAACTGCGCGGCCACCGGCGCATCGGGACGCTGATAGTCAGGTATCAGCGAGCAGCCACTGAGCACGAATGCCGTGACGGCTAGGGAAAGTAGCGACTTGCTCATTGGCCAGCCTCTTTAGGAGTTTCAGTAGTGTCTTTCTTTTTGCGTTCGCCAGCCGAGGACACGGTTGCATAGAACAGTGGCACCCAGAAGATCGCCAGCACGGTGGCGGTGATCATACCGCCGATTACGCCGGTACCGATTGCGTGTTGGCTACCTGAGCCTGCGCCACTGGAAATTGCCAGCGGCAGTACGCCGAGCACGAACGCCATGGACGTCATGATGATCGGGCGCAGACGCATCCGCGAAGCTTCGATCGCCGCCTCGACGATGCCTTTGCCTTGCTCATGCAGCTCCTTGGCGAATTCCACGATCAGGATGGCGTTTTTCGCCGCCAGGCCCACCGTCACCAACAAGCCCACTTGGAAGAACACGTCGTTGGACAAGCCACGCATGCTGGTAGCGATCAGCGCACCGATCACACCCAGTGGCACCACCAGAATCACCGCAATCGGGATCGACCAGCTTTCGTACAGTGCCGCCAGGCACAGGAATACAACCAGCAGCGACAGTGCGTACAGCGCAGGTGCCTGGGAGCCGGACAGGCGTTCTTCATACGACAGGCCTGTCCAGGAGTAGCCGATGCCGGCCGGCAGTTCCTTGGCAATGCGTTCGACTTCCGCCATCGCGTCACCGGTACTGTAGCCCGGCGCCGGGGTACCGAGGATTTCCATCGCCGCTACACCGTTGTATCGCGAGAGCTTCGGCGAACCGAAGATCCACTTGCCCGACGAAATGGCCGACAACGGCACCATCTTCCCGGAGTCGCTGCGCACGTACCATTTGTCCAGGTCTTCCGGCGCCATACGGCTGGCAGCGTCACCTTGCACATACACCTTCTTCACACGACCACGGTCGATGAAGTCGTTGATGTAGCTGCCACCCAGGGCAATGGCCAGGGTCTGCTGGATATCGGCGAGGCTGATGCCCTGGGCGCTGGCTTTCTCGTCGTCGACGGTCAGCTCGTACTGTGGTTCATCGTTCACGCCGTTTGGACGTACGCCTGCCAGTACCTTGCTTTGCGCCGCCGCACCGAGGAACTGGTTACGTGCAGCCATCAGCTTGTCGTGGCCGACGCCACCCTGGTCTTGCAGGAACACGTCGAAACCGGTGGCGTTACCCAATTCAAGAACCGAAGGTGGCACGATGGCGAATACCATTGCGTCCTTGAAGGCTCCGAAGAAGTAACCCTGGGCCCGCTTGGCGACTTCGAATACCGATTGGGTCGAGTCACGCTCATCCCATGGCTTGAGCATCACAAACGCGAGGCCCGAGCTCTGGCCACGGCCGGCGAAGTTGAAGCCGTTTACGGTAAACACCGAGTTCACTGACTTGCCTTCGCCTGGCTCGCCTTCCTTGTCATGCAGCAGGAAGGCGCGCATGTCATCGATGACTTTTTGCGTACGTTCAGCCGAAGAGCCGACCGGTGTCTGCACCTGGGCAAAGATCACGCCCTGGTCTTCCTCAGGCAGGAACGCGCTCGGGATACGGGTGAACATCCAGATCATGCCGGCCAGGATCAGCACATACACCAGGAATGCCGGGATCTTGTGCTTGATCATGCCGCCCACGCCGCGCTCGTACTTGAGTACGCCGCTGTCGAAGGTGCGGTTGAACCAGCCGAAGAAGCCGCGCTTGGGTTGGCCGTGCTTTTCCGGATCGATCGGCTTGAGCATGGTGGCGCACAAGGCTGGGGTGAAGATCAGGGCAACCATGACCGACAACGCCATCGCCGAAACAATGGTGATGGAGAACTGGCGGTAGATCACCCCGGTGGAACCACCGAAGAACGCCATCGGCAGCAGTACCGCCGACAGTACCAAAGCAATACCCACCAGGGCGCCCTGGATCTGGCCCATGGACTTGATCGTCGCTTCTTTGGGCGACAGATGTTCCTCGGCCATTACCCGTTCGACGTTTTCCACCACCACGATGGCATCGTCCACCAGCAAGCCGATGGCCAGGATCATGCCGAACATGGTCAGGGTGTTGATGGTGAAGCCGCATGCGGCCAGGATCCCGAAGG
Organism: Pseudomonas sp. Root569; assembly: GCF_001427465.1. Taxonomy (NCBI): domain Bacteria; kingdom Pseudomonadati; phylum Pseudomonadota; class Gammaproteobacteria; order Pseudomonadales; family Pseudomonadaceae; genus Pseudomonas; species Pseudomonas sp. Root569. The sequence continues at coordinate 221,236 of NZ_LMGQ01000025.1, read as the reverse complement.
TACCCAGCAATACCACTGGTACGGTCATGGTGGTAATGATGGTGGCGCGGAAGTTCTGCAGGAACAGGAACATCACCAGGAACACCAGCACGATCGCTTCGACCAGGGTGTGAACCACACCGGAGATCGATTCGGTCACTACCGGGGTGGTGTCATACGGCACCACCGCCTTCATGCCCGGCGGGAAGAACGGCTCCAGGGACTTCACTGTTTCGCGGATGGCCTTGCCGGTGTCCAATGCGTTGGCACCTGCCGCCAGCTTGATGGCCATACCCGAGGCCGGCTTGCCGTTGAACTGCGCACTGATGCTGTAGTTCTGGCCGCCCAGCTCGATACGCGCGACGTCACCCAGGCGAACCTGGGAGCCGTCGGTGTTGACCTTCATCAGGATCTTGGCGAACTCTTCAGCGCTTTGCAGGCGCGTCTTGCCGATGATGGTGGCGTTCAGCTGGGTACCGGGCAGGGCAGGCAGGCCGCCCAGTTGGCCGGTGGCCACCTGCACGTTCTGCGCCTTGATGGCGTTGCTGACATCCACCGGGGTGAGCTGGTAGTTGTTCAGCTTGGCCGGGTCGAGCCAGATACGCATGGCGTACTGCGAACCGAAGACCTGGAAGTCACCTACACCCGAGGTACGGGAAATCGGGTCCTGGATGTTGGACACGATGTAGTTGGACAAGTCGTCTTTGGTCATGCTGCCGTCTTCCGACACCAGACCGATTACCATCAGGAAGTTCTTCACCGACTTGGTCACGCGGATACCCTGTTGCTGCACTTCTTGCGGCAGCAGCGGGGTGGCCAGGTTCAGCTTGTTCTGCACCTGGACCTGGGCGATATCCGGGTTGGTACCCTGGTTGAACGTCGCGGTGATGGTCATGCTGCCGTCGGAGTTACTGTCCGAGGCGACATAACGCAGGTTGTCGATACCGTTGAGCTGTTGCTCGATGACCTGAACCACGGTGTCTTGCACGGTTTGTGCGGACGCGCCTGGGTAGGTCACCTGGATATCAATGGCCGTTGGCGCAATGGCCGGGTATTGGTTGATGGGCAACTTCAGGATCGACAGTGCCCCGACCAGCATGATCACCAGGGCTATTACCCAGGCAAAAATGGGACGGTCGATAAAAAATTTCGACATGGATTACTCCCCTTGACCAGCAGCGGCAGCAGGCGCTGCAGCAGTACCGGCGGGTTTGGCGTTGTCGGCGTCCTTGACCTTGACTTCGATACCCGGCTTGATGAATTGCAGGCCCTCGGTGATCACGCGGTCACCGGCGTCCAGGCCTTTTTCCACCAGCCAGTAGGCACCGGCAGTGCGGTTGGCAACCAGTTCGCGTTGCTCGACCTTGTTGTCCTTGTTCACGATCAGCGCCGTCGGAATGCCCCTGAGGTCCCGGGTCACGCCTTGTTGCGGAGCGAGAATGGCCTTGCTGTTCACACCCGCTTGCAGCTGGGCGTGCACGAACATGCCCGGCAGCAGCACATGGTCAGGGTTGGGGAACACGGCACGCAGGGTCACGGAACCGGTGGTCTGGTCGACCGACACTTCGGAGAATTCGAGCTTGCCGTCCTGGGCGTAAGGCGTGCCGTCTTCCAGGGTCAGCTTGACCTTGGCCGCGTTGTCGCCGGCTTTCTCCAGTTGGCCACTGGCAAGGTCGCGACGCAGCTTCAGCATTTCAGCCGAGGACTGGGTAACGTCGACGTAGATCGGGTCCAGTTGCTGGATCACGGCCATGGCATCGGCCTGGCCATTGCTGACCAGTGCGCCTTCGGTGACCGAAGAGCGGCCGATACGCCCGGAGATCGGTGCGAACACCTTGGTGTAGCGCACATTGATCTGGGCGCTCTGCAGGTCGGCTTCGGCGGTCATGCGGTCGGCGACGGCGGTGTCGTATTCCTGGCGGCTGACGGCCTGTTCATCGACCAGTTGCTTGTAGCGGTCTGTGATCGACTTGGTCTGGGTCAGCTTGGCCTGGGCGCTCTTGAGTGTCGCCTCATAGACCGACGGGTCGATCTGGTACAACTGCTGGCCTTCCTTCACATCCGCGCCTTCCTTGAACAAGCGCTTGAGAATGATGCCGTTAACCTGAGGCCGGACTTCCGCGATGCGATAGGCCGTGGTGCGGCCTGGCAACTCGGTGGTCAGGGTAAAGGCTTGCGGTTGAATGGTGACCACGCCGACCTGAGGGGTTTGAGCGGGCGGTGCCGCTTCTTCCTTTTTACATCCGCTGAGCAGCGATGCCAGGGCGACGGCAGTGACCAGAGCGGTAACAGCTGGCTTAAGTTGCATGAAGATCCTCGGGTCAGGCGCGCAGAGTGCGCACAAGAAGTGTGGAAAGGTAAAAAACAGGCTGTGAGTGGATAAGTAGCTTGCTACGCAATATACTTACGTTCATGGTTGTTTGTAAACTCTTGACAGGCCGTGCGCAATGTTGACAAAGCAGCGCCCCAAGCCTCGATTCTAGTACGTTCGGCGCCCCTGACGGCGTCGTCCCACAATTATTCAGATGATGGTCAAGCACCATCCACAGTGTCCCGATTGAGGTTTTACTGCCATGGTTCGTCGCACCAAAGAGGAAGCTCAAGAAACGCGCAGCCAGATTCTCCAAGCCGCTGAGCAAGCCTTCTATGAGCGTGGCGTGGCGCGCACCACCCTGGCGGACATCGCCGCGCTGGCGGGGGTGACGCGCGGTGCCATCTACTGGCATTTCAGCAATAAGTCCGATTTGCTTCAGGCATTGCTCGACACGCTGCACGAGCCCCTGGACGAATTGGCCCGCGCCAGTGAAAGCGAGGACGAAGTCGACCCGCTGGGCTGTATGCGCAAGTTGTTGATTCATCTCTACCATGAAGTGGCCCTGGACCCGAAAACCCGGCGCATCAACGAAATCCTGTTTCATAAGTGCGAGTTCACCGATGAAATGTGTGACATGCGCCGCCAACGCCAGACCCACAGTCTTGAATGCAACCTGCGTATCGGCTTGACGTTGCGTAACGCGGTCCATCGCGGGCAACTGCCGGAAACGCTCGATACCACCCGCGGGGCCATATGCATCCATGCGTTTATCCACGGTCTGATCGGACAGTGGCTGTTGGTGCCTGACAGTTTTCAACTGCATCAAGACGCCGAGCGCTGGGCTGACATAGGGCTGGACATGCTGCGCCTGAGCCCCAGCCTGCGCAATTGAGACAAAATGCGTAATTGCATCCAGTTGTGTCAACAGTAAAGACCAGAGACAGTCAATCGTCCCTTTGCCTGATTGGCGGGGTGACTTTATATACGGGCTGGCCTGCGGTTGATAGGTAGCCGGCTAAGTATTTTGTAGCGATATTGTTGCGGTTCTGTGAAGCAATGTTTCCAAGTGGCTACATACAGTCAAAATGTGGGAGGGGGCTTGCTCCCGATAGCGGTGTGTCAGTCAATGATGTGTTGACTGAGCCACCGCTATCGGGAGCAAGCTCCCTCCCAGTTTGTTTTTCTGTTTCAGTCAGTTAGATCGGCAGCGTCGGGTAATCGATATAACCCACCGGGCCCTTGCCATAGAAGGTTTCCGGGTGCGGCTCATTCAGCGCTGCATCCGCCTTCAAGCGCGCCGGCAGGTCCGGGTTGGCAATGAAGGGAATGCCGAAAGCCACGGCATCGGCTTTACCTTCGGCCAGCCAGGCGTTGGCGCTGTCCTTGGTGAAGCGTTCGTTGGCGATGTACACGCCGCCGAAGGCTTTTTTCAGTTGTGGGCCGAGGCTGTCCGCGCCTTCTTTTTCACGGGAGCAGATGAAGGCGATGCCACGTTTGCCCAGTTCGCTGGCGACGTAGGTGAAGGTTTCGGCCAGGTTGGCGTCGCCCATGTCGTGCGCATCGGCACGCGGTGCCAGGTGCACGCCCACGCGGCCGGCGCCCCAGACTTCGATGGCGGCGTCGGTCACTTCCAGCAGCAGGCGCGCACGGTTCTCCAGGGAGCCACCGTAGCTGTCGGTGCGCTGGTTGGTGCTGCTTTGCAGGAACTGGTCGAGCAGGTAACCGTTGGCTCCGTGGATTTCCACGCCGTCAAACCCTGCAGCCTTGGCGTTCTCGGCACCTACGCGGTAAGCGTCGACGATGTCGGCGATTTCAGCGGTTTCCAGGGCGCGTGGGGTCGGGTAGTCGGCCAATGGACGAACCAGGCTGACGTGACCTTTGGCCTGGATCGCGCTGGGGGCCACCGGGGTTTCGCCGTCCAGGTAGGACTCGTGGGAAATGCGGCCCACATGCCACAGTTGCAGGAAAATCTTGCCGCCCGCACCGTGTACGGCCTTGGTGATGTTGGCCCAGCCGCGCACCTGGTCGTTGGACCAGATGCCTGGGGTGTCCGGGTAGCCCACGCCCATGGGCGTCACGGAGGTGGCTTCGCTGAGGATCAGCCCGGCGGAGGCACGCTGCGCGTAGTACTCGGCCATCAGCGCGTTGGGCACGCGACCGGCGTCGGCGCGGCAGCGGGTCAGCGGCGCCATGATGATGCGGTTCGACAGTTCCAGGTCGCCCAGTGTGATCGGATCGAAAATAGTCGTCATGGGATAACACCCTTCTCTTTAAGTGGATTGATCAGTTGGTCGCAGGGGCCAGGTCGGCATCGCCGCTCTGACGGAAAGTGATCAGGGTCACCAGCAGGGCCAGAATCGCCAGTGCTGCGGCGGCCAGCGGCACGCTGGTCAGGCCGAAACCATGGGCGATCACGCTGCCACCGACCCAGGCGCCAAGGGCGTTGCCGATATTGAAAGCGCCGATGTTCAAGGTGGACACCAGGTTCGGTGCCGCCTTGCCGAAGGTCACTACGTTGATTTGCAGCGCCGGTACGGCGGCAAACGAAGCGGTGGCCCACAGGAACAGGGTGATTTCGGTGGGGATCAGCGCGACGCTGGTCCAGGACAGGACAGTTGAGACAACCGCCATGCTGATGAACACGCCGATCAGGGTGGCCGCCAGGCGCTTGTCCGCCAGCTTGCCGCCGATGATATTGCCCACGGTCAGGCCCAGGCCGATCAGCAGCAGGGTCCAGGTCACGCCCTTCGGTGACACGCCGGTGACATCGCCGAGTAGCGGTGCGACGTAGGTAAAGAGGGTGAACATGGAGGCGGCGAACAATGCCGTCATGCTCAGCGACAACCAGATGCCGGCACCCTTGAGGGCTGCCAGTTCGGCACGCATGTCGAGTTTTTCTTCGTCACGCTTGGCCGGCAGGAAGCGGATCAGGCCGATCAAGGCGATCACGCCAATCACGGTCACCGCCCAAAAGGTCGAACGCCAGCCCGCTTGCTGGCCCAGGGCGGTGCCCAGTGGTACGCCGAGCACGTTGGCCAGGGTCAGGCCGGTGAACATCAAGGCCACGGCCGAAGCGCGCTTGTTGGCTGGTACCAGGTTGGCCGCGACCACTGAGCCAATCCCAAAGAAGGCGCCGTGGCACAGCGCCGTGATGACGCGAGCAAACATCAGCACGTTGTAGTCACTGGCCAAGGCGCAGAGCAGGTTGCCGATAATGAAAATGCCCATCAACGCTACCAAGGCGGCCTTGCGTGGCAGCTTGGCGGTGGCCAGTGCCATGAACGGCGCACCGATGGCCACGCCCAGGGCGTAGCCAGTAACCAGCCAGCCGGCGCCGGGAATCGACACGCCCAGGTCCGCCGCCACATCAGGCAGCAGCCCCATGATGACGAATTCGGTGGTGCCGATGGCGAAGGCGCTGAGGGCCAGTATGAGTAGCGAGAGGGGCATCTACGTTTCCTTTATTACAGCGGTGCGCTCATATCAGCGCTGAGTTCAGTGGTGAGCGCCGCGAGAAAGGCTTGGATCACTGCCTCGTTGCGTTTGAAAAAGTGCCATTGCCCGGCCTTCTGGCTGCTGATCAACCCGGCTCGTTGCAAAGTGGCCAGGTGGGCCGACACGGTCGACTGGGACAAGCCGCAGCGCTGGTCGATCTGCCCGGCGCAGATGCCGTATTCATGGTTGTGCAGTTGCTCGGGGAATTGCACCTTCGGGTCTTTCAGCCAGGTGAGGATGTCTCGTCGTACTGGGTGCGCCAGGGCTTTTATTATTTCGTCGAGGTCAATGGACATGGCAGGTGCTCGGTGTCGTAAAGCGTTATATCGCGATGAGGCGAACTTTAAATCGGTCTATCCCGATATACCAATATGAATTTGATCTGAGGTCAGGCTTAATCGGTATATCGGGTTATAACGATATGTTAAAGGCAGTGTTAGACTGCGCGCCATGAATTATCTCGCACATCTGCACCTGGGCGGCCAACTTCCTGCGCAACTGCTGGGCAGCCTCTATGGCGACTTCGTCAAAGGTCGCTTGCAGGGCCAGTTCAGCCCGCAAATCGAAGCGGCGATCCAGCTGCATCGCTCCATTGATCGTTTTACCGATAGCCATGCGCTGGTGGGCGAGGCGTTGTCGCGTTTCAGCCTGACCCGCAGGCGCTATGCCGGGATCGTCCTCGATGTGTTTTTCGACCATTGCCTGGCGCGGGATTGGGCACTGTATGCCGACCAGCCCCTGGACCGTTTTACCTCGCAGGTGTATCGCGTGCTGGCGGCCGAACCCGCTTTGCCGGGGCGGCTGGCGCAGATTGCGCCCTACATGGCGGCGGATGATTGGCTGGGCTCGTATCGCGAGTTTGCGGTGATGGAGCAGGTGCTGCGTGGGATTTCGCGGCGGCTGACTGACCCAGACGCGTTGGGGTTTGCGATGCAGGAGTTGCGGGTGTTGTATGAACCACTGAGCAGAGACTTCAGTGAGTTCTACCCAGAGTTACAGGCATTCGCACAAACCCAGCAGGCTACACAGAATTAAATGTGGGAGGGGCTTGCTCCCTCCCACATTTAACCGTGCCCACTTTAGGCCGCAAACGCAGGCCGAGTATTTACTGGCTCAACCTCCGGCACCGGCCCAAACAATGCCTTCTGCACCGCCTGCTGCGCCTGGAACGCCAACGCCGCACGCTCTTGCCCGGCGCAGGCAATGGGCTTGAGCATATGGATTTCCACATTGCCTTGGTCATTGGAAAACAGGCGCATCAGGTGCGAGAGCAAATCATCATCGCCAATGAACGGTGCCAGCGGGTCGACCTGGCCGTCGCGCAAATAACGGATCGCTACCGGTTGCAGCGACACATCCGCCTCAATCGCGCTGGCCAGTAAACGCCCGTGGAAGGTACGCAGGCTGCGCCCGTCGGTGGTGGTGCCTTCGGGAAACATCAGCAACGGGTGCTGTTGCTCCAGATGACGGGTCATCTGCTTGCGGATCAACTGGCTGTCGCCCGCGCCGCGACGGATAAACAGGCTGCCAGCCTTGGCCGCCAGCCAGCCTGCCACCGGCCAGGTGCGCACTTCGGCCTTGGACAGGAACGACATCGGCGTGACCATGCCCAGCAGCGGGATATCCGTCCAGGACACGTGATTGCTCACCCACAGCATCGGCTGTTGCGGCACCTTACCGTGCACCGTCACGCGAAAGGGCAGGGCGTTGCTCAGGCGCGCCATAAAGAACCGCGACCAACGCTGGCGTCGCACCATCGAGTTGGCGACACCCAAGCGCTCGAACAGGCCAAACACACTGGCCATGCTCAAACCCAGCGCCACCACCAGCAGCACCCGGGCGATGCGCCCGTACACACGCAGGCGGCTCATCACATGGCCGCCTTGAAGTGCCGCGCATAACGCGGGCACAACTCATCGCGCTTGAGCAGGATGAACACGTCGGCAACCTGGAAGTCTTCATCCCAGCACGGCTCGCCGCAGATCTTTGCGCCCAGGCGCATATAGGCCTTGAGCAGTGGTGGCATCTCGGCGATGACGTTGGACGGCAGGTCCAGGGCCGGCAGCGGTTTTTTCGGTTCGGCGCGCAGGTGTTCGTTGCACAGGTAGCGTTCGCGCAGGCGCTGCATGATCGCGTGCGCCTGGATACCGCCATCGTGCATCGGGATGCTTGCGCAGCCCATCAGGTAGCTGTAGCCACCCTGGTTGAGCACCTCGGCCAACTCGCCCCACAATACCGCGATGGTACCGCCGTTGCGGTAGGCCGGGTCGACGCAGGTGCGGCCGATTTCGAGGATCGGGCCCTGCAAGTGCAGCAGGCCATGCAGGCTGAATTCTTCTTCGCTGTAGAACCGGCCCAGGGTGCTCGCGGCCTGGTGGTCGAGCAGACGGGTGGTGGCGACGAGTCGACCGCTGTTCAAATCCCGCACGCCGATGTGGCTGCAGTGAACATCATAGTCATCCATGTCCAGGCCCAGTTCCGCGCCTTTCAGCTTGGCGTTGAACTCGCCGCTGAACACGTTGAACCGCAGGGCCTGGGCTTCCTGCAAAGCCTGTGCGCCCACCAGGCGTTCGGCTTGCAGACGGCGTTCATTGCCTTTGTCGCTGATGCGGGCGATCTGAGTCATAGCGAGTCTCCGAGTGCCGGCCAGGTTGTACGGCCAGTCGACTTTGTTGTCCAAAGTCAGGCTATGTAGCCTCGGTGTCATCTCCATGAAGTTACGGTGACGGTTGGATGACAGACCCTGTGTAGCAAATCTGTCATTGGCCTGCGCTAGGCTCGCGGGCTTGAATGCCCCCCCTTGAGTTTGCGTCCATGGTCCGAGGCCTGTTGTGCGTTGCCCTGCTGTTTGTCACCGTTACCGCCCGCGCCGAAACCTGGCCTGAAAAGGATTGGGCCATGGGCGCACCACTCAATGGCCCCGCTGTCGATGCACTGGACGCCTACGCTTTCCCGCCCCGTGACGACACCAGCCGCGAAGGCATTCGTACCGATGCGCTGCTGGTCATTCGTGACGGCGAAATCATCTACGAACGCTACGCCGCGCCATCCACCGCCAGCACGCCGCACCTGACCTGGTCGGTGAGCAAAAGCCTGATGGCCACGGTGCTTGGAGTCGCCTACGGCGAAAACCGCTTCAAGTTGAGCGACCCCGTTGCGCGTTTCTACCCGCCGATGAAGCAGCATCCCAAGGTGACCATGGCCGACCTGCTGCACTGGGCCTCGGGCCTGGACTGGCAGGAAGACTATGAATACGCGCCGCTGAAATCCTCGGTGGTGGCGATGCTCTACACCCGAGGTCGTGGCGATATGGCCGAGTTTGCCGCCAGTACCGACGCTGCTGCTGCCCCGGGCCAGGCGTTTCGTTATTCCAGTGGCGACAGCAACATCTTGTCTGCGGCCCTCAAGGGCATGCTCGGCCACAAGGCGTATATGAGCTATCTGTGGGATGCGTTGTTCAAGCCGTTGGGCATTCGCAATGCGACCTGGGAAACCGATGCCGATGAAACCTTCGTCGCTTCGTCCTATGCCTACCTCACCGCCCGCGATCTGGCGCGTGTCGGCCTGCTGATGGCGCGGGGTGGACGTTGGGGTGAGCAACAGTTATTGCCTGAAGAATGGGTCGCCTTCAATCGCCAGCCGTTCGCCAAATACAAAAGCGGCCAGGATGAAGCGGTTCCCGGCGGCCAATGGTGGCTCAACACGGGTGCGTCCAGACCGTGGCCCGATGCCCCCGCCAATACCTTCGCCGCATTGGGCCACTGGGGCCAAGCGCTGTTCGTGCTGCCGGACGAACACTTGGTGATCGTACGTTACGGCGATGACCGCGACGGCAGCTATCGGCACAACGAACTGCTCAAACGCGTGCTGGCGGCGGTGCAACCATGATCCGCCGTCGGCCGTTTACCAGTCTGTTTCTGCTGCTGTTGCTCGCCCTGCTGGGCTGGGTGTGGCATGAGCGCGTCAACCTGCAAGCCTTCCCCGACATCATCGCGGCATACACCGCCAAGGAGTATTGCTCGTGCCGGTATGTGGAAAACAACCCGGCGCAGTATTGCCGTGGGTATGTGAAGCAGTACGTGCCGACCAGTGCGTTGATCGACACGCCTGAGCGCAGTGAAGTGACGGCGAGTGGGTTGGGGCGTACGCATACGGCTAGGTGGTTGGGGGAGCGGCAGGGGTGTCGCCTGACTCCCTGACACCCCACATTACCCCTGTGGAAGCGGGCTTGCTCGCGAAGACGGTGGGTCAGTCAACTTACGTATTGGCGGGTATTGCGTCTGATTCTTTGCTGATGTCGGGCCTCGGGTGAGGCCCGTTTGGGTTACCTGAACTTTGCCAGAATGTATGCAGCCGCCAACCAAATCAAAGCCGTACAGATCAGCGTTGTAACGATTATGAAAAGACGTTTTAGATAGGGTGGGAAGTTTTCAAAGTCCACTGGATCCAAGTTGCCATGCCGGATATGCACCTTTGGCATCAGGATCATTCCGGCAATTTGTGACATTTCCAAAAGAGACCAAATCAAACCGCGCTTCCCAAGGCTGTCTCCCCAAAGATAGATATAACGGCTGTTTTTCAAAGCCTCTTTTATGGCATCCATGTGACGGTGAGTAAGATAGAGATTAAGCGCGAGACCAGTAAATCCAAGAAGGAATGGGCTGGCCAAAAGCCAGATTTCTAACCAGGCATTCCAAGACTCATCCGTTGTCATGGCAAAGTTTTCTCGTACAGTTTTTCGCCTATCTGTTCTCCACGCATACCGCCGATAGTCGTACCCGCCCATGCGCCTGTCCCAACTAAAGTCGCGACACACACAACGCCTCCTATACCGGTCGTAACACCAAGTGCAAGACAGATCGCGCCACCAGCAACACCGCCTGCCGATCCGCCAAATGCGCCGCCGCCAACCGAGCCTGCGAACTTTCCACCCTCTGTGAACTTGATCTTTTCGCAAGCCGCCCTGGAATCGTTATTGCAAACCTGTTGTATCGCCAGCAAGGAGGATACGCCGCCAAGCCCAATCCCAATGTAACCACCCGCCTTCATGTATCTGGTAGCGCGGCTGGTCGCTTCCACATGCGCGGAATAACCCGGAATCTGCCCCGGCGCACCGGCCTTGTCCCAATGGTGCACCAAGCTGCGACTGGAAATGCCGAGGGCCGTTTTCAACTTGGGGTGATCGCCCAGGGTGGTTTGGCCACGCAGCCGAGTGGAATTCAACAGATGAGCATCCAGCTGGCTCATAAGACGCTGGCGATCCGTGAAGAACTGCGACGACTTAAGGTGGCCGTGCTGACGATAAGTTTGTTGGTGTAGACGCTCGATGGCCTGGAGGGTGTTGCGCAAGTTATTCAGGTGCGTTTCCATCACCACCGCGCTGACGCCGAGCCAGGTTGAGGTATGGCCTATGAAGCTGGCGATTTCGGCACCGTGTCGATACAGAAAGTCGGCCTCGTCCGGCGTAAGGGAATCCAGGGAGGCATCGACTTGTTGAGCGGCCTGCATCAACTGCGCTTCCTGATAAGTGCAGGAGGTGTTGTTCGGATCGCTGAGCACGACCATTGAGCCGGCTTTGAAGTGACCTGTATTGGGATTCAGCGATTGAAACTTACGCATCACCGCCGGGTCGCGAATCGGAAAAAGCGTGGCCTCCAAGGCTTCGCGAGTCACGCTTTTGGGCACGATATAAAAACCTGGCTCCTGGCCCGATAGGCCGTTAAATGCAGACGGGACTGAATGGCTTGGCGGCTTGTAAGCGCTTTGAGAAGGCGCCGCCCAACTGGTAGCGGCTCGGACCGGTTCGGCTGCTCGTCTGGCGGAGTTCGTAGCGCCGCTATCTTTACCATATTGAGCTGAAAACACTGAAGGAATCAGCTCGGCTTTACAGGGACAGTCGCTGTAACTGTCCAACGTACCGGCCATAAGCCGGCCATGACTGTTCATGTAAGAAATGCCACCGACGATCTTATATGTTTGCCCATCCTTGCCACAGGTAACTCGATCACCTTCGCAGGCATGAAGAAGGCCATGGATGTTGACTCTTTTATCTCCGTCCAGCACTTCCCCGCCGCAAGTGGTCTTGTCACCCAGGCCAATGAAATAACCTACGCTCATTGTTTTTCCCTTTATCCATTAAGTTTTTTTGGCCGTACTTTCCTCCTCGTCTCGACAAGAAAACTAACGCGTGACGCATTTCAATCGAGGTAAACGAGCAAGGGAGAGTCAGTGGCAAGCCAAACTTTGGAGAGGGATTTACTTAGGGTAAAGTCGGACGTTTCCGGGTATTTAGTCGTATAAGTCTGATAGCTCAGCGACGCCCGGCGTAGTGCACTCAATGACGCGGTGAGATCCAGCGGATGTATGAAGATCATAATGTGGGAGGGGGCTTGCTCCCGACTGCGGCGTGTCATTCACAACATCAGTGACTGAAGCAACGCGTTCGGGAGCAAGCCCCCTCCCACATTTTGATCTCCAGAGATTTTAAGAAAATGGTTGGCCTTAGGTTCCACTGGGTGGAACCACCTTTGATTGTCCTCGCGCCCACATCGCGGTTAGCTGGCGGTGTGTCGCCAACAAGAACGGGAACACCCGCCTGTGAGGAGAATCACCATGCGCCCACACCAGCACATCCTGGATTGGCTCAGCGACGTTGCCAGCGACTTGCACGCTGTGCGTCACGATATCCATGCTCATCCTGAGCTTGGCTTTGAAGAGAACCGTACCTCGGCACTGGTCGCGCAATCCTTGCGGGAGTGGGGGTATGAGGTGCATACCGGCATCGGCAAGACCGGTGTGGTCGGTGTGCTGCGTAACGGCAGCAGTTCGCGTACGCTGGGCATTCGTGCCGATATGGACGCCTTGCCCATCATCGAAAACACCGGCGCGGACTACACCAGCCAGCACGCCGGTTGCATGCACGCCTGCGGGCATGACGGTCATACCACCATGTTGCTCGGCGCTGCCCGCTACCTGGCGGCGACGCGGCAATTCGACGGCACGCTGAATCTGATTTTCCAACCCGCCGAAGAAGGCCAGGGCGGTGCCGAGGCGATGCTGGCGGAGGGTTTGCTGGAGCGTTTTCCCTGTGATGGGTTGTTTGGCATGCACAATATGCCGGGCTTGCCAGCAGGGCATTTGGGGTTAAGAGTTGGCCCAATGATGGCCTCCCAGGACTTGCTCACTGTCACCCTCGAAGGCGTCGGCGGCCATGGCTCCATGCCGCACTTGACCGTGGACCCGTTGGTAGCGGCCGCGAGTATGGTCATGGCCCTGCAGACGGTGGTGGCGCGCAATATCGACACCCAGGAAGCCGCCGTGGTCACGGTAGGCGCCTTGCAGGCCGGTCAGGCGGCCAACGTGATTCCCCAGCAAGCGTTATTGCGCCTGAGCCTGCGCGCACTCAACCCCAAGGTGCGCGAGCAGATGCTCGAGCGGGTCAACGCGATCATCCAGACCCAGGCCGCCAGCTTCGGCTGCACGGTGCAGATCGAACACCGCCCGGCCTATCCGGTGCTGGTCAACCACGCCGAAGAAACCGAGTTTGCCCGCCAGGTCGGCGTAGCCTTGCTCGGCGCCGACGCCGTGGACGGCAACACCCGCACGCTGATGGGCAGCGAAGACTTCGCCTGGATGCTGCAACGCTGCCCCGGCAGCTACCTGTTTATCGGCAATGGCGTATCGCGGCCGATGGTGCATAACCCCGCCTATGACTTCAACGACGACATCCTGCTGACCGGCGCCGCCTATTGGGGCGCGCTGGCCGAGAGCTGGTTGAAACCAGCTGGATGATCCGAATACCCGTAGGAGCGAGCTTGCTCGCGAGAAACCAACAGACGACTCGGGCTACCTGAAAGCGCTGCGTCATCGTTGACGATTTTCGCGAGCAAGCTCGCTCCTACAGCAACACCTTTTTTCTGCCGCTGGACCCTTTCCCTTATCGGTTGAATGGAGTGTTCCTCATGCAGACTTCAAAACCTGGCGTCTCCCGCACCCGCCAAGTGGTGGCGGCCGTGATCGGCAACGCGCTGGAGTGGTACGACTTTATCGTCTATGGCTTTCTGGCCAGCATCATCGCCCGGCAATTCTTCCCCTCCGAGGATGAATACGCTTCGCTGCTGATGGCCTTGGCCACCTTTGGCGTGGGCTTTTTCATGCGCCCGGTGGGCGGCATCCTGTTGGGTATCTACTCCGACCGCAAAGGCCGCAAGGCGGCGATGCAGTTGATTATCCGGCTGATGACCGTGTCCATCGCAATGATCGCCTTTGCGCCAAACTATGCGGCCATCGGCATGGGAGCGCCGCTGTTGATCGTGGTGGCGCGCATGCTCCAGGGCTTTGCCACCGGCGGGGAATACGCCAGTGCCACCGCGTTCCTGGTAGAAAGTGCGCCGGCCCATCGCAAGGGCTTGTACGGCTCGTGGCAGTTGGTGGGGCAGTGCCTGGCGGTGTTTGGGGGAGCAGCGATGGTGGCGCTGGTGACGCACTTCTTTTCCCCCGAGACCCTCGACCTGTGGGGCTGGCGCCTGCCCTTCGTGCTGGGCTTGCTGATCGGCCCGGTGGGGTTGTGGATTCGTCGGCACATGGAAGACCCGGAAGAGTTCATTGAGGCGCGCAGAAACGCCACCGGCCCGGCGCCGAGCCTGATGAATGTGTTGCGTGATCATCGCCGCAGCATCCTGGTGTCCATGGGCCTGGCCTGTGGGGCGACGGTGTCGTTCTATGTGGTGCTGGTGAACATGCCGACCTTCGCCCACAAGAACCTCGGCCTGCCGTTGGACGAGGTGCTGATGGTGCAGATGTTTGCGGTGGCGCTGATGACCGTGGTGATTCCGTTGTCCGGCCTGCTTTCGGATCGCCTGGGGCGACGGCCGGTGCTGATGGCGTTCACCCTGGCCTTCTTCGTGATGGTCTACCCGCTCTATGTCTGGGTGGCCGCCGCGCCGTCCATCGAGCGCTTGCTAGTGATGCAGGTGATGCTGTGCACCGCCATTGGCGGGTTCTTCGGCCCGGCGCCGACGGCGTTGGCCGAGCAGTTTCCCATCGAGGTGCGCTCCACCGGCGTGTCGGTGGCCTATAACGTAGCGGTGATGGTGTTCGGTGGTTTTGCACCGCTGATCGTGACTTGGTTGAGCAAAGTGTTGGGCACACCGGTGGCGCCGTCGTTCTATGTGTTGTTCGCTTGCGTGCTGACGCTGTTGGGCACTTACTGCATGCAGGAGGCACCGCGGGCGAAAAAACCGCTGCCGTTTTCAAGCGAGGTGAAGCCTTGAGTATTGTTGATTGGGATGCCACGCAACTGTCGCGAGCGATCCATGGGCGGCAGGTGTCGTGTGAAGAGGTGATGCAGGCGTACCTGGCGCAGATCCAGCGCTTTAACCCCAGGGTGAATGCACTGGTGTCGTTGCGCGACAGCGATGCCGTGCTGGCCGAGGCGAGAGCCTTTGATCGTGAGCTGGACCAGGGTAAGTCCCGCGGCTGGATGCACGGCATGCCCCAGGCGATCAAGGACCTGGCGGCGACCCAAGGCTTGCGCACCACCCTGGGCTCACCGTTGTTTGCCGAGCATGTGCCGAGTGAAGACGCCATCAGCGTGGCGCGGGTGCGGGCCAATGGCGCGATCATCATCGGCAAGACCAACGTGCCGGAGTTCGGCCTGGGCTCCCATACCTACAACACGCTGTTCGGTACCACCGGCAATGCTTATGACCCGCGCCTGTCGGCCGGCGGCAGCAGCGGCGGGGCGGCGGTGGCCCTGGCGCTGCGCATGCTGCCGGTGGCCGATGGCAGCGACATGATGGGCTCGCTGCGCAACCCGGCGGCGTTCAACAATGTGTTCGGCTTGCGCCCATCTCAGGGGCGTGTGCCCCACGGGCCGATGCCGGAACTGTTCGTGCAGCAGTTGGGTACCGAAGGCCCGATGGGCCGCAGCGTGACGGATGTGGCGCGGTTGCTGAGCATCCAGGCCGGTTACGACCCACGGGCGCCGTTGTCATCCCAGGATGATCCCGCGATGCTGGGCCAGCCGCTGCAGCGCGACTTCAAAGGCGCACGCCTGGGCTGGCTGGGGGACTACAATGGTTATCTGCCGATGGAAGACGGCGTGATGAGCCTGTGCGAAACCGCCCTGGGTGACTTCGCCGAGCTTGGCTGCGAAGTAGAAGGCTGCCAGCCGGACTTTTCAATGGCTCGACTGTGGCGCTGCTGGCTGGTACACCGCCATTGGCTGGTGCACGGCAACCTCGGCGCGGCCTATGCCAACCCGAAAAAACGTGCACTGCTCAAGCCTGAAGCGCAATGGGAAGTGGAGGGCGGCCTCGGCTTGAGCGCCCAGCAGGTGTACCAGGCGTCGGTGGATCGTAGCGAGTGGTATAGAGCCCTGACCAAGTTGTTCGAGCGTTACGATTTCCTGCTGCTGCCTACCGCTCAACTGTTCCCTTTCGATGCACAACAAGCGTGGCCGTGCCATGTGGCCGGGCGCGAAATGGACACCTATCACCGCTGGATGGAAGTGGTGATCGGCCCAACCCTGGCCGGCTTGCCGAGCATGAGCATCCCCGTGGGCTTCAACCCCCGGGGCCTGCCCATGGGCCTGCAAATCATCGGCCCGGCCCAGGCGGACCGCGCCGTGCTGCAATTGGCCTATGCCCATGAACAGCTGACCCAATGGGTACGACGCCGGCCGCCGGAATGTCTTGCAGCGACCGGCTGAGCCGCGACCGGGCCTGCATCTTGCTGTGAAAATGATCATCCACCGGCAACAGGGAGATCGAACATGGACACAGGCACCGTACGCTCGGTTGAGCGCGCACTGGCAATCGTCGAGTTGCTGGGTGAGCACCAGGCCCTGGGGCTGGAGGAACTGCACTACCTCACGCGCCTGCCCAAGGCCACGGTGTCGCGCATGTTGCTGACCTTGCAGGAACAGGGCTGGGTCTATCGCGGCCTGAGCGATCGGCGCTACCGCCTGCGTGCACGACGTTTGTTTGGCGATACCCAGCAACGCTTCAGGCGCCAGGTGGTGGAAAGCGCGGCGCCGTGGTTGGTGGAGCTGAGCGAACGCACCGGCTTGGTGGTGGACTTGTCCTGTTTCGACGGCGAGCGCCTGGAAGTCATGGAGAGCGCGATTCCCAGTGTGTTGCGCAAGCTGTACCCGAACAACTGCCAGATCGTCGGCCAGTACGCCAGCCTGTTCCACTCGGCGATGGGTAAGGCGTGCCTGACGCAACTGCCCCTTGATGAAGTGCAACGCCTGGCGGGCCGCGACCGGGTGGCCGCCGATGAGCAATACCATGCGTGCGAGCACACCCAGCACCAGGGTTTCGGCCAGCGTACCGAGGGCTATTGGGAATACCCGGTGCGTCTGCCGTTCCTGATCCGGGCGGTGGCGTTGCCGGTGCGCGCCCATGGCCGGTTGGTGGGCAGCATGGCCTTGCATTGGCCGATGCATCAGGCGCCGGTGGAGCGGGTGTTGAACCTGCATATGGCCAGCCTTGAAGAAACGATCTGCGAAGTCCAGCGGGCATTGGCCTGAACAGTCGCCGCCGGACCCATGTGGGAGGGGGCTTGCTCCCGATAGCAGGGTGTCAGCCACTGGATGAGTTGCTGATCCACCGCCTTCGGGAGCAAGCCCCCCACATTGGATTTGCGCCGTTCGTGAGATTGCGCTTAATGTTCGCCCAGGTTTTTTGCCCCATGAGTCTTTATGTTCAATGTCAAACCCCTGGTCTTCGCCTTGCTGACCTGTGCCAGCGTGCCTGCCCACGCCGACTGGTACCTGGATAACGAATCCTCGCGCCTGTCTTTCGTCACCACCAAAAACACCGAGATTGCCGAGGTGCATCGCTTCCTGGTGTTGCATGGCAAGGTCGACGCCAAGGGCGCGGCGCAGTTGCAATTGGAGATGGAGTCGATCAACAGTGGCATCCCACTGCGCGACGAGCGCATGCGCAAAGAGCTGTTCCAGATCAAGACCTTCCCCGAAGCGCAGATCAGCGCGCAGATCAATCTGCAACCGATCAACGACCTGGCGCCCGGCGCGCAGTTGGAATTGCGCCTGCCGCTGAGCGTTACCCTGCATGGCAAGACCCAGACCTACAGCGCCGAATTGCTCGCCACGCGCCTGGATGAGCGGCGCTTCCAGGTGGTGACCCTGGAGCCGGTGGTGTTGCATGCCGAGGATTTCGACCTGGCGCCGGGCGTAGCGGCGTTGCGCAAGGCTGCCGGGCTTAAGTCGATCAGCCTGTCGGTGCCGGTGGGTGCGGTACTGATCTTCACGGCGCGCTGACATGAGCGGCGCAGTGTTCCCGTGGCGCAGCGCCAATCAGTTCGAATTGCTGATCGACGGGCCGAGTTTCTTCCCGCAGATGCTGGTGGGCATTGCCCGGGCCGAGCAGCAGGTCGATCTTGAATTGTATTTGGTCGAAGCCGGGGCCTGTGCCGACGCCATGGTGCAGGCGCTGGTGCTGGCCGCCGAGCGTGGTGTGCAAGTGCGCTGCCTGTTTGATGATTACGGCAGCCTGGCGTTTACCCTCGGGCTGCGCAAGCGCTTGATCGATGCTGGCGTGGAGCTGCGCTTCTACAATCGCTTGAACTGGCGGCGCTGGATGCGCAACCTGTACCGTGACCACCGCAAGCTGTTGCTGATCGACCAGGGTATCGCCGTGGTCGGCGGCACGGGCGTCACCGATGAGTTCTGGACGCCAGGGCAAGACAGCGCCGACTGGCATGAAGTGATGGTGCAGATCAGCGGCCCGCTGGTGCTGGACTGGCAGGCGCTGTTCGACCGTCAATGGCACGCCAACGCGGCGCGCCGTGAATGGAAACCAGCGACCCATTTCGGTTTGCCGCGCCTGCCCAAGGTGCCTGCGATGGGCCCCGGCCTGGGTCGTGTGGCCTATGCCGACGCCCGTCAACACCGGGATATCCTGCAATCGCTGATCCGCGCCTTGAACCGCAGCAAGGGGCGGATCTGGCTGGCGACGCCTTACTTCCTGCCGACCTGGAGCGTGCGTCGTGCCTTGCGCAGGGCGGCAGGGCGGGGTGTGGATGTGCGTTTGCTGCTCACCGGGCCACGTACCGATCACCCGTCAGTACGCTACGCCGGCCATCGTTATTACCCGCGTCTGCTGCGGGCAGGCGTGCAGATCTTTGAATACCAGCCGTGCTTTTTGCACCTGAAAATGGTGCTGGTGGATGATTGGGTGAGCATTGGTTCATGCAATTTCGATCACTGGAATTTGCGCTTCAACCTGGAAGCCAACCTCGAAGCGTTGGACCCGGGATTGACGGCGGCGGTGGTGGCCAGTTTCGAAACTGATTTTGCCCAGAGCCAGGCGGTGAGCCTGGAGGCATGGAAAGCGCGGCCGTTGTGGCGGCGTGTGAAGCAGAGGGTGTGGGGGTGGATTGATCGGTTGGTGGTCAATCTGCTCGACCGGCGCGGCTAACAAGCACAATGAGGTCAAATGTGGGAGGGGGCTTGCTCCCGATGGCGGTGTTTCAGTTAACAGATTCATTGACTGACCCACTGCTATCGGGAGCAAGCCCCCTCCCGCATTTTTTTGACCGCGTGAGGCGTTAGAGCAGTTCAAAGGTCTGTTGCTGAACATCCTGGGAATCCAGCCCGATCTGCACATTGAACTCACCCGGTTCCGCCGCGAACTTGAGTTGGGCGTTGTAGAACTTCAAGTCCTCCTCGGTGATGGTGAAGTGCAGCGTGCGTTCTTCACCGGCTTTGAGCATGACCTTCTGGAAGTTCTTCAGCTCCTTGATCGGGCGGATCATCGAGCCGGCCACGTCCTGGATATACAACTGCACCACGGTTTCGCCATCGACCTTGCCGGTGTTCTTCACCGTGACGCTGGCGTCGAGCTTGCCGGTCTTGTTCAGGGTGGTGGACGACAGCGCCATGTCCGCCAGGCTGAACGTGGTGTAGCTCAGGCCATAGCCAAATGGAAACAGGGGACCTGTGGTGTCATCGAAGTACTGCGAGGTGTAGTTGCCCGGCTTGCCTGGGGTGAACGGCCGGCCAATGGTCAGGTGGTTGTAGTAGGTGGGAATCTGCCCCACCGAACGCGGGAAGGTGATCGGCAGCTTGCCCGACGGGTTGTAGTCACCGAACAGCACGTCGGCGATGGCGTTGCCGCCTTCGGTGCCGGCGAACCAGGTTTCCAGGATCGCGTCGGCCTGCTGGCTCTCATCGAGAATCGACAGCGGGCGGCCGTTCATCAGCACCAAAACCAACGGTTTGCCGGTCGCCTTGAGGGCCTTGATCAGGTCGCGCTGGCTTTGCGGGATATTCAGGTCGGTGCGGCTCGACGACTCGTGGGACATGCCACGGGACTCGCCCACCGCTGCGACGATCACGTCGGCGTTCTTCGCCGCTTTCACTGCTTCGTCGATCAGCACTTGGGCAGGGCGCGGGTCATCCACCACTTCCGGGGCATCGAAGTTAAGGAAGTTGAGGTAATCGAGCACCGCCTTGTCGCCGGTGATGTTGGCGCCGCGGGCATAGATCACTTTGCCCTTCTCGCCGATCACAGCGTTCATGCCGTCGAGCAGGGTTACCGATTGCGCAGGCCGGCCAGCAGCGGCCCAACTGCCCATCATGTCGATAGGGGCCTTGGCCAGCGGGCCGACCAGGGCGATGGTCGCGGATTTTTTCAGCGGCAGGGTTTCGTTGTGGTTTTTCAGCAACACCAGGCTACGGCGTGCGATATCCCGGGCCTCGGCGCGGTGCAGGCGGCTGTCGGCGTAGGTGTCGACCGGGTCATCCTCGGCCTTGCCGATGCGCAGGTACGGGTCCTTGAACAGACCCATGTCGTACTTGGCGCCGAGCACTTCGCGCACGGCGTTGTCGATGTCGCTCTGCTCAATCTCTCCGGACTTGAGCAGCCCGGGCAATTCCTTGCCGTACAGCGAGTCGTTCATGCTCATGTCGATGCCGGCCTTGATCGCCAGCTTGGCGGCTTCGCGCCCGTCCTTGGCCACGCCGTGCTTGATCAGCTCGAAGATTGCGCCGTGGTCGCTGACGGTCAGGCCCTTGAAGCCCCAGTCTCTGCGCAGCAGGTCGTTCATCAGCCAGGTATTGGCGGTGGCGGGCACGCCGTTGATCGAGTTCAACGCCACCATCACGCCGCCGGAACCGGCCTTGATTGCCGCGTGGTAGGGCGGCAGGTAGTCCTGGTACATCTTGACCGGGCTCATGTCGACCACGTTGTAGTCGCGCCCGCCTTCCACCGCGCCGTACAGGGCGAAGTGCTTGACGCTGGCCATCAGGCTGTCGGCATTCGCGGGGCTGGTGCCCTGGAACGCCTTGACCATGACTTCGGCAATCCGCGAGACCAGGTAGGTGTCTTCGCCGAAACCTTCGGAGGTACGGCCCCAGCGCGGGTCGCGGGAGATATCGACCATCGGCGCGAAGGTGATGTCGAGGCTGTCGGCAGCGGCTTCCTGGGCGGCGATGCGCCCGGAGCGGCCGATGGCGTCCATGTCCCAGCTGGAGGCCAGGGCCAGGCTGATCGGGAAAATCGTACGGTGGCCGTGGATCACGTCGTAGGCGAAGAACATCGGGATCTTCAAGCGGCTGCGCATGGCCGCGTCCTGCATCGGACGGTTTTCCGGGCGGGTGATGGAGTTGAACGTGCCACCGATGCGGCCGGCGGCGATTTCCTGGCGGATCAGTTCCCGGGGCATTTCCGGGCCGATGCTGATCAGGCGCAATTGGCCGATCTTTTCATCCAGGGTCATTTGCTTGAGCAGGTCGCTGACGAAGGCGTCCTTGTCTTTAAGCGCAGCAGGCTTTGTTTCTGCCCAGACGGGGTGGGTGGCCAGAGTGGCAACAAGGCCGAGCAAACACAGCTTCTTCATGAATATCCTTTTTCGGCTCACTGCACAGCGATAACGCTGATCGGCCAAAATGTGGGGAGCGTCTATTGTTGTTCGGGTGTTGTTCAGATAAATGCAGCACACTCTGAACTCTTTTTCGCGCTGGGCATCTTTGTAGCTGATTGGCTCGATGCATGCCAGTGGTGGCGGATTATGCCCCAAGCGCGTCGTTTGTAGGGTTAGTCATCAAATTCCATCGAGATCGGGCAGGAGAAACACCATGCAAGCAGCACAAACTTACCGCTGGGGCTTCAAGGCTGCGGCGTTGTTACTGATCAGCACCGTGCTGAGCGGTTGCGGCATCAACAATATCCCGACCCTGGACGAACAGGCCAAGGCAGCCTGGGGCCAGGTGCAGAACCAGTACCAGCGCCGTGCCGACCTGATCCCCAATCTGGTGGAAGTGGTCAAGGGCTACGCCGCCCATGAACAAGACACCCTGACCGCGGTGATTGAAGCGCGGGCCAAGGCCACCTCGATCCAGGTGGATGCCAGCACCCTGGACAACCCGGAAAAACTCAAGCAGTTCCAGCAAGCCCAGGATGGCCTGAGCGGTGCACTCAGCCGCTTGATGGTAGTTTCCGAGCGTTACCCGGACCTCAAGGCCAACCAGAACTTCCTGGCCTTGCAGTCTCAGCTTGAAGGCACCGAGAACCGGATCGCCGTGGCTCGTCGTGATTTCATCCAGGCCGTGCAAGCCTACAACACCGAAATCCGCACCTTCCCTGGCCGCCTGTGGCACACCGTGATGTACAGCGACCTGCCGATCCGCGCCACGTTTGAAGCCACCAGTGCCGATGCCGATAAAGCACCGCAAGTGAAGTTCAAATAAGGCCACACTGAGGTGTCGATGCGTTTATTACGGATAGGCCTGGCGCTATGGTTGTTGGCCTGCGTGGGCATGGCCCAGGCGGCGCTGACCTTCCCAGCGCTGAGCGGGCGTGTGGTGGACAGCGCGCAGATGATCGACCCGGCGGTGCGCGAGCAACTGACCCAGCAGTTGCAGGCGCTGGAGCAAACCTCGGGCGACCAGCTTGTGGTGGTTACTGTGCCCGACCTGCAGGGCGTGCCCATTGAAGATTACGGTTATCAACTGGGTCGCCAGTGGGGCATCGGCCAGAAGGGCAAGGATAACGGCGCGCTGCTGATCGTCTCCCGTGATGACCGCAAAGTGCGCATCGAAGTCGGTTACGGCCTGGAAGGTGTGCTGACGGATGCGCAATCCTGGGTGATCATCAATCAGGTGATCTTGCCCAAGTTCAAGGCCGGCAACTTCAGCCAGGGCATCAGCGACGGCGTGGCGGCGATGATCCAGGTGGTGGGCGGTGAACCCTTGGCAGTGCCAGCTCATGTGGCGGATGCGAATTTCGCCAAGGATAATCCAGGGTTCTCCATCGGTTTGTTTATCCTGCTGATCGGCGTGTTGTGGCTGTGCAATCGCATGGGCCTGCCGGTGGGCGCTATTCTGCTGGCCATTCTCAGCAGCAGCGGCCGCGGCGGCGGTGGGGGCGGCGGTGGCGGTGGTTTCCGTGGCGGCGGTGGTGGCTTCGGCGGTGGCGGGGCTTCGGGCGGCTGGTAATGACAATAACGAGAAAAGAGCATCTACAACCATGGCATTACTGACTGAACATGAGCAGCGCCAAGTCGCCGAAGCAATTGCCCGGGTCGAAAAAAACACCGACGCAGAACTGGTGACCGTGCTGGCGGCGCGTGCCGACGACTACGCCTACATCCCGTTGCTGTGGGCCAGCCTGATCGCGTTGGTGGTACCGGGCGTGGTGCATTATTTGTCGGGCTACCTGACCATGTACACCTTGCTGCTGGCGCAATGGACGACGTTTATTGTGTTGTGCCTAGTGTTTCGCTTGCCCAAGGTCACCACCCGCCTGATTCCCCGCTCCGTACGCCACTGGCGCGCCTCTAACCTGGCGCGTCGGCAGTTTCTGGAGCAGAACCTGCACCACACGCTGGGCAGCACTGGCGTGCTGATATTTGTCAGCGAGGCGGAACGCTACGTCGAGATCCTCGTCGATGACGGCATTTCCAAACGCCTGGATGACAGCAGTTGGGACGCCATCGTCAAGACGTTCACCCAGCAGGTGAAACAGGGGCAGACGCTGGCCGGGTTTATTGCGTGCATCGAGGCGTGCGGCGAGTTGCTCAAGGTGCATGTGCCGGTGACGCAAACGCGCAATGAGCTGCCCAATCGCCTGGTGGTACTCGAATAGCCCGGCCAACTCAGTTCCAAATGTGGGAGGGGGCTTGCTCCCGATGGCGGTGCACCAGTCAATGAATCTGTTGGCTGACACACTGCAATCGGGGGCAAGCCCCCTCCCACATTTGGATCTACTGTGACTGCTGGAACTGACCATTGGTCAAATAACTCCGTGCCGTTGAGGGTTATCCCCCCTAAAATGCCCGGCATTCTTTGCCCGAGGCGTTTTTGTTCATGTCCGTCACCGCTCAACCCGCCAACCCTGCGCCGGATCATCACGCCCAGTTCATCCAATTGCTGAGCGCAAGCCTTGCGCAAAACGCCTTTATCAAGCTGGTGCTGGCCAAGTACGTCGGTGAGGAAGCCGAGCTGCAACGGCTGATCATCAAGCCGGTCACCGTCAAAGACCAGCCGTGCCTGTCCTTCGTGTACCGCTACAAGACCCGCGACATCACCAAGAATTTCCCCTCGGCCGACGGCGTGGCGGCGATTGCCGAGCTGTTGCCTGCATCATTCAAGAACGCGCACTTGCTGTCGCTGACTGACGAAGCCCAGCTGGAATACAGCAAGAAGAACAAAAGCTCGCTGTTCAAAAGCAAACCGCAACAATTGCGCGAAGCACCGTCGGCCGAGCATAACCGTGAAAAGAACCGTTTCCTCGACCTGAGCCGGCCGTTCCTCGTCGACCTCGGTGTGACCGACGCCAAGCAGGCGCTGATCCCATCGATGTCGCGCAAGTGGAAGCAGATCAACAAGTTCATCGAAGTGTTCAGCCATGCGCTGACGTCGTCGCCGTTGAAGCTTGATCAACCGGTGCGCGTTGCCGATTTCGGTTCGGGCAAGGGCTACCTGACCTTCGCCATCCACGACTACCTGCGCAATACCCTCAAGGCCGAGGGCGAGGTCACCGGCGTTGAATTGCGCGAAGACATGGTCACCCTGTGCAACAGCGCCGCCGCCCGCCTTGAACACCCGGGGCTGGTGTTCAAATGCGGGGATGTGCGCAGCGTGGCGCCGAGTGAGTTGGACGTAATGATCGCCCTGCATGCGTGTGACATTGCCACTGATTATGCGATTCACACCGGCATCCGTTCCGGTGCGTCGATCATCATGTGCTCGCCCTGCTGCCACAAGCAGATTCGCCTGCAGATCCAGAGCCCGGCGCTGCTCAAACCGATGCTGCAATATGGCCTGCACCTGGGCCAGCAGGCGGAGATGGTCACCGACAGCTTGCGCGCGTTGTTCCTCGAAGCCTGCGGCTATGAGACCAAGGTGTTTGAGTTCATCTCGCTGGAGCATACCAACAAGAACAAGATGATTCTTGCGGTCAAGCGTGCGCAGCCGGTGGACAACGCGCAGTTGCTGGTGAAAATCCAGGAGCTCAAGGCGTTCTACCACATCACGGAACACTGCCTGGAAACCCTGCTGCGCGCCGATGGCTACCTGGCCTGAATACAGAGTTTTTGTAGGAGCGAGCTTGCTCGCGAAAAACATAAGGACGCTTCGGGGCATCAGGAGCCCTCGTGTCAGCGTTGGCGATTTTCGCGAGCAAGCTCGCTCCTACAGGTTCAGCGATCAGAAGAACCGCGTCACGCTGATCTTCGCATCGCGGCCCTTGGTGTAGGCGCGGTCGCCGCTCAAGGCCGGGCGGAAGTTTTCGTTGAACAGGTTGTCCACGGTGAAGTTGACCTCGGTGCCTTTGAGGTACGCCTGTTGCGGGGCCCATTTGGCGAACAGACCCTGGGTGTTGTAGCGCTTGTTACCGTACTGGTCGAAGAACAAGTCACCCACACCGGAGCCCGGGCCACCGGAGTATTTATCACTGGGCAGGCGGTCGGTGGCGCCGATGAATTGGCCCATCCAGCCCACCTGGGCATCCCAGGCGGGAATGTGGGTGCCCAAGACCAGCACCCATTTGGTCGGCGGGATATCCCGTGCTGCCACGTCAGGGCCCCACGGGTTGGTGTAGGCGCCTTGGTGCTGGCCCTTGGCATAGGCGAACGACACCGAGCCAAACAGGTAGGTGGAGTTATAGATCGACTCCAGCTCGACGCCCTTGATGGTCATGCCACCGATATTGCGGTAGTTGGACATCGGCCCGGGTGGGCAAGCCGAGGAAATACTGCCGCCGTTGATGGCCTGGTTCTGGCAACCCACGCCGGTGGCCTTGAAGATTTCGTCTTCGACTTTGTTGTGGAACAGGGTGGTTCGCAGTTGCAGGTTGTCGTCCTGAGCGATCAGGTTGTCGAAGCTGGTGATGTTGCCCAGGGTGATCGAGGTGATGCGTTCCGGGTCCAGGTCCACGCTGGTGGCGGTACGGCTGCCCAGGCCCTGGACTTCATATTGTTCGTCGATCACCGGCGCACGCCAGGTCTGGCTCCAGTTGGCGAACAGCCCGACGTTCGGCGTCACGGTCCAGAACAGCGCCAGGCGTGGCGACCAGCCTGTGTAGGTGCGGTCGCTGTAGTCGTGGCCAACGGCCGGGTCGGGGTTGTTGTAATAGGGCGCATCGTTGCCTTCGCCGCGGTTGCGCACATGGTCGTAGCGCAGGGACGGCGTAATTGTCACGTCGCCGATAGTCACCGCGTCCTGGATAAAGAAGCTGTTGGTGTCGACCTTGCCGTGGGGCATGAAGCCCGGCTGGAAGTGCCCGTAGTTGTAGCGCGCTGTGTTGTAGGTGGTGCCGGGCATCCACATTTCGGTTTCGCGGATGTGTTTGCGGATCTGCCCGCCGACCGTCACCGCATGCTGCAAGGGGCCGGTATCGAACAGGCTGACGTTACGGATATCGAGGTTCTTGTCGGTATAGGACGTGTCCATCTTGCGCCCGCCGGTGGCCAGCTGGAAAAACGCGGTGGCGTCACGCTCGTCGGTCTGCTCGGTGTCGGACTGGGAATACTTGATGGTCAAGTCCACCAGCGGGTTATCCAGGGGCTGGTATTCGTACTTGCCCGACCAGGTGGTGTCGACCGTGTCACGGTGGGCCAGGAAACGCTTCAACGCACCTTCGTAGCCGTAGCGGTCGATGTTGAACTGGGTGGGCGGCGTCGGATAGCTCGCTGCGGAAAACGGCGTCCAGCGGTTGCTATGGGAGCGTGAGTACGACAGGCCGACACTGTGCTCATCGGTGAAATGTGCGTTGACCTTGAACAACTTGCCGTCCACATCCTGGGCGCTGTTGGGCAGGCGCTGGGGGTTGATGGGGTATTGGTTGTTCTCGTTGGGCAACTTGGCGGCCACCTTCATATCGCCGCCGTCCCGTTGGGTCAGGTAGGCCAGGGCGTCGAAGCGACCATCGTCGGTACGGCCATACACCGCACCGCTGTAGACCTGTTCATGGTCATTGCTGGAGTAGCCGTATTTGAGCATCGCGCCGCTATTGCGACCGTCCTTGAGCAGGTCCGGGGCGTCCTTGGTGATCATGTTGACCGTGCCGCCGAAACCGCCATTGCCGGTGAACGGCGAGTTCGGGCCTTTTTCCACTTCGATGCGCTTGATCAGCTCAGGCTCGATAAATACAGTGCCTTGCTGGTAGCGCTCGAAGCCAGTCTTGGTGGCGCCGTCCACGGTCAGCGGTACGTCTTCGGCATCACCGAAACCACGGATGTTGATGGTCTGGCCGCCGGGTTTCAGCGAGCCGCCCTGGCTGACGCCGGGTAGGGTCTGCAACAGGCTCGGGATGTTATTGGACTGGTAGCGGTCGATATCGGCCTGGGTCAGGGTGGAGCGGTTGACCGTGCTGGAGTTCACTTCGTTGCCCGTGCCGATCACGCTCAACGTGTCCAGCTGGATCGCGCCGCTTTGGGTGGTCTTGCCCTCATCCGGGCGCACGACATAGGTGCTGCCGACCTTGATCAGGGTGAAGTCGCCATTCTTGAGCAGGGAGCGGATCGCCGCTTCCGCTGTGTAGTCACCGTTGAGTGCCGGCGCCTGCAGGTTCTTGAGCAGGCTTTCATCGAACAGCAGCTGGATTTGCGCCTGTTGCGCCACCTGGCTCAGGGACGTGGCCAGCGACTGGGCCGGCAGTTGCAGCTTGAACGACTCGGCCTGGGCGCTGAGGCTGAAGGCCAGGCAGGCAGCGATGAGCGTCGGTCGAAGAAACAGGTGCGAAGCGTGGCAAGGCGCGCGAAACATGAAATCCCCCGGTGCGGCTAAGTAGCCAAAAAGGTGTGCGTATCAAACGCAGACAGGAGGAAGACGGGGCAGGCAAAAAAAACCACACATGCGAATGCAAAATATTCTCATGTGTGGGTTATGCAGGCTATTTGCTTGGCTCGATTCTCACAATGCCATCGGCCGACACTACGGTTTTCACCGGCAACAACGCGGGCAGGGCGCTGAGCAGGGCGTCCGGGTCATTCACGTCAAGGTTGCCCGACACCTTGAGTTGGGCGACGGCCTTGTTGACCTGCAAAGGTTGTTGGGGCCGGTACAAGCTCAATTCGTCGATCAGGCCGGCCAGCTCGCGATTACGAAACGATAAGTGCCCGCTGCGCCAATCGGCCACTTCTTCGGCGCTGAGGGTTTGCTGTTGCAAGGTGCCCTTGGCGTAGTTGTAAGCGGCGCGTTGTCGGGTGCCGAGCAGGGTGAGTGGGCTTTTGCCATCCGTTTCGAACGCCACTTGGCCATGGGCAACACTGACCACCAGTTGCTGTTGGCCGCGGCGCACATCAAACCCGGTGCCCACCACCCGTACGTTCGACTCGCCGGCCTGTACGTAGAGTGGGCGCTCCTTGTCGGCGGCCACTTCGATATACAGCTGGCCCTTGTCCAAGTGCAGGATGCGTTGGTGGGCGTTGAAGTCCACACGGATGCGGGTGTTGGCATTCACATACAAGGTGCTGCCATCGGGCAGGTTCAACATACGCATGCCCTTGGCCTGGGTGGCGATCTGGGTGTGATACAGCTCGCGGGGCGCGCCGAGAGGCGTCGCCAGCACCGCGCAGAGCAGGGCAGCGGCCACAGCCAGGGCAGGGCGCCAGAGGCTGGGCTTGCGCTGGGGCAGCGGCATGGGTTTGTTCAGTTGCTGCAATTGGGCGAGGTCGGCCCACAGCTGTTCGAATTCGGCATAGGCGCGCGCGTGCGCAGGCACGGCCTGCCAGGCGGCAAAGGCTTTGCGGTCGGCGCGGCTCGCCTCGTTGCAATTGCGTGCAAACCAACTGGCGGCTTGGGCGTCGATGGAGTCACTTGCTTCGATGTCCAGGGCGTCGATGTCGCTCAGGCGGTTCATTCTGGCTGCTCCGTGCCGGGGTCGGGTTGAAGGCGTCGCTTGCAATGCAGCAGGGCAAAGGCGATGTGCTTTTCTACCATGCTGGTGGAAATGCCCATGCGCTCGGCGATCTGCGCCTGACTCAGGCCTTCGAAGCGGTGCAGCATAAGGGCTTCTCGCCGGCGGGGCGAGAGTTCGGCGAGGACTTCTTTCAACTGTTCCAGGCGTTGCAGGCGCAGGGCGGCGGCCATGGGGTCGTGCTGCTCATCGGTGACCGGCTCGGCATCCATTTCGGCGGGGTCAGAGTGGACGGTCTGCCGTACCTTCTGTTTGCGCCAGTGATCGCGCAGCAGGTTGCGCGCCATCTGGAACAGAAACGCCCGTGGCTGCTCGACCTTGGCCCGGTCGCGGTAGCCCAGCCATTGGGTAAAGACATCCTGGGTCATGTCCGCCGCGTCGCTGGCGTTGTCCGTGCGTTTACGCAGGAAATACAGAATATCTGCATAAAACCCGCGACAGGCATCGGCCGACGACGGGTCGGGCTTGGGACGAGACATGGATATCCTTCTTGACGAAGCACGGCGTGGAAAAGTCGCGAATGATATCGAGAATTATTGTCATTTGTCTCTATTTAAAGAGTTTGCTCGGCTAAATGTGGGAGGGGGCAAGCCCCTCCCACATTTGCTTAGTGTCAGCGCAGCAATGTCTTCAACTGCTCGATCCCGGCTTCACCCAGCGGGAATACCGGCAACCGAGGATCCCCCACCTCCAACCCGGTCAAGCGCAGCCCGGCCTTGATCGTCGCCGGCAACCCACCCTTGAGAATGAATTGCAGCAGCGGCAACTGCCGGTAGAACAGTTCCCGCGCCTGGTTCAAGTCATTGGCCAGCACTGCCTGGTACAAATCCAGGTTGAGTTGGGGGATCAGGTTCGGCGCTGCGGTGCACCAGCCTTTGGCACCGGCGGCGAAAGCCTCCAGGGCCAGCGGGTTGCAACCGTTGTAGAACGGCACGTCACTCAGGAGTTTCAGCTGGTGCATGCGCTGGATATCGCCGGTGCTCTCCTTGACCATGGTCACGTTGTCGACCTGCTTGAGGATGCGCAGGATCAGCTCCACCGACATGTCGGTGCCGCTGGTGGCCGGGTTGTTGTAGAGCATGATCGGTACGCCGATGCTGTCGCCAATCGCGGCGTAGTGGGCGAGGATTTCCGCGTCGCTGAGTTTCCAGTACGAGGCGGGCAGTACCATCACCACATCGGCGCCTTGGGCTTCGGCATAGCGTGCCCGGCGCACGGTCTTGGCGGTGGTCAGGTCGGACACGCTGACAATGGTCGGCACACGCTTGGCGACTTTCTTGATGCTGTAGGCGCTGACTTCGTCCCACTCCGCGTCGCTCAGGTAGGCGCCTTCGCCGGTGCTGCCCAAGGGCGCGATGGCGTGGACGCCGCTGTCGATCAGGCGGTCGATGGAGCGCCCGAGGGCGTCGAGGTCAATACGCTGGCCGTCGGCGCTGAACGGGGTGATGGTATAGCCGATGATGCCGTGAATAGTTGGGTTTGACATGGGTAAACTCCGGTCAGAAAGGGGCAATCAGTTCAGGCAATCGGCATGCTTGCGCAGGTTCTGCCGGGCGTAATAGTTGAACGCGGCGCCGTGGCGCTTGGGCTTGGAGATCCAGTCATGGGCCTCGCGCCCCAACTCCGGCAGGATCGGCTTGACGGTGCCTGCGGCCATCGCCAGCAACTGCAACTTGGCCGCACGTTCGATCAACTGTGCGATGACGCAAGCCTCTTCGATGCTGGCGCCCGTGGACAACTGACCGTGGTGCGAGAGCAGGATGGCGCGCTTGTCGCCCAGGGCCGTGGTGATGATTTCCCCTTCTTCATTGCCCACCGGCACGCCGGGCCAGGCTTGCAGGAAGGCGCAGTCTTCGTACAGCGGGCAGAGGTCCATGTGTGACACCTGCAGCGGCACTTCCAGCATCGACAGCGCGGCAATGTGCGTCGGGTGCGTATGGATGATGCAGTTTACATCCGGCCGGCCGCGGTACACCCAGGTATGAAAACGGTTGGCCGGGTTGGGAATGCCATGGCCTTCCAACACTTCAAGATCTTCGTTGACCAGCAGCAGGTTGCTGGCGGTGATTTCGTCAAAACCCAGGCCCAGCTGCTGGGTGTAGTAGGTGCCAGGGGTGGGCCCGCGCGCGGTGATCTGCCCCGCCAGGCCGGAATCGTGACCGTGCTCGAACAGGATTCGGCAGGTCAGCGCCAGCTTTTGCCGGTCGGTCCACGTATTATCCGCCAGATTGTTTTGCATCTGGCTCAGGGCTTGCTTGACCAGTTGGTCTTTTGGGAGTGCTAATGTCTTGGCCATATCGGTGTCCTTTGGGTGGTTCAATGGACGTCGGATTTGCTGCTCGCCCGCTGCTCGCAAGGTCGTTAGGTGAATGCAAATGACACGAATGATGCTATATGACACTTTGTGTCATTAGCAAGCACGGCTCATCGCTTTCTGCAGGGATTAACCGCAGCAAATGTCTATCCGTTTGAAATTATTGAGAAAAAAACTTGGCGTGACCCTGGAAGCCTTGGCTGAAAAATCCGGGATGACCAAGAGTTATCTGTCGAAAGTGGAGCGCGGGCTCAACACGCCCTCCATTGCAGCTGCGTTGAAATTGGCCAAGGCGTTGAACGTGAAGGTCGAAGAGCTGTTCAGCGAAGACAAGGTCAGCCTCGACAGCTACAGCCTGGTGCGCAGCCACGAACGGCCCGACACCTCGCCGGGTTATGCGGTGCTGGCCCATCAAGTCAGCGAGCGCAGCCTGCTGCCGTTCATCATCTACCCGCCGGCGGAGTTCACCGACAAGACCTTCAAGGAGCATTTTGGGGAGGAGTTTCTGTTCGTGCATGAAGGCCGGGTGGAAGTGGATTTCATGAACGAGCGGGTGATCCTGGAGCGTGGTGACGCTTTGCATTTCAATGCGCAGAAGCCCCACCGCCTTCGTTCGGTGGGAGAGGTGCAGGCGCAGTTGCTGGTGGTGGTGCACAGTTCGGAGGAGTAACGCTTGCCGCAACCTGAAATGCAGTCAGTGTGGGAGGGGGCTTGCTCCCGATGGCGGTGGATCAGTCAGCTCATCTGTAGCTGACGCTCTGCCATCGGGAGCAAGCCCCCTCCCACAGTTGATTTTCTTTGTTCACTGGATCAGCGTTCGACCGGGACTGAAAGCGTCGGGTTACCCAGCGGATGGGTGCGTGCTACGAAGAACCTCAGCGTTGCGCCACTGCCCTCGAACAACTCCGAATACCGCCGCTTCTGCTGACGAATAAACCCATCGCTGCGCCCCGACACCGAGATCGCCAGGGTGCTGATGCTGGCTTGGCGAATTGCATCCACCAGGTGTTTATCCTGCGGCCCCAAGTCATGGCCGAAGATGCACAACGCGCCTTCATGGCTCAGCAATTGCTCATAACAGAACGACAGGTAATCCGAACTGCGGATGCTCTTGAGCTTCTCTTCTACCTTGCCTTCACTGACGAACAGCGGCACATCGTCCAGGGTCTTGATCGTATTGTTTATCGCAAAGCTGCTGAGCAAGGTGCTGTCGGTGGACGGCAGCTTGCGCGCCGTGCCATCGAGGTTGCGCACCAGGTGCAGGCCGCCGTGCAGGTAGAGGATGCGCGTGGTATCGGTATGGGTATTGCGCAGGTCGAAGCTTGAGTCGGCGCTGCGGAACAGGTCATCAATGCCCGGCGTGTGCAGGATCGCCCAGTAGTTGAGCAAGTCGTAGTTGCTGGTGAAGACGGTGGCGTAGTTGGCTAATTCCGCGTTGATCGTCGTCAGCGTCGACGGCTGCACCAGGCGCCAGGGAATGTGTACGGCATGAATGGTGTTGATCAGCGCTTCCTTGATCGCGTAGTAACGGTTACGCGGCGCCGCCGAACTCACCGCCAGGGCCTTGTTGACCCGGCTGGTGGTCTTCAAGGCGCCCAGGGCTTGTTCGAAGCTGCGGGTTTGCAGGGCGTCAAATACGCTGAGTTCGGATTGGCTCAGGGGTTTTTCTTCAACGGTGCGGGCGTTTTCGAACAGCGAGTCGTAGGAGAAGTCTTCCCAAATCGTCCGACTGGCACCGTTGCCGATCAGAATCCCGCTGAAGTCGAGGGCAGCGCGCAGGGCGCTCCAGTCTTCAAGGTGGGCGTCATTATCCTGGAAATCCTTCATTGCGGCGGGTCTACTCGAAATCGGCTGGGTGGTGACTTTATCACGAGCCGACGTTGATCCTGATCAAGATGCGCCATGCGGTACAGGTTGATTCTGTGGGCATAAAGCCTCTGAGGATTGACCATGAGCAGCACGTTCTTCATCCCCGCCGTCAACATCATGGGCAGCGACTGCCTCGACGAAGCCATGATCGCCATTCGCAATTATGGCTTTCGTAAAGCCTTGATCGTCACCGATGCCGGCCTGGCCAAAGCCGGCATGGCCAGCATGATCGCCGAGAAGCTGGCGATGCAGGATATCGATTCGGCGATCTATGACGGTGCCAGACCCAAC
The DNA here is from genome assembly GCF_001427465.1 of Pseudomonas sp. Root569. Lineage (NCBI taxonomy): Bacteria > Pseudomonadati > Pseudomonadota > Gammaproteobacteria > Pseudomonadales > Pseudomonadaceae > Pseudomonas > Pseudomonas sp. Root569. The sequence goes on along the minus strand of NZ_LMGQ01000025.1, from coordinate 187,587 downwards.
CCCACGGTGGAAAACGTCGAGAAGGGCCTGGCATTGCTGCAGCAAAATGCCTGCGATTTTGTGCTGTCCCTGGGCGGCGGCTCGCCCCATGACTGCGCCAAGGGCATCGCGCTGTGCGCCACCAACGGCGGGCGTATCGGCGATTACGAGGGCGTCGACCAATCGAGCAAGCCACAACTGCCGCTCGTAGCTATCAACACCACCGCCGGCACTGCCAGCGAGATGACACGGTTCTGCATCATCACCGACGAAACCCGCCACGTGAAAATGGCCATTGTTGATCGCAACGTTACGCCGCTGCTGTCGGTCAATGACCCGGCGCTGATGGTCGGCATGCCCAAGGGGCTCACCGCTGCCACCGGCATGGATGCGCTGACCCACGCCATCGAAGCCTATGTGTCTACCGCTGCTACGCCGATCACCGACGCCTGCGCCATCAAGGCCATCGAGCTGATCAGCGCCAACCTGCGCTTGGCGGTGCGCGATGGCAGTGACATAGCGGCACGGGAAAACATGGCCTACGCGCAGTTTCTCGCCGGCATGGCCTTCAATAACGCGTCCCTGGGTTTTGTGCATGCCATGGCTCACCAGTTGGGCGGTTTGTACGACTTGCCCCATGGCGTGTGCAACGCGGTGTTATTGCCCCATGTGCAGAGCTTCAATGCCAGTGTCAGTGCCAAACGCTTGAGCGACGTGGCCCGTGCCCTTGGCGCGGATATCAAGGGCATTACGGTGGAAGAAGGGGCCCAGGCGGCCATCGCAGCGATTCGCCGCTTGTCCCAGGACGTGGATATTCCCGCTGGCCTGCGCGAGCTTGGCGCCAAATTGCAGGATATCCCGCTGCTGGCTGCCAATGCGTTGAAGGACGCGTGCGGGCTGACCAATCCAAGGCGAGCGGATCAGCGGCAGATCGAAGAGATTTTCCGTAGCGCGTTTTGATAGGGGGCAGCCTTTAGCCGCAAGCGTTAAGCTACACGCTGAACGCGTTTAACTTGAGCAAGCTTGCGGCTTGCCGCTGAGGTCCCCTAATGAGAGTTCTGTTATTCGGCGCCACCGGCATGGTCGGCCAGGGCGTGCTGCGCGAATGCCTGCTGGCGGCTGATGTGCAGGAAGTCGTCGCCGTCGGCCGTACGCCCCTGACCCAGGAACACGGCAAGCTGCATCAGGTGTTGCACAGCGACATGCTGGATTTCCAACCCCTGGAAAACCTGTTGCAAGGCTTTGACGCGTGTTTCTTCTGCCTCGGCGTTTCCTCGGCGGGCATGAACGAAGCGCGGTACACCCACCTCACCTATGACCTGACCCTGGTCGCCGCCAGTACGCTGGCGCGGCTTAATCCGCAGATGACCTTTATCTATGTGTCCGGTGCCGGCACGGACAGTTCCGAGGCGGGCAAGTCGATGTGGGCGCGGGTCAAGGGCAAGACCGAGAATGCCTTGCTGCGATTGCCGTTCAAGGCGGTGTACCTGTTCCGTCCGGGGGTTATCCAGCCGTTGCATGGTGTGCGTTCGAAAACGCCGCTGTACCAGTCTTTCTACAGCGTGCTCGGGCCTGTGCTCTTGTTTGTGCGTCGGGTAAAACCGGCGTGGGTGGTAAGCACCGAGACCGTCGGCCGGGCGATGTTGCAAGCCGCCAGCCATGGCGCGCCGCAGCCGGTGGTGGAGCAGGCCGAGATCAATCGCCTGGCTGCCGAGCGCCGTTGAGGTTGCACAAGCGCTCGATCTGATCAACTCGCAGTTGCCAGCGCCCGGGCGGGTGCGGCGCTGAATTGAATCAACGCCACGCCGCCGATCAACAACACCGCCCCCAGCACCCGTGGCGTATTCAGTTGGCGTTCCGCCAGGCCGAACAGACCAAAATGGTCGAGCAGTAACGACGCAAGAATCTGCCCGGCCATGGCCAACGCAATAAACCCCGATGCGCCCAGCTTGGGCAGCAGCATCAACGCCAACGAAATAAAACACACGCCGAACGCACCGCCGGCCCACATCCACAAGGGTGCTTTGCAGATAAAAGCCAGGCTCGGCAGCGGTAAACGCAGCGCCACCATCACCGGCAGCAGCACGATGATGCTTACCAGCAATGACGCCAGGGTGGCCCACAACGGATGCCCAAGCCCGCGCCCGAGGTTGGCGTTGATCGCGCTTTGAAACGGCACCACCGCCCCGGCAATCACCGCCAGCGCTAACAAACCCAGCCAATGCAACGTCGTCATCTCACATCTCCCAGAGGTTTTGCTGGACTCTAGGTTATTCGTCAAGCAAATTTAAATTCCAAATTCTTATGCCGAGCATGCAGCTGATGAATGACCTGCGCCGCATCGACCTGAATCTGCTGGTGATACTCGATGCCCTGCTCAGCGAGCAACATGTCACCCGCGCTGCCGAGCGCCTGCACCTGAGCCAGCCGGCAGTCAGCCATGCGTTGGCGCGCTTGCGCGATATGCTCGGTGACCCGTTGCTGGTGCGCCAGGGCGGTACCCTGGTGCCGACGCCCCGTGCCCTGGAGCTGGCGGCGCCGTTGACCGAAGCCCTTGCCCAAGTGCAGGCGTTGCTGGCACCGAATCGTTTCGACCCGGCTTCGGCCAAGCGCCGGTTTCGTATGGCGATGTCGGACTACAGCGCGGCGATTATCCTGCCCAGCTTGGTCCGTGCCCTACGTCATGAAGCACCTGGCATCGATCTGCAGATCATCCACGCCAGCCGTGAAGGTATGGTCGACGGCGTGCTCAATGGCGATCTCGACCTGGCGGCTGGCGTATTCCCCGATATGCCCGTCGAACTGCGTACAACGCTTCTGTTCGAAGAGCATTACACCTGCCTGGTCGACCGCCACAGCCTTGCACCCAGCGGCGTGCTCGACCTGCCGACTTACCTGGCGCGCCCCCATGTGCTGTTGGAGATGCGCGGCAGCGGCACGCCGGAAATCGAACGGGCCCTGCGCGCGATACGTGAACGGCGGCATGTGGCGATCAGCCTGCCGCATTGGGGCGTGGCACCGCAGTTGATCGAGGGCACGGACCTGATTTTGACGGTGTCGTCCCGCGGTTTACTGGATATCGATCATGCACGCCTGTTGACCGTGCCGCCGCCGTTTCATATTCCGTCCTTTGCCTTTGAGCTGGCCTGGCATGCGCGGCGGGGTGGGGATTCGGGGTTGCAGTGGTTGATTGGGCGGGTGCGGAGTGTATTGTCAGACGGTCACCAATAACCACGGGAAATCTACATGCTCAGCGGCTTTAACCACCTGACCCTGGCCGTGACCGACGTGCCGCGCAGCGTCAGTTTTTATCATGAGTTGTTGCACCTCCAGCTTGACGCCACCTGGGACAACGGTGCCTACCTGTCATTACCCGGCCTGTGGCTGTGCCTGTCACTGGACCCGATGCGCCCGCCCGTGCCGGCAGCCGACTACACCCACTATGCCTTCACCGCCGACGCCACTCATTTCGCCGCGCTGGTCGAGCGCCTGCGGGCGGCTGGTGTGCAGGAGTGGCGCGACAACCGTAGCGAAGGCGCGTCGTTTTATTTCCTGGATCCCGACGGCCACAAACTGGAGGCCCATGTCGGCGACTTGACCTCGCGCCTGCAAGCCTGTCGCGCCAAGCCTTATGCGGGAATGAAGTTTTACCCCCCGAGCTGAAACATGCAGAATCAATCACCTTCACACGTCTGTCAGAGCCTACCTATGACCCCCTCCTTGCTGCTCGCCGTCCTTGCATCGGGTTTTATCTACGGTATTACCCCCGGGCCGGGTGTCTTGGCTGTGTTCGGCATCGGCGCTGCCCGTGGTCGACGTGCCGGGGCGGGTTTCCTGTGTGGGCATTTGCTCGGCGATGTGGTGTGGTGCAGCACGGCGCTGATTGCCATCGTCGGTGCGCGGGAAGTCGGCAGCAGCGCCTTCGATGTATTGGGCGTACTCAGCGGTGTGTATTTGTTCTGGCTCGGCTGGCGTGCAATCCGCACCCAGCGCCGCAGCAGCGATGCGCCTCAGGGCGCGGCGCGGCATCCGTTCTGGCATGGCATTCTGTTCGGCCTGACCAACCCCAAGGCGTACCCGGTTGCCGTGGCGACCTTCACGGCGTTGCTGTCCAGCCGTGCGGAGTTGCTGACCTGGTCGATGCTGCCGTCGCTGATTTTCCTGAGCTTTATCGGTGGCCTGTTGGCCTACGCGATTCTGATCGGCGTGGTCGGCGCCCAGCGGGTGCGTACGGTGTATCAGCGTCATGAAATCCTCATCACCCGGCTCTGTGGTGTGATGTTTATTGGCTTCGCCATCAATGCCTTGGCGCACGCGCTGCCGGGCCTGTTGGGCAATAAATCGGCCTGAAGCATCCACGACCGTTCGTCGCACTGGCAGGTTTTTTCTAAACCTTTGCCGCGCAAAAAATTCGAACTCAGGGCGGGGCGTGTTTTCCCCGCACTTATTTTTGCCCTGGAGGAACCCATCATGAGCCGCATGGCTATCCGGTTACGCACCGCCAGTTTCGCGATGCTGCTGGGCCTCGGCGCCAGCAATGCTTTCGCCCAGTCGCCTGCCGAATTCATCGAGCAGGCTTCGGCCAAAGGCATGGCCGATATCGAAACCAGTCGCATGGCCCACGCCAAGACCTCATCCCAAGAGATCAAGGACTACACCATCGAAGTCATCAACGAACGTACCCTGGCCAACCAGCACTTGGCAGCTATCGCCAAGAAGCTCGACTTGCCGGTAGCACCTCGGGAAAAGATCGTTGATAAAGCCGAAACCCTGATGCCCGAACTCAAGGACGGCGACTCCTTTGACGCTGCCTACACCGCGCAGCAGGTCAAGGAAAACGAAGACGCCATCGCCCTTTTCAAGAAAGAAGGTGCGGCGTCGGATGTGCCGGAAATAAAAGCGCTGGTGGATGAAACGCTGCCCAAGCTCGAAGAGCGTCTGCAAAAAGCCCGTGCCTTGGCATCGACCTATGGCAAGGGGCATCAAGGTGATGGCTGAGGTCCTTACGTGAAATAAAAAAACGGCGATTGGATCACTCCAACCGCCGTTTTTTTCAGGCCTGGTTCAAGTCAGTCTTGATCTGCGCTGCATCGTCGGCCGCGGCCCCGCAACTGCTGTTCAAACTCACCTTGTCGCTGCTGCCAATGCTGCGGTACTCCTTGCGCAGTCTTTCAAGTTCCTTGCGGTCCAGGCCATCCAGGCTGAGCACGGCATTCTGTGCGTCTTTGGATGCGCGCAACAGTTCATCGATCTTGATATGCAAGATGTCGTTATCACGGTTCTGCGTGTTCTGAATCAAAAACACCATCAGGAAGGTGATGATGGTGGTCGAGGTGTTGATGATCAGTTGCCAGGTATCGTTGTAGTGGAAGTACGGCCCGCTCAGGCTCCATAGGAGAATCAGCGCGACTGCCGCGTAGAAGGTCTTGGGGCTGCCTGCCCAACGTGACAGGGTTTGGGAGACTGCAGAGAATTTCATGACCGTTTTCCTCAAAAAGGGTGATGAAAATTCTGACCGCGGGCAGTCGCCGAAATTTCTTTTTACAACTTAGCGTTTGAACAAAGTTGTGCGTTTTTCTGCCAGGTATTTAAGCAGGAACCTACGGCGTCCCAGGACGGCCAGGGCAAGACTGGGTTTTTTTCTGGATACCGCCTCATGGACGCCAATCCCGCCTTTGACCTGGTCACGCTTTATCATCTGACCGAGGACCACTATTTTGCCGCCACCTGCCTGACGCACCGACGCTACTGCGCGGCCATCAATGCCTATTTTATCGACGAGCATGATTTTCCGTGGAATTTGCTGTTCATTCGCCTGGGCAGCGCCCCATTGGGTGAGGAAATGGCTGCTGCCCTCGAGCTGATCCGACGCACCCCGATTGAAGTACGCCTAGTGATTCATGAGCAAAAGGTCGAGGGCTTAGGCGAAGTGCTCACGGGGCTCGATTTTCACCCCGCTGAAAAGACCACGGCAATGGTCCTCCAATTGTCAGCGCTTATTCCATCAGAGGGTGAGGGCGATGTACACGTCCGCCTGACACGGGATTTGAATGAGTGGGCCGTTCCGCTTGGCAATGCGTACGCGATGCTACCCGAAGTGGTTGCGCATTATCAGGCCCGGCACCAGAGGGCCCTGGACGCTGATGAAAGCCTTTATCACTTCACCCTGTGCGCCGAAGGGCAGGTGAGCTGCTCGTTGACCTTGTCTCTATGCAATGGTGAGGCCCGGCTTAATGATGTCGGTACGCTTATTAACTTGCGTGGAAGAGGCTATGCCACGCGTTTGATTCGAGAGGCCCTGCATCATGCGTCGAGCCTGGGCGCCCAGCGTTGCTTTCTCGAGGCATCGGAGGGCGCCGTCCCGCTGTATCGCAAGTTGGGTTTCGAACGTTTATTCGACTATCGGGCATTTGTTCGCGTGGCTTTACCAGGCCTATGATCAGAAAGCCATTTTGATTTGGCCGCGATCTTCGAGGGTCAATAGATACTGTTTGGCCTCAAGCCCTCCTGCAAACCCGGTCAGCCCGCCCGATGCACCCACTACGCGGTGGCACGGCGCGATGATCGAGATCGGATTGCGCCCGTTGGCGGCGCCTACTGCGCGCACGGCCTTCGGGTTGCCGATCTGCTGGGCGATCTGGCTGTAGCTGCGGGTTTCGCCGAACGGAATGGTCAATAACGCCTGCCAGACTTGCTTTTGAAAGTCGGTGCCGATGAAGTCCAGTTCCAGCTCGAACCGGTTGCGCGTTCCATCAAAGTACTCCCTCAATTGACGCTCGGTTTCCAACAGCACCGGGTTGTCGTTGGCCTCGATCAATTCGCCCAGGCGCACGCGGTTGGCACGTTCCACTTCCCACAGGATGGCGCTGAGCCTGCCATTGCGCGTCACCAGGGTCAGTTCACCGACGGGGGAAGGCATGAGCTTGTATTGGTAAGTCACGAGCAGGCTCCTCGAAAGGGCGTCAATGGATACGACGCTACTGTAGTTCTACCTGCTGGCGAGGGCACTACGTTTCTTGCGGTCAAATTCTTCGCCAGTCTAGAAGTTCCAGTAAACCCAATTGGAATAGTACGGGTACCAGTAGAGCCTGGAGATATAGTAGAGCCCCATCAGCACTGAGGCTGTACTCAACATAAAGGAAGAAGTGACATTGAGCAGAGTGACAATCAACGCGAATACAGCTACGCGTCGGGTTGCATGACCCCAGGCAAGCTTTACGCCATAAGCCGACGCAACAAGCGCTCCCGTTTGAAGGAGCAATGCAAGAGGAAATGGCAGCCTTATAAACGAAACCAGTAGCGGCAAAACCACCACCCAGCCCACCACTTGGCGCAGGATTGGTTTAGACGTGTGCTGTTTGCTTTCAACCATCGCAAAGCTTCCGAGGTCCAGGTCGACAAGCTGACATCATCACCCATGTGGTTTCGTCACTGCCATAAGTCTTTACTTACCTACCAGCGGAATCTGTGCGGTTTTCAGTAGGCGTTGAATGAAGTGTATGGGCGCGCAGAAAAGGCGCCGTGGAGAGGTATTGCAAGGGTTTTCAGGGGTTAACGGGTATGCAGTGACTGCTCGAGTACGCCAAGAAATGCATCCGCCAACACACTTCTTGCTGATGCCGGGGTCAGTACCAGCAATTGTGCACACGCATCCACTTCCTGCATTGGCCTATAGGTCACACCTGTGTTCATCAGACTCTGCGTACAGTCCGGCACGAGCGCCACGCCCTGTCCGGCCGCCACCAGGGCGATGATCGAAGTGATCTGCCGCCCGGTCGGCCCAGGCCGCAGCGGATGGCCGTGGTGGCGGTAAAGTCGCTCGATGGACTGGTTCAAGCCTGACCCATAGTCAGCGGGAAACAGAATCAGCGGGTAAGTGCTTAGTTGCGCCAGGCTGACCGTCGCCTGGCTCGCCAACGGGCTCTCGCTGGAGACCGCTGCCACCAGCCGTTCTTCACCTAGTGACAATGCCTGGACATCAGTGCTTTTTGGCAACAGCCGGCTCAAGCCGATATCCAGGCGCCCATCCGCCACCTGCGCGCCCAGGCTGCCGGACGCGCACTCCACCAAGGTCAGTTGCACATCGGGAAAGCGCTGGGCGAAGGCCTGGATGGCGCGGCTGAACAGGTCTGACAAGGCGATTGAACTGACATAGCCCAATGTCAGCTGACCCGCCGTGCCGGCAGCCAATTTACCGGCGATCACCTGCGCCAACTCCACCTGTTCCAGCACGCTCCTGGCGTAGGGCAGGAACGCACGTCCCTGGGCGGTGAGGGTGACCGTGCGGCTGGTGCGATCAAACAGCTTGAACCCCAATTCGGCTTCAAGGGCGGAAATCTGCCGGGTCAGCGGCGGCTGGGCCAGGTGCAGGCGAAGGGCTGCGCGGCCGAAGTGCAATTCTTCGGCGACCGTCAGAAAGTAACGCAGCTTGCGTAGGTCGAGCATCCTGGTCCTTGGGTATCAATCGGTCGGAATTCGGTATTGGTTTAAGAGCTACCCGGCATTCTATAAAGACCTCACAAAATAAAACGAGAGGTTTCATGAAACCACGCCTGCATTGTGCCCGCCTTGCCCTGTTCCTGTGTGGCTGCGCGGCGTTTCTCAATCTCTACGCCACCCAGAGCATCCTGCAGGTGTTCGCCGCGCAATTTCATATCAGCGCCAAGACCGCGGGATGGAGTATTACCGTGACCACACTGGCCGTGGCGATGACTGCGCCGTTTGTCAGCCGCCTGACCCGGCACTTCGAGCAGCACATTGTGATCTCGACTGCGGCGTTGCTGCTGGCCGGGCCGGTGCTGATGACGGCCTATGCTGACAGTTTCGCGCAAGTGCTGGTGTGGCGCTTTGTCGAGGGCATGTTGATCCCGTTTGTGTTTGCCTCCAGCGTGGCCTACATCGGCGATCGCTGGCGCGGCGGCACGGTGACCGAAGTCACCAGCCTTTACGTGGCGGGCACTGTGTTGGGAGGGCTTGGCGGGCGCTTCATCACCGGGGTGGTGACTGAATATGTGGGCTGGCGTGAAGCGTTTGAGTGGCTGGCGGTACTGAGCTTGATGGTGGGCGGTTTTATTCAGTTTCTGCTGCCGGCCAACCGCCCGCGGGCGCAGCAGGTCCAAGCGGCTTCGTCAGGCGTTTGGCGCAAGCCGTTGCTGGCCGCTTATGCCGTAGGCTTTTGCGTATTGTTCTCGCAAGTCGCTGCTTTTACCTACGCAGGTTTGTACCTTGGCCTACCGCCGTTCAACCTCGGGCCTGCCGCCTTGGGAACGCTGTACATGGTGTTTCTGTTAGCGTTGGTTGTGATCCCCATTGCCGGCCGCCTCAGTAAAGCCCGCCCGCATGTCGAATTGCTGAGCGTTGCCGCCATCTTGGGCGTCTGTGGTGCGGCCCTGACCCTGGTGCCTTCCCTCTGGTGCATTGTGGTGGGCCTGGCACTCAGTTCTACCGGCGTGTTCCTCGCCCAAGCCACTGCCAATGCCTTCACCACCGCCACCGCTGGCGCCGACAAGGCAGCGGCGGTGGGGGTCTATCTCACCTGTTATTATCTGGGGGGGAGCTGCGGCGCTATCGTCCCGGCACTGATCTGGGAGCGCTGGGGCTGGGCCGGTTGTGTGGGGCTGATCATTGGTTTCCAGGTGCTGACCCTGTTGATCGCGCTGGCCGGCTGGAAGCCCCTTAAACCTGAGCTGATCCGCGTACCATGACCCATAAAAAAACCGGCCACCAAGGGCCGGTTCTTATGCATTCGCGCCAGAACCATCCCGACGCAAGCGCAAAATCTGAGTGGAGCGGGTAGAGGGAATCGAACCCTTATTGGGCATTTGGGGCCTAAAGCGTGTATCCGTGTAGTGGTCTCCTTCCGCTATGACCCAGTTTTACGGGTGAATAGCTCCGTTCTCGATTGTGCACCATGGTGCACCCTGATATCCATGCCCCCACAGACAGGTGACCAATCACCTATCGTTCAATCCTGAGGCCTTCAAAGCAGCGCATGGCAACGTAGACAAGGTAGTCCGGTCGCGAGTCCAGCGGAGTTCGGGCGGAAGGGGTATTAGTCGGCAAGGTGGCCAGCGTGTTCACTTCCACCGACACCGGTGTCGGTCAGCAGATCCGTCGCTTCGACTCGACGACCTTCACATCGCACCATGATCATCGTGCCGATCGGCTACGGCAATGGTGCGCTGTTGGACATCTCGAAAATGGATGGTAGAACTCTTTACGGGGACAGTATGCAAATGGCCAGTAGCCTTGAGTCATCATTCCTCATTAAGTGAGCGCATCCCTGTACGGCTAGCCCATTCGTACAGCAGAAGCATGCATTATCCCCCCATTAGCATTTACTTTCGCGTCATCCATAGGCTGGTCAAGGGCCATGGGGCGCTGACGCCCTGCACAACACAAAAAGTATCTGTTTTTTGAGGAAATGGTGCATTCTGGGCAGCTATTTTGATGAATAGTTTTTGTGACCTAAATTTGATTAACTGCCGTTGAAGTGATGCTGCTAATCGCTAAAATTCTAGCCTAAATTTTGTCAAAGGATGAGCCATGGAAGATGAGAAGGTCACTGTGTTCAAGGTGAATGTTGGAGTCGGGCTTATGGGCATGACCTCTGTCAGCACATCAATAGATGAAAATTCAAAGAAAACATGGATAGAGCGCCATGGCTCTATGGTTAGTAATCTTATCCCGTCCGTGATCGTCATTTGTGAAGATGATTTAGCCAAAACTATTCTCGGGATGGTCGCCCATGAGGCGAATGGGTCGTACAAAGTCATCACAGCGGGCGCATGGGATAACATGCCAACGCTCATGTATGGTATCTATGTATATCGCGAGCAGCTAAAGGCGTCTGGGGATAATAGATTCCTTGAGGTTGTGTGCGTGACTGATGGCGATATTCATAACGACAAGCTTAACAAAGTGCTCGAAAAGGTACATAGCGGCATCAACGTACCCGAAGATATGAAACAAGCTTTGGCTTTAGCTAAGTGCAGTCTACATGATTTTCATTTGCAAAATTTTAAGCCTATTGGCGGCCTTCCTGAATATCATCATCAGTTATGGCTCAATGACGTCTCTGAAGAAGTTGTTAATGACTATCACCGAGAAAAAGTTCAAATGCTTGAATCTGCTCTTGAGCGGGCAGAAGAGAGGATTAGGCCTAGTATCGAGATAGAGTTGATTTGCCTTTATAAAGACATGGAAGAGGTTAACCGAATAGCAAATGCCTCAAGGTCAATACCCTGCCATACTATGAAAGATGGCAAAGGTAGAGTTGATTGTCATGAGTTCTATAATGTGCTGAGGGAAAAACTTTCTGATGGAGATACCTTGATGAAGTACTCTTTGCATCACTTGGAGTTTTCAGTCCTGTCCATCATCAGGCAATACAATCATGAATCCTGGCAGGCCTATATTTCCCCTGTCAAGGATGCGATGGAGAAGGCGTTCGCTCATCACGTGAAGATGTTCACACCTGATCGGTTCAATCTCACTGAAATTGGCAGAGGAGAGTGAATACTCTAACTGACTATTCACGTTGCCCTGTTTTTCTCGTTGCAGAGGTATCTGGGAGAGATCAGCGTCCCAATACTGCCTTTCTCGCGTTCGACCAGATCAGTCGACCTTAGTACCCGCGGCGTGGGGTAGATGATTCGACCATTGTGAGTACGAAGGTGGCACATTGAGTTCCCGTTCGAGGGGAGGACGGCCTGAAGGGCTTTCGGGTGTTGCTAATGGAGCACGCTATCCTTGGCGACGACCCTGTGGGCGTCGCGGCCACCTGCAAGAGATGGAACAAGCTGTCAGGGAATGCTCTGATCTATCACAATTAATCGTTGATGATGATATCCAATCGGACGAACATGGGCAGCTCAAGCTCAACGGCGACTGTGAGGTAAACAAGGATGGTGGACTTTAACAAACTCAGGTCGCAGTCCCAGCGGCCAGCGCCAATAGATCCCCTGGAAATCTTCAGGCGCATGCCTAAGCCTCAGGGCATCAATGATCTTTACACCAGTCAAGCTGAGGTGCTGGAGGCATGGTTCAAGCGCAAGGACGAGCGTGACACGGTGGTCAAGCTCCATACTGGGGGAGGAAAGACCCTGGTTGGTCTGTTGATTGCTCAGTCGACCTTGAATGACCTGAAAGAGCCTGTGCTGTATCTGGCTCCGACCACGCAGTTAGTCAAGCAGACCCTGGAGAAGGCAAAGTCGCTGGGGATTCTCGCTGTCCCATATACCCGAGGACAGCCGCTGCACGACGACTTTGTAAACGGCAAAGCAGTGATGGTCGCGTCGTACAAAGCCTTGTTCAACGGCCATAGCAAGTTTGGGGTTCGTGGGGGGCGGATGCCCATTAAAGTGGGTGCGGTAATCCTCGATGACGCCCACGTAGCATTTTCTGTTGTGCGCGAGTCGTTCACTCTCGAGATCTCCTCTGAGGATGATCAGGAGACTTATGCCGCGCTGTGCACCTTGTTCCGCAGCGCCTTTCGAGAAATTGATCGACTAGGAACCTTTGACGATACCGTTTCGGGCCTGAACAACGGCGTCGTGGAAGTACCTTATTGGGCCTGGAATGAGCAGTTGGACACCGTAAGGGGAATGTTGCGTGGCGACGGTGGGGACGTTCCTTTTGCTTGGCCATTGCTGCGGGACAATCTGCACCTGTGCCATGCGCTGATCAGCAGCAAAGCATTCACCGTTACGACTGTCCTGCCCCTAGTGAACAATTTCCCCACATTCGCTGATGCCCCTCGGCGAATCTATATGTCGGCGACCATCGCTGACGATAGCGAAATTGTCCGTACGTTCGACGCCAATCCTCAACATGTGAACAATGCGTTGGCCTCCAGATCTCTCGCCGGGATCAGTGAGCGGATGATCCTGATCCCAAGCCTGATGCAGTTCGATTTCGATGCGCAAAGCGTTGCTAAATCCATTCTCACGCAAGTCGCTGCGATGAACCTTGGGGCTGTGGTGTTGGTGCACGCCAATTATGCCGCGAAGGCATGGGACGGCACTGCGCAATTCGCCGAAGGCTCAGACCAAGTTGAAAATGCAATTGAGGCACTGCAATCTCGCAGAACGAGCGGGCCAGTCGTATTTGCCAACCGTTACGATGGGATAGATTTGCCAGGCGATTCATGCAGAATCCTGGTGATGGAAGGGCTTCCCTCCGGGACGTCTGATTATGAGCTCCTGCGTGCTGCCACCCTGTACGGTGGGGCTACCATCAGTCGCATGCTAGCGCAGCGCATAGAGCAGGGTATCGGACGCGGAGCACGTGGAGCGGGTGACCATTGCGTAGTGCTGCTTCTTGGTTCTGATTTAGCAGGTTGGATTGCCAAGGACGCTAACTTCAAGCTGCTCACGAGTGCGACCCGAGCACAGCTTGAAATGGGGTCGACTGTCAGCAAAGAAGTCAGTGACGTTAACGATTTGGGAAATACAGTCGCGCTCAGCATCAACCGGAACACTGAATGGGTTGAGTATCATGCCGCCACGCTGGCGGAAAACGTGGGGCCGGAAGTCCCAGATCCGAAGCGGTTCGATACGGCGTCGACGGAGCGCAAAGCTTTCAACCTCTGGGCGGACGGGTGTTATGACAAGGCCATCGCTCGCTTGGATCAGGTAGCGGGTGCTCAGGACGCGGTTGATGAACAAACACGCGGTTGGCTATACCAGTTGGCAGGCCGTATAGCGAACAACTGGGGACAAGCCGAGCGTAGTGACGAGCTCCAACGATCGGCATTTTCCGCGAACCGTAATCTTTTACGTCCGCGCACCTCATCACCCTACCGACCTCTCCCTTCTCCTGGTGCGCAGGGCTCAGCTATTGCATCTCAGCTGCGTGGATACCGGATGAGACGTGGTTTGCTTCAACGCTTCGAGCAGGTGGTATCCAGGTTGAACAGCAACGCTTCTGCCAACCAGTTTGAGCAGGCGCTTGCAGATCTCGGTGTCTTGATAGGCCTTTCTACCGAACGCCATGACGTCGGTGGGGAGGGGCCTGATGTACTATGGCTTCTACCCAACAAGGCTGCTCTGATCCTGGAAGCAAAAAGTCGCAAGCAGGACAGGAACCCTTTAACCAAGGAGGAGCATGGCCAGCTTCTTGTCGCAGAGCAGTGGTTTGTTCAAAACTACCCTGGATACTCAAGTCTACGTGTGGTTGTGCACCCCACGAACAAGGCAACCGCAGCAGCGTCAGCACACGAGAGCTATGCCCTCACGCTTGATCGGCTGAATCAAATGGTTGCAGATTCTAGGGTGTTGCTGAGAGCGCTCTGCGAGTCTCAATTGACCGACATTGAGCTTGAAGGGCATTGCCAGCATTTAATCGAGCACTCGCAGATACGCGCGGACAGATTGGCCAACTACTTAGTGCCTTTCGTGGAAGGGTAGTGGATATCCACTCAGAGTACGTCTGAAATCGGCGAACGGCAGGCGCATGGTGCGTCAGCCGGTCGCCAAAATCGATGGTTCAATAGGCTAGTGGCCCTGACCAGCACCTGCGGTATTGATCAAGACGTCGATCCGCTTGCGAGTCTCCGAGGTGGAATCAGTGCGGCTCCCCCCAGCTCTGCAAGCTGGTCATGTCCAGCGGGGCAGAGCTTGGTAAACGGGGAATCGAATGTCGCATCGGCGTAAATATGCAGCGACCAAAAGGCGCATAGGCACCTTTTGCATTTGAGAACTGGGGAGGACACTTATTAGTGTTACTCAATCCTCACCAAGATGGCTTCTAGTCATTCATCTTCAACAGCCGCGTCTCAATGGCAGCTCTCGCGTTTTCCAGCAACGCACGATGGTAGCCATACAAGTCTGCCGCGTCCTCGTCATGGAGATAGTCTTTAGCTCGCTGTTTGGAACGCTCCGTGCTGGAGAGCTCAAATACATCGATGGTCTTTTTGCCTTTAGTCGAGCCGTTACGCTCTTGGATTAAAACTTTAACATCCTCCGATGTATAGGTGATGTGGTCGTCGAGGTCATCAAAGTAAGGATGTACGAATGAGAATTCTGACCGTCGATAGGTGCTTCCTTTGACCAATATTGGGTCGAAAGTTTTCTTAAGGTCGGTGTTGCACGTATAGCATGATAAAACTAAATTGGTAGGCCAAAACATCCACTCTCTATACGATTCCTTCGGGGCTATATGATCTCGGTGAGGGCGCTTTTCGAACAGTCGGCAGCCACAGTAAGCGCAGCGCCTCTTCTGTTCGATAAGCATGAGTCTCGTCATTTCTTGTTTGAAATTCTTAGTTGCCTGTTTTCCATGGCTCCAGGGATCTTTGGCCTTGGTTGTAATTGCATAATGCTTTAATTCTTTGACTAGCTTCCATCCATACGAGGGGACTATGAACCTTTTCAATTCAGACGCTCCATGTAAGTTTGGACTTCCTTAACTACTAGCGCCAGCGGCTCAATGCCTTTGTAGTTAATGCGAGATATCTTGGTCATGAAGCCGTTGAGAAAATCTCTGTCTTTTCCCCCGTCTTGGATGTGCTTAAGCACGGCGCTCAGTTCTCTCGTCAGGTGGTAGTTTGACGCAGACGGTATTTGCAATACGTTATACAAGACGGATTCGGAACCCCAACCCTCGAATACGCCATCTTGAACCTCAGCGACTATCTGATCCGACTTGCGCCCCAGCGTGACAATACTGGCAAGTCCATGCGCTACGCTTGACAGCATATGAGGCGAATGGGTCGCGATGATTACGTGGCTCCCAGTGGCCCCTGCTAAAGACTTTTGTAATAATTCCACGTAACGCTGTTGCCAAATTACATTGAGGCTAACCTCAGGCTCATCAATCACCACTAGGCAGCCAGGGGTCGCGTAGGCAATGACTTTCGCGCCGACTGACAGTAAATTTTGCTGCCCTGAACTCAACTCCTCAAAGCCCAACCACGATCTTCCCTCAAACAAAAGGCTTGGCCACACAGAAATACCAGCGCGACTCGCAGCTAAAAAACCAATCACAAGTCTACTCAGATTAGATTTGTCCTGCTCTTGAAGTGTGGCCAGTCTCAATGTGGCTCTCTCGACTTTAGAGTAGAGTTGAGTTTGAAGATTATTTTCCAGTAGAGTGAACAGCTCCTCAATATGGCCTGTCATAGCTAGCAGCTCCTCACCGCTGATCATGTCAGCCCTTCTAGAGCCCATGCGCCGCTCTAGCCGCTCTTGTATATATTCGAACTTGTTAGCGATTTTGAGGAATTTTCGTATTTCCTGAAGCTTACGTCTGTTGAACCCAAATGCGATTTCCCTGCCATTGCCGAAGACCATATCAATCCATGACCCAAATGCTTCCAGGCGCGTGCTATCGGCAAGCATTCGTATCACCGACTCAGCCACCGCTCTATCGGTCGATCCCGTCGTGGTCAGATTGGTCGCTTGTCTGACTCCTAGGTAATAATAGAATTGATCTTCGTCGATGCTATCTTGACGATAAGGAAACTTATCGATCACTAGGTTAGAAATGGCTAGGATTCTTGATGGAAGATGTGGTGTAGAAAGTTTTTTCTCTTCGGAGTGTTGGGCCCTTGTCTGATCTGAGATACCATGTGCCCTCGCCACTATTTCAATGCATGGCAGGTTGTGTGAGCCTGATAGTTGGCGATGATATTTTTCTTCAATTGAGTTTTGTGAATGTTGCTCATTAAAAGCATCTACTAGGCTGGCTAGCATGCGGCTTTTGCCAGTGCCATTTGCTCCAACGATAAAGGAGATGTGTGTTTTCTTTAAGTTGGCGTTCTCGCCGATAAATTTAACATGTCCGTCAGAGCCGTCTCCGAAGTCAAAGCGAGCACTTTCTAGCAAGTATGATGGTGTTTTCACTTGCAGACATCCTTGTATGTAAATAGTGGGAATACTACCCGTGTTTTACGGCCTAGCGATGCTGTTGGGCCAGCCTGTCAAGTTGGCTTTAGGGCGTCGCATTCAAAACATGATGTGTGGGTTGCGGGCTTAAAAGTAACCGATGTTGCATTCGATATTATCTTCTTATGACGTCAGGCTAAATCTGTTGCTTGCTGATTAGGTCGATTAGTTGCACCTGCATTTTTCAGGATTTTGGTTTTATGGTTCTGCCGTCGTCAGAGGGAGGATATGTGCCTGCAGCCGTTCGAAATTGAGCTCCATATCCGCCTCGTAGTAGATCCTTTAGACCAGCCTCAAAGGTGGCTCAGGTGGTGTGAGCATGAAGCGGCTTTCAACCATCTCGCGGGTAAGCCCACAAGCCTTGAGAGCTTTTCTCCAACTCGCATGATCCAGCAAATCCAGGGCGCGCTGCACCAGTCGAGGTGACTCCATCTCGATCTGATCATCGAGATCTTCCCGCCGTGTGAAGCCCTTACGATTCAGGTAAGTGAAGCCTGACTTGGCCTGCTCTTGGCTGATGAGATCCAGAGCCTGAGCCCGATAGATCAGAGCCTTGAAACTAACCTTCCACCTCAGCTTTAGCTCACCCAATGCTTGCCAGTTGAGATACCGGCCTCGCATTGCAGGGAATTCTCCTGCAAAGCTTGCCCTGGGCATCAAAAGGGCACTTGCGAATTGGTTGGCCTGATCTTCCGTGTGCCGGCAGCCCGTTTCCACACCTTGGTGCATCACCAGGTGACCGAGCTCATGGGCGATGTCGAAACGTTGTCTGCATGGGTTCTGCTTTGCGGTGTTGCGAACAATCAGTGGGCGCTTGTTGTGTAAGGAAAACGCGTCGATGCGATCATCCGCTTCAGCGATATTGACGACCAGCACTCCAATTTTCTCGACCAGTCTGGTGACGTTCGAGAGAGGCCCAAGCCCCAACGATTGCTCTCTACGAAAACGCTCAGCAATCTGTTCGATAGTATTGACACTTGTCACTGGTTCATCATGTGTCCGAAAGCTGATATCCGGGAACGCGACTTCTTTGTCGAGCTCATCAATCAGCAGTTCGAAAAGCTCAACCTGAGCTGCAATCGATTTCTTCACCGTCACAGTTGAGGCGCGCACGCTTCGGAAATGGCATTGCTCAAGTTCAACGGAGCTGCGTCTGGGCGCAAAGAAAAACTCCTGAGTGACGCCCAGAGCCGTGCTCAGCATTTCCAGCTGTACGGCGGAGGGAAATCCATTTACCTCCAGTTTGTGAGCATACTGCCGGGTAACTCCAAGCAGGTCACCGATGTCTGCAAGCGACCAGCCGGACGCGCAGCGCGCAAGGCGCAGCTTGTCCGGAGAGAATTCGTCGCCTAATGCCAGTTGCTGTGTTCTATCGTCCATCTACGCTGCCAGGTTCGTCGGTTTTTTTCGTGTCGGCGTCTTTGTTTCTGCGAACCACCAAAGGTTCCTCGATCTCGACTTGAGCAGGGAGATCGCTGGTTCTGACCGGCACGCTGGCCTTGTATTCATGTGCCCAGTGGCAAAGGATATTTTGGTTGATATCGAAGCCCACGATCGTGGCTTTGAACTCAGGGAATTCGAGGTCGTTGTTCCCATCGACAAACAGTCTCCAGGTGGAAACCTCGGGGCTGGCCTCGAAGAGACTCAGTTGGTGCAGCTCGACCAGATTGGCCTTGAGCCGATGCAGTTTCTTAGGAGCATCAGGATCGTCGGTGACGATCTGTAGCAAAACTCCGTTGATGCTGATCGTGAAGTCCATGGTGCCGTTTCGCAGCTCAAGCCATGGCAGGGTCACATCGGCACCCAACGCCTTACAGAGCCCTTGAAGACGCCCGTAGAGCAGGGTCGCGCGGGTGTATGCGGTATCGTTTGGTGTAGATGCATCAGCCAGCGCCTGATACGCAACTGAGATCACTTCCTGGCAGACCAGATCCAGGTATTCGGGGAGCAACTCGGGTGCGAAATGACTTGGGTGCTGGATTTCGTGCATCGATACGACCTCGAAAACTGTGCAAATAAGGGGTACTGTCAACCGGTATTTTTGTGCAGAAATCTTGGTTTGTCAACTGGAGGATCTGCAGGCTCTTCGCACCCAAAAGCGTCTCAGTCAGCGGATACCGAGCCAAAGCGTTTATTGATCGGTCGTGTCTACAGGCGCCGGACAGGCTCTGCGTATGGGGCTGCTAGATTGGACGCGATGGCAATCTTGATGCCCTCAGCCTGCAATCTGTCGACGGCTCGAATCCCATCTTCGAAGGCTTCGATACTGTCCAGCTCTGCTTCCAAGGCACCGTGAATCTCGGCCATGCGATCTGCAGGAATCTTGATCCCGAAGTGATCTGCCGCATCGCTCAGGCTCAGAGCACGAGCCATGATGTGGTGAAGGTCATCTGGTCGCGGCCTGCGACCCTGGCGGATGCCCTCCTTGAGAATTTGACGATAGGGGTGGGTGGCTTTGGGGATGCGGACAAGCGTGCCGAAGGCATCGAAGAGGACAAATTTGACGGGCATTTGAGCGCCTTGATCAACGAGGGCGACTGCCCGTGCGGTCAGAAATGATACCGTGTATCCGGGCCTAATGGGCTTAGCTGAGCCGCATCGTAAAAGGACAGCTCCGAGTCTCGTTTCACTGATCCCTCCGTACCTGGAAGCCTCTCAAAAAATGGAAAAGTGCTTATTCTGCGATGTCGACTTGAACCCTGGTAGCGATGAACACATCTTTCTGTCCGCTTTAGGGGACCGTCTGATTACCCCCCGCGCCACCTGCACGAAATGCAACAATGCTTTTGCAGGCCAAGAGACTGGCAAGATTGATGACGCCCTGGCTGATGCCTTTGAGCATGTCCGAAATGGTCTCCAAATCTGGACAGGTCGGAAAAAGCCTCCGCCCACGATCGCGAATGCAGGTGTGTTGGAAGAGGGGGCATCGTTCGATCTAGCCCCTGGGTTCATACCCTTCATCAGGCCACCTAAGGTGCCGAGCGACCTCCAGGTTGGGAGTGTCTTGAACCTGACTGTCCCGAATGAAGCCGAGGCCAAGCGGGTACAATCAATCCTGAACAAGCGCAAGCTGCAGGCGGATTTCTCGAACGCGATGATGATTGAGCGGAAAGTGCCGCCAATCAAGTTGGGCTCGAAGTTTGATGGCATAAAGGTGTGGAAATGCATCGCAAAGTCGGCTGTTGCAGGCTTTGTGCTGCTGTACGGCAATGAGCGGGCCCGCGCAGTCATAGATCCTGATGTGAGAGACGCGATCATCTGTGGCGAGCCGGCCATCAACGAGTTCTGCGGGTGGGATTTCGTCAACCCGTGGCCAACCATCTCGAAGATCGAGCCCCATCATAAGTGCATTGGCGCAGAGCTCTCGGGATTTGAGCATTCGTTGATTGTCACTGAAGTCGGTGACCTTATCGTGGCCTTCATTGAGATTTTCGGCGGATGGCGGTTCTCGGTCGTGCTCGGCCCTGCCACGGGCATTCCCTTCCGAGGTTTAGCCATCAATCCTCGATCAATGAGCCCTGCTCGGTTCGTGATCGAGGGGATAGCACCCTCTGGCTACCTCCCGAGGACACCGCAATCGTTCAGGGCGGAACACTCATGCACGATGGCTGCAAACAAAGCCGCATTGGATCGTGTGCTTGAGCAGTGGAGCATCGAAAGCCATGCAGAAAATCGCAGCCGACTCACTCAAGAATTGGACGGCAAGCTCGGAGCTGCACAGACCGAGGATGAGCAGGAAGCCATCATTGATGAGTTCATCAGAAAGGTGGCAACGCTTGAGCAAGGCGAAGCGTGGGAGACTGCGTTGGATCTGACGTTCGGAGACAACGAGTAACGTATCGCTCGTAACGAGCCTTGGAAGTCACTACCCCAAGGCTCGCCGATTGAAGCGCTCCACGCAGCTCTATGTGCCCAGGCCTAGCATGCTGTTAGATGTGGGTCGTCCATGCTAGTCCTCACGGCCTTCCCGTGTGCTCCTGGGTCTTTCAAGACTCAGAGGCTTTCCCGGTTTACTTGGCAGTCTTCAAGGAGGCATCAGCGCCTGTCGTAGTGAGTGAAACGTAGTGTTCGGCCATGGAACTGGAGGAGTGACCCAGCTGACCGGCGATTCGTTTGCCAGGCTGTTGCGGTGGGGTGGACAGCTGCTAGCTGTGCCATAGCTGCCCGTCTCAAGGTGCTCGGCATGAGTGTTGAGCGGGGGAGTTGAGCCCCTCGTTCCCACGACTGAAAAATCCGAAGCAGTTGCGATGTCGACATGGGTTGCTTCCGGTCATCACTCGGGAAGAGATAGTCATCGGCAGAGAGATTTTCCTCCCTAATGTACTTCTCGATTACAGCTGTGTTCGCAAGAGTTAGTGGTGGTTTCGCTTTCGTGATCTCAATGGATATCTCTTTGCTCGAAGGCATTTGGGTTTTCAAGCTGACAACCTGGGAAACCTTGGTACCAAGGATGACGTGCCCCCGAAGCCCTGTCTCCAGCAATGCAAAAAGGCTCCGGTCGCGAAGGCTTCCTGAGTTTTCAACGATCCGCTTGATCGCATCACTGTGAGTGAAGATATCCAGTCCCAACGAAATGGCCTGGAGCTTCGATGGCTTGTGCGTTATAGGTGGACACGTGTAGCGCGGGACTTCTGACTCTGGGGCGGTGGTGTTCACAGGACAGATTTCAGTCTGGTCTAAATCAGGCATTGGGCTCTTGGTCACTTCCACGCCTCGTGAGGCAGCCCCCTTGAACGTGCTAAGCACTTTCAACGGGAGCGTCTCGACAAAAGGGTCAAGCGCGCTGCGCGGTACTGAGGTGTCGTTGGCCAAGGCCAATACCGAAGAAATCTCAGCCGCGAGCTGGGTGTGCGTGGTACTCAGGGCAGGCGTTTCTGCATACTGAGGCCAGTTGACGGACTCTTTCATGAGATCGTGGTAATTGGCATACCCTAGTCCCTTGGACAGGGTCTCTCGGGCAAAAGAGAGCTGGACGGGTGATTGGCCTGGCCACCGTTTCTGGATGAGTTTGGCGAGTCTTTTGAAGGCGGCTCGGGGGAGCAGATCTTCGGGATAGACCGGAACGCGCATGGCAATTCTCCAATGTCACGGTGTCGGCTGCCCGCTGACAATTGTCGAAGTGCGTGCGAAAGAAGGGAGAAACACCTGAGGCGCAAAGGCTTTGCATGCCGACCGCTCGATCCAGGAAGACCGTGGTCGGTACGGTAGCATCGCTTCTGGTGCTGATCAACACTCAGGGACTTGCCAATTTGACAGGCTTGTCAGGCTTGTCAACTTGCTAGGCTTGACCATGAGGGGGATTTTTTCGGCTGCCCTGATGGAAGTCATTGTACAGAGGGCAACGGGGAAACTGTCTTGGGTTGCGAGCTATGCTTCACAGGACGGGTACTGCTGATATTGATTGCGCAATTTATTCTTATTGGCTTCAGCACCCTATTGCCTGAGCCGGTTCGCTCACATGGGTTGGCGGATTAAAGGTATCAGCGTCGCAGGTTGAAGACTCTTAACGAACAAGGAATGATCTATGTGGGAACAGCATCCTGATACTTGTGCAGTGGTTTTTGATCCAGCTAACGAGAAGATATACGAGTTTCGTAGGTCAATGCTCATTAATCAAATAACTCGCGACGCTGATAGAATTGCTAAAAGTTTTGATGCGCTACATAGTGCTGACCTTGAAAAAATGAGTGCACTTTTTACCCATTGCTCCGCTATCTGGGCTTCGGGGATGTTCAGGGCCGAACGCAACGAAGATAAGCTTCGCATGGCGTGTGCAGAACTCCTCTCCAATGCCCTGAACTCCATGGTTGGTGCGGCCTATATGCTTCGTGGTGGCTTCGTTTTGCAGCCTGGGCCGGTCGTGCGCTCAGCCATTGAAACCATGGCCGTAGCCCTGCATCTCATGCAATTTCCGGAAGACTTTCAAAAGTACCAAGAGCACAAATTTGAGTCTCCGCGCGCCGTTTCCAGTGCCAAGCGCGTCTTCCCTCCATTCGGCCACATCTACGGCTTGCTGAGTCGAGAGTTCACACATATTGGAACTTTGCATAAGCAGTTCACGCCCATCCGCGAATACACAGGCGATGAAGAATCGTTACAGTTGAATATTCAATTTCTGACGGCAGGGATATGGATGTGCTATGTGTCCTGCGAGCTGGTGTTTTTGGACGGTGTGGCTGAACCAAGATATTGGCGTGAACTGCCTGAACAAGTTGAGGGTAAGACTGCTTATTCTTACGAGCCCAGTGACGAGGAGCGAACTTGGATGGCGGATTTCTTGGGCTTGGATAATCCGGTCTTTGGAGGAGGTGACTGAGGTGCATCAGGTGCGCTTCTTCTATGCGCTCGGATCCGGTGCTGGAGGGGGCTCTCGTCACCTGGTTGCAGCAGGTCAGGGGAGGCGGTCGATCGCGGCGCCGTAGTCAAAGTTCACGGTTGATCCGGACACGAGGACTGCTTCGAGCTGATGCTTGGATGCGTTCTTGACGATGCGAAATTCGCTGACTTCCCCTGCCTGGCGGGTGAGTTTCCAGATCAACCTGAGCTTCTCGGTGGCCATGCCCAGCTTTATCGCACCTTGGGCAGACTTGGCCAAGAAGGCATTGAGCTTGCTCTTCAGCTCAAACCTGGAGTCGTATGGGTAGGGGCCGAGGGTAAAGGGGCCGTCCCCGATAATTCGATCAAACTCGATTCTGGGCTTCATGTGTAATGCTTGGATTTGGCGATGCTCCCTCGTGCGGTTCCAAACCGTGATACCCCTGGCGGTACAGTGCTCGATCCAGCGTGTCTCGGCCTCCAAAGAGGCCTCTTCAGATTCGCAGGTTTCTACAACTTTGAATGCTGGGGTCATCCCGTCATCGAGTATCTGGGCGATCTTGGCTGCCGCGCGTTTGCAGTCATGGTTGGCTTTCCCAACATGGCCTCGCTGCCGGGCTTCGAAGTCGCCTGTCTGCCCTACGTAGAACGGCTCCTCTGTTACCGGATCGATGATCAGGTAGACGACGTAGTCCTTGGCAACCACGCCGTCCAAGGTCGGCTGTTGAGGCTGTTGTGGAATGACGGTCGGCAGTTGCGCGGACGCTTGCGTGCTGAAGTGAAGAACCGGTGAGTGGTTCGAGCCTGGCGTGGGGGTGTTCTGGCGGTACCACTCCTCAGCGAGCTCAATCGTTGCGAACGACTGGTGTTTCGCTTCCGGAAAACGGTCAATGGACAAGCGAGCCCCACCTTCCCAGCTATTGAAAATCCCGAGTTTCCGTCCGTGGACAACAGCGTAGAACTTCGGCTTCTTGGCCATCCTGTGCAACCTCCCTGAATCACTTAATGGGCCTGCGGGGTGATCTGCAGACCTCGCAATGCTTTCAGGCACCGAACCCATGCTCAATGCGCGCAAGAAGTGTCAAGGCGTCGTCGATGTGGGCATCCCTCGGGCGTTTCGCTCCCAACGCTCGTAAGGGTTGCGATAGCCAGTCCACCGCACTTTTCTTGTCGCCGAAGATTGCCATCGCTGCATCAAGCAGCCGTGGATCAATCGTTTCCGACGACTCCGGGCCGTCCTTGCTTGGACTCATCGCGTCATTGATCGCCTCCGCGAGCGTTTCCAAAGCCTCCCTTAGGCGAGCATTTTCTCGAAAATCCTCAGAGTTTGGCTTGTGTTCTGTGCAGTGGCGCAACAGGGCTTGCGCGTTATTATGGTTGAGGTCGAACTCGATCAGCATGCCGATTCCTTGAGTGGGCTCAATGTCTGAAGTATGGCAGCGTCCGGATTGGGTATCTGGCAGCGCATTAGAGGACACCCTGTCCGATGTTGAGGGCGGCGTTATTCCAGAGCAATTTGGGACTTGAGCCGTTTTGGATGGTATTCCAATCGCGGCGCTTCAGCCATCATGCCCCCTTGATGAACAGGTTCAGGTACTGCCAGCACCATGCGAATGGAAAATGTGAAAGACGGACAGGCTACCAAGGGAGTGTGTTATCAGTGCGTGCACGACCGCTTTCTAGGGCGGCAGATCCAGCGCAGTGGGGCCTCCGCTCAGTGCAGCCTTTGCAACTCGAAACGCAAGTGCGTGCCACTCGCTGAGATCGTCTCTCGTGTCACCGAAATCCTTGGTACCTACATCACAGAGGGTGATCACGTTTGGCGTTGGAACGGTGGTCGGATTGACCATCAAGAAGGCGAGAGCATCGAACACTGGGTAAGCGAAATCTTTGGCTGCGACAACATCGAGCCGATCGTGGCTGCAGTGAGCCGGCGCCTGACGTCATACAGTGACGACATTCAGTACTCCAGACAACGTTTCAGCTTGAATGACATCGGCCACCAATGGTGCGAGTTCCAGGAAGGTATGAAGCATGGAATACGCTTCTTCAACGACAGCGCCAAGGCGTTCTTGGGCTGGATCTTCAAAGATCTGGATAAGTACTCAGCCTCGTCCGATGAAAATGCCGTGGTGCGGTTGCTCACGCCTGAAAACTCTCCGTCGATCTTCCGCGCCCGAACCTGCATGGGCGGCGAGAGTGTTTCCGAGATCACAGCCAACCCTGCGCGTAATCTCGGAGCTCCCCCGAAGGAGCGAGCTGGAGAGGGCAGGATGAACCCTGCAGGTGTTCCTGCCTTCTACGGAGCATTCGAGCGCAAGACCTGTGTCGCTGAGCTCCGTCCCCCGGTTGGCGGCACCGTCGTGAGTGGCGAATTCAGGTTGGTCAGGGAGGTCAAGGTGTTGGATTTCGGACGCTTTGAAAAAGCAGATCTAGGGCCCATGCCAAGCTTCTTTGACTCCAAATACCATTCGAAGGTAGGGCGGCGGGATTTCCTGAGGTATCTGCATGACGCAATCACGGTGCCGGTGCTTCCTGGAGCAGAGCGCGACTATCTAACTACTCAAGTCATCGCTGAGTACCTGGCCACCCACTGCAAGCCCCGTATTGATGGTGTGATCTTCAAATCCGTGCAGGAGAGCGCCGGCAGCAACATTGTGCTGTTCTCGCACGTCGCCTGCGATGCTACCGCTTCGATGGGAAGGGTTCGGAACGGCTATATGGTCAGAGGCCCCAAGGAGTCCGATGGGCCTTGCATCGAGTATGTCAGTGACAGCCTCGTCTACCACGGGATCCGGCAGGTGAAGTACGACACAGATGATCAGGCGCTGCCGGAGGACAAGCTGTTGCCGTTGCTGACTCCACCAAGTAGCGCGCATTCGCTTCCAGCAGGTATGGAGGGGCTGCTGGATGGGGATTTCTGATTGAGTTTAGGTCTGTGGTCTGTGGCGTCAGGGTTCGGGGCGCGTGGCTCTAGAAGCCTCTAGGCCTGCGGTGTGTGGACTGATCGTGCGTGTTCGGGTGTTTTGGCAAGTTTTCCGGTTTTTGCAGGTGTTGCAGGCCTTTCGCTGATCTCTAGGATTTCAGTGCCGGAGCGATCGCAGGAAGGCGTCCACGGTGCGCTCCACGATCTGCTCGATCTCCTCGCGGGCAAGCGGCTCGCTGTTGGCTCTGACCTGTTTCCAGAGAACCCGACCATCGAGCATCTCCATGAAGTCGCAGGCGGCAGTTTCAGGCTCTTGAACTGCCAAGGTACCTCTGCGTGCCAGTTCGGCCAGGTAGTCGCTGATGACGGTCATTGCCGGCGCTTGGATAACCTCGTCAAATCGGCTGGACAGCACAGGAAATCGTCTGCCTTCCATGATGACCATGCGTAGGAAGTCGGCGGCTGTCGGGCCAGACCAGAAGCACGCGAACTCGGTGGCGATCTGCATGAGGCCTCTCCTCGGGTCGGACAGCGCGCGCTCATCTGTTGCAACGTTCATGACGGGGAAGGCTTTCCACATCCGCTCTGCCACCGCCACGAAAAGCGACTCCTTGCCATCGGGGAAGCGGTTATACAGAGTCTGGCGGGTCACCGCTGCAGCCTTGGCGATCTCCTCCATGCTGGCTCCTTCGTACCCGTGCTCAATGAACATCCTGCCCGCAGCCGCTAGAATCCGGACTGGGCGTGATGCGCTTTCGCCTGGGTTGAGCAAGTCGTCGACGGGGGAGGAGGTGGCCACATTCATATCAGTTACCTATGTAGAGTCGGTTAAGTGTTACTGAAAGAGATGCGATCCGCCACCCATGTTTCGCCTAATTAACTTTACTGGGGTGTAAAGTAAAGCTGCTTGGGCTGCGGGGCTTGGTGTTTGGTGTTTGGTGTTAGTTGTTTTCGGATTATTTGGACAAGAACGTTATTTCATCATCTGCCGCTTCAGCTTTGGTTTTGGCTTGATACTTGGGCTTGATGCTCTGCTCAGGCTTGACGTTTGGTGGGGCGCGCTGAGGGTACCCATGACGGAAAGGTTTTTTTTCGGATAGGTACCGACACCTCACGGCTGAGACTTTATCATCTGATTATCAATTAATAGAGGTTTCTAAAATGGATGTTAAAGGTCGTGCCACTGCAATCGATGTGTGTGAAAGCATATTGCGTGAGGACTTTAAATATAATGAGGAAAACGGTACCTGGCGCAGTATCAACCGAATCATCGAGAGTCTGCTGGGACGCACCACTGAGCTTGCTGATGTCTACGTCGAGCTGCACGCCACGCTGGCAGAACAGCCTAGGGCGCTAAGTTCATTCTTTGATGTTTTCACAACCACTGTGTACTCCTGGAATCCTGGAAAGATCAAAGAAGCTCGCGAGGATCGGGAGATGCTCACTGAGTTGAATGTGAGAATTGCAAAAGTTTCAGAGTTGCTCTCGGAGTTGCTCTCGCGGCGCACCGAGGTTAAAGAGATGTCCAGTTTTAGTAGTGATACCTACTACCATATTATGGATGTCGTTGAAGAAGCCTCTGAGGATAATGGGCTTTTCAGGTCTCATGTGAAAGGTAAGTTGGAGAAGTTGACCTATCAGTATGATCTCAAATATTGGCCTTCCATAACTAAAGTGGTGGCGCAGATTGGTATCAATGCGGCTAATGCAGTAACAGTTGCTGATGACTCCGCTGCAAGTGCAGCAACTGAAGCTCGTCGCCCTGGGCTGGCTGACTTCTTGAAAGCATTTGAGGCAGAACTTGATAGGAACAGGGTTGAGAATATTGGCTTCATTCCCAATGATTTTTCACTGAGCGATAGTTCTATGGCGTCGTTGGTAAACTGCGGACTTGGGTTGGGAGTCGAAGAGCTGATCGAAGCCAGCTTTGTAAAGCGTTACCGCCAACGTGAGCGCGATCGTGATCGTGGTCAGGAGCTCGGACGGAAGATGGGGATCGACTGAACATTGGAATGGATGCTGGTGGTCGTTTCGAGCCCTGTATACGTCCAGGTGATTTTTTGAGGGGGAGGGCTGGCCATACCGCTCACTCCCTCTCGGGAGTTCTGGATCGTCTTCCTGGGTAGCATTCCGGGACTGCATTCTTGAGCGCACGATGATGAGCTTGTCGGCGATCCAGGCTAGGTACGAAATGAGCTTTTTGGGGTTTATTGGGTGGCACGAGGAGGGCGATGATCTGTCGATTCGTCATTCTGGACGGCGTCGACGGTGCACCAAATTTTGGTGACTCTAGGGGAGGTACTGGGGAGCTGGGATCGAGGCGTTGCCATGAGGCTTGGAGGGGCTTCCTGATTGGGGGGGATCCCCTGGAAGGCCCGGAAACACTGGCTAGAAGGTGGAGCGGGTAGAGGGAATCGAACCCTCAACTAAAGCTTGGGAAGCTTTCATTTTACCACTAAACTATACCCGCATTACGCGTTTTTACCATGCACCAAAGACGGGTGTCCAATAAGAACCCTCAACTAAAGCTTGGGAAGCTTTCGTTTTGCCACTAAACTATACCCGCTCAGAGCGGCTGACTTTGTACCAGATGTCCGCCAGGATTTGAAGTTTTTCTTCGAAAAATGTGCGAGTTGCATGTGGCGAGGGCGCTCGCTCACGCTGGAGTGCGAAGCGCTCCTACAGACAGTGGATCTGCTTCGCACCCCAATCCGTTCCCGTCAGCCTTCATTTCAGATGGCAAACGCCTGCTGGGCATGACCCTGCTGATACCGCAACCTGCTAACCTGCCGCTCCGGTTTCAAGAAGCCCACCACCGCCTCACGGCTGTCCCTACACGCCGCTTTATGCTCCATATCCAGGAAATGCCCCGTCGCCTGGATGGTGCTGAAGCTGCTCTTGGCCACATGCTGGCCAAACAGCTTGGCATCTTCGGCGCTGGTGTATTCGTCCCATTCACCATTCAGGAACAGCACCGGAATGTCGATCTGCCTCGCCGCCTTGAGGTAGCACAGCCGGTCGCTGTTGAGCACGTGGCTGATGTGGAAGTGCATCTGCCCGTATTCGTGCTCGGCCAGGTTGCTGACGTGGCGGTAGTTGAAGCGTTTGAACAGCGACGGCAAGTGTTTGCCGATGGTGCTGTTGACCAAGTGGCCGACGCGGTCGCGGTCGAGGTTGCCGAGGTAGTCGACGCCGCGTTCGAGGTAGTCACGCATGGGGGCGTTGATCACTGGCGAGAATGAGCAGATCACGGCTTTCTCCACGCGGCGAGGCCGGTGCGCCAGGGCGACCAGAGTGGCAGCGCCGCCCCAGGAGAAAGACAGCACGTGCTCGGCGGCGAAATGGTCGAGCAGTTCCAAGAGGATCTGGCCTTCGACTTCCTTAGTCAGCATCTGCTCATGACGATTATGGATTTTCGAGCGGCCAGCGTAGGGCTGGTCGTACAAAACCACATTGAATTGCGGGTACAGGCTTTTCACGGTTTGAGCGAAGGACGCCGTGGTCGCCATGGAGCCATTGACCAGGACAATGGTCTTTTCAGCTGCGTCCGCGCGATAGAACTCCGTGTACACCCGATACTGCCCCTGTATATCCAGCACAGCGATTTCTGGCCTCATGTCGTAAGACTCCTGGCAAGCGGGTAGTGCGCGCAGATCACTCTGCACGAGCTTTGTGACAGGTAGGCATACGCCTGGAAAATGAGGGCCCCTGTCGGTCCGATGACGGCTGGCCGACGGGTATTGCTAGGGTGGGCTGTTTGCCGTGAAGGCCCGTAGATCAAGGGCGGGCCAGGCAAAATGTTTCTTGGAGGTTATAGGGTGACTCATCAGTCATAAAACTGGTTGATGCCCTGATTCAAGCAGTACAGTCGGCACGTCGCAAGGTTAAGGACTGGTTTTTGGCCATCACCGGCTGAACGGTCGTCAGACTTGTCGGATTTCTTCGTCAGTCAATGGCCGATATTGGCCCGGCGCCAGCGCCGCATCCAGTACCAAAGGCCCCATTCGCTCACGATGCAGTCCGATCACCTTGTTATCAAAATACCCGAACATGCGCTTCACCTGATGGTAGCGTCCTTCGATGATGCTCAACCGCGCCGTTCTTGAGCTCAGTCGTTCAAGCTCGGCGGGTTGGGTGGTGAGGTCTTCGAAGGCGAAGTACACACCTGCGGCAAACGTCGCCGCGTACTCCGGGCCGATGTCCTGCTCGGTTTGCACGTAGTAAACCTTGGGCAACTTGGTCTGTGGTTGCGTCAGGCGCCGCGACCACTGGCCGTCGTTGGTGATCAGCATCAGGCCGGTGGTATTGAAGTCCAGGCGTCCGGCGATATGCAGTTCGGCCTTGTCCGGTTCATCCAGCAAGTCCAGGACCGTGGGGTGTTGTGGGTCCGAAGTGGCGCTGACGCAACCCTGGGGTTTGTGCAGCATGAAATAGCGCGCCGGTTTACCCGCCTGCAGTACGGCGTCATCAACGCAGATCAGGCTGAATTCACGCACGTCATGATGGGGATCGCTGACCGCCACGCCATCAACGGTCACCCGGCGCTCCGCAAGCAGCAGGCGCACTTGCTGGCGATTGAACTGCGGCAGGTTGCTGAGGAAACGGTCAACGCGCATTGCGCTGACGCAACTGGTCGTCCACGTGGGCACAGCGCGGGCACAAGCAGGCTTGATTGCGCACTTCATCAGGCAGGGCTTCAAGCACCGCCGGGTCGATGGTGACGTTGTAGCACCAGCAGGCTTGGTCGGCGGTACGTGGGTCGGCCAGGGTGCAGTCGTTGCGGGCACCGCAGGCGGGGCAGAGGGTTGGCGTGGTCATTGGTCGGTTCAGGCAGGCTTCGGGCTGGGTCGCGCAAGTTCTTGCACGATACAGGGCTGCTCAGTCGCGTTCCATCTCCCTGTCCTGAAGACCGGTATTCAATTCGTCTGAAACAGATGTTTCTACTTGTGTCGTCAGCGCACCAGATTCTGTTTTTGATGTCAGATATTTCGTCATTCAGTGAAAGCTGAATGCCGCTTCCCAGCGTCGCTGGAGGAGCTCTTCCGCGGTCCAGGAGGCCGCCATGTATCGACGACTGCTGCTTATCGCTTTGCTCGGCCTGACCCTTTGCGCCTGCGTGCCCTACTACGATGGAGGCTCTACTTACTACCGTTCCGAGGTCTACACCGCACCTGCGCCGGCCTATTACTACGGTGGCCCGCGTTACTCCCCGTATGGGCGCAGTTACTACGCTCCAGCGCCTCGCTACTATGCGCCACCGCCTCGTTATTATTCCGCGCCGCGTTACTACCAGCCCGCGCCGCGTTATTACCCTAGGGCCGGTTACAGGCCCTATCAGAACCAGGGATGGGGCAATCGCTGGGGCAACGGTGGGTATGGACGGGGCTCCGATCACGGAGGTGGTCGCGGCGGTCACCGTTAAATGTTTTGAAAAACAAGCGGCGCCTGATGCGCCGCTTTTTTTAACCGTTTGTCGGTACTGTCAGATTTAACAGCTATCTTTGGGTTTCTAGATGCATTTCACTATGTGAGGCTGTGTATGCCCCGTAGAGAAAATGGGTGAATGGAACCTGCTATGTTCAAACGATTGATGTGTCTTTTCTTAATGATGGGCAGCGTTGCTGCCCTGGCCAGAGCGGAACAAGGTTGCCCTTATCCCTTGATGATCAAGCATGTCGATGAGCATTTTGAAGTCGTGGATAAAAATGTGCTGTGGCAGAGCCAGAAAGTCGAGAGCCGCGATTTTATCGACCGGTTTATCGGCGCCTTATTTACCCCGGGCAAAGGTGAGGAACGGCAAGGCGGCTACATGGACAAATGTATCTATCGAACTGGCGGGGGCGACGTTGTCGCCTTGAGACCAAGCCCGCCTGGCGTTCCGACCAGCATGTCATTGACTGATACGTTGTATTGGCGGCTAGACAAAGATCTATTCGGCCAACCGGTTTATTTGTGTGACGAAGGGCCGCCGGATAACTGCGCCTTCAAGGTAGCCGACAAAAAACGTAAAGCTGTCAAAAGTCGGATAAATCCGCCAGAGGATTCCTACCTTCCCACGCCTTATTGAAGTGCGCCTGCACCACTGCTTCCGGAAGCGTGTTGATATCCGGCCAATGCCAATGAGGCGCCTGGTCCTTGTCGATCAAGCGTGCCCGGACCCCTTCGGCGAATTCCGGGTGACGGCAGCAGTTGAGACTGATGGTGTATTCCATCTGGAACACCTGGGCCAGGGACAGATGGCGGGCACGCTGGATCTGCTCCCAGACCAGATGCGCCGTCAAAGGGCATCCTTCACTGAGGGTTTTGCCGGCGCGCGCCAATAGCGGGTCGCTGTGATCACGCAGCAGGCTCAATGCACGCCAGGCACAGCGTACATCCCCCACATCCAGCCACTCGTCGATCTGCCCGCGGCGTGGCAGCCACTGCGCTTCGGGTTGCTGGCTCTCCGCTTCCTGGGCCAGGGCCTTGAGCAAGCTGTTGAGCTGCATGACGGTCTGTTCCTGCCAGTTCAGTTGCAGCAGGCCATTGAGCAATTCGTCCTGCTGGTCATCACGCAGGAAGCGGTCGGCCAGGCCCAGGTCCAGTGCATCACGACCGTTGATATGGGCACCGGTGAGGCCCAGGAATAACCCGAGCTTGCCAGGCAGGCGGGAAAGAAACCAACTGGCACCGACGTCCGGGTAAAGGCCGATGCTGATTTCGGGCATGGCCAGGCGGCTGGTTGGCGTGACGATGCGCACGGAAGCGCTTTGCAACAGGCCCATGCCGCCGCCCAGCACATAGCCGTGGCCCCAGCAGATCAGCGGCTTGGGGTAGGTGTGCAGGCGGTAATCGAGGCGATATTCGGCAGCAAAAAACTGCGCGGCCAAGGCCGGGACTTCGCCGGATTGTTCACGGCATTCCTGGGCCAGGCTGCGCACCTCGCCACCGGCGCAAAAGGCTTTGGGCCCATTGCCGCGCAACAGCACGCAGACGATTTGCGGGTCTTTGGCCCAGGCATCCAGGCGGTCGCTCAGCGCGAGGATCATCGGCAGGGAGAGGGCGTTGAGGGTCTTTTCTGCGTCCAGGCTGGCGATGCCAATGCGGGCACCGCCACTGCCGGTCAGTTCTTCGAAGTGCAGGTTCATCGTGACCTCAATCGAGAAGGTGAAGGATGAGTATGATCCCTTCGTGGGAAAGTGCCGGTGGTGTGTCAGATCAATTGACAAGCGGAGTCGGCTTTCCTAGGGTTCGCCTCATTCTTTTTTACAAGACAATTCAACTATGACCGATGGCGACCGTATCAAACTCGAACCCAGCTGGAAACACGCCCTGCGTGATGAGTTCGAGAAGCCCTATATGGCCCAGTTGCGCGAATTCCTGCGTCAGGAACATGCCGCCGGCAAAGAGATCTACCCGCCCGGCCCGTTGATTTTCAACGCTCTCAACTCAACGCCCCTGGACAAGGTCAAGGTCGTGATCCTCGGCCAGGACCCCTACCACGGTCCCGGCCAGGCCCATGGCCTGTGCTTTTCGGTACAACCGGGGGTGCCGGCGCCGCCGTCGCTGGTCAATATCTATAAAGAGCTCAAGCGCGACCTGAACATCGACATCCCCAACCACGGCTACCTGCAAAGCTGGGCCGACCAGGGCGTGCTGATGCTCAACACCACCATGACTGTAGAGCGGGCGAATGCCAATGCCCACGCGGGCAAGGGCTGGCAGTTCTTTACCGATCGGATTATCGAGGTGGTCAGTGAGCATCAGCCCCATCTGGTGTTTCTGCTGTGGGGCGCTCACGCCCAAAGCAAGCAGAAGCTGATCGACGCCACCAAGCATCTGGTGCTGACGTCGGTGCATCCGTCGCCGTTGTCCGCGTATCGCGGGTTTCTGGGATGTGGGCATTTCAGCCGGGCCAACAAGTTTCTTGAGCAAAGCGGTGAGACACCGATTGATTGGGTGTTGCCGCCTGTCTGATACATGCGAGGCGTGCTATGCCGTCTCACATCTGCAATTCGATGATTCGAAAGAATTTTATCGTTCTAGCCAAGCTGAACAAAACTGCACGGGACGCAGCACCTGTTAGTTCTGACAGTATCCGCTTGGGGGCAAATTGCCTTAACTACTCTCCGTGATCTTTGGATGGGGTCAGTACCCTTTAGGTGGTCGAAGGCCTCAACCTGATAGTCGTCTAGGAGAGTCGATATGTCTGAGTACGATCCGCTTAACCCGCCTTCCAGTCGTGGCACAAAAGCAGGTGTGCTGGTCCTGGATGCACCTGTTGCACCTGATGCATTACCCCTTGAGGCAGATGACCGCGGTCATAAAATACCGGTATTTTTTCAAAGCACAGGGCTGAGGGTTGAAGTGCCTACGTTGTGGCCCGGCAGTAATGTGCTTGATCCTGGGGATATCACTCTTGTCAAGTGGTTTTTTGAGGCCGATATGTTTGATGAGAAGAGGCTGACGGCGCCTTATGACGCTAGCGACCTGCCTGACGTTGACGCTCTGGTACCCCCCCATCTCATGGACGTACCCGGCCTGCATAGATTGCGCTACGAGGTGATATTAAGAGAATCAAGTGGTAACCCAGGGGAGCTTTCGTTTTCGACAATTCTGGACAGTGACAAGGTCGGGCCAAATAACGGCTTGCGTGGTCCGCGTTTCCAGTTCCCGCAGGTCATCGAAGATGACGGCGTAACGGATGAATATCTGGATAATCCCGCCAACCTGGACAGAGTGACCGCTACCATTGATTTGATATGGCCGGACATACGTTTGGGGGATGTGGTGGAGGCTTCTTTAATACCACTGCCTTTTCTCAAGCCTTTGCGCAAACGTCCACGCCATTTGGACATCGTTGCCACCACCACCATTGTTCAAGCGCACAAGGATGGGGTTCGGCCCATTGAGGTGCATTTCCCGGGCGCTTTTCTTCGCGGTTTGCCCAATCGGGAGTTCAACGCTCAGTACTATTTGAAAGACCGCTCGGGTCGTGAGTCGGGCCCATCACGTACCGCTCCCCTGTTAATCAATCTGACGCCTACGCCCACCGACCTGGATCCTGTTCAAATTCCGCAGTTGAATGATGGGCGTATAGCCCTCAATGACGCCCGTGCTGAAGGCGGGGTATATATGAATATCCTCGAAGTATTCGGCTCAACAGAGGGGGATCGTCTCCTACCGTCATGGGATCTTATACCGCTTGACCCCATCGTTATTTCAGCTTTTCAGGTTTGGCCTATCAGGGTGCCGATTCCGTATTCGGTGTTGGCCAGCGGCGGTTACGAGTTCGTTTCCGGGATTGTGAGGGCAGAATACAGTTGGCAGAGAGGCGTTGCCCCCTCCAGGCCATCGATCACCCGCTTTGCTCCTGTGGATCTGACGGTTGCCGGGCCGGTGAGCCCGAATAACCCAAACCCTATCAACCTATTGCTGGACGTGGTGACAGTGAAGGGGGTAGATGGTGACAACCAATTGACTATCAACGACGAGGGTAAGCCGGTACGCGTGATTACCTCGTTGTATGGCGCGCCCGATGTTGGTCAAACGTTGGAACTGATGGCAGGGAGCTTTCCCGGGCCCATCGCGACCTACACCGTACAAGCGGGAGATAGCGCGGGTCGGGAAATTGAGTGGTTCGTCGACTGGAACATCATCGAGCTTTTAGATACAGGTTGGGTTCCTTTCTTTTACTGGACCTTCAACGGGGTCAACCGGCAACGCGCGCCAGACACACCGGTAATGATCAATACGGTGCCTATCGTTGGGCTCAAACCCCTTGAGTATGTCGGAGTCAACTACGGACCTGGCCCGGACGCTGGGTTTATCAGCTGCCATCTGCGACCTTGGGTAAACGGAGCCGGCGTTAAAATACCCGGGGATCCAACGCTGTTGGACGGCGGTGATGAGGTGATTTTGCACTGGGCCAGTTATGCGCACCCTAATGGTTTCGCCGGCGCTGTCATTCCTGACACCATCAAGTCCTTCAGCCATACGCTGACGGAACAAGAAGCCCGTGAGGGATATGTCTTTCAGGTTCCGTTTGACCCATACATCTTGCTTCCAGGGCTGATCAAGCCACCAGAAGGGCAAACCAACCCTCGGCATGGCTCTGCGGTTGCGCGCTATCAGATCATCAAACCGGCAGGTGCAGGCATGGGGTATTCCGAGCGTAACTTGGTGTTCATCAGATTGATTCGGCCCAACTCACCGCCTTGCGTGTCGGACGATTAGGCGTAGTGGAGAAGGGTGCAGTGTGCTTGTAGTGGAGGAGGTGCTCGTGGTTGCGAGCATCACAGTCGAGCCGCAAGGGGTACTGTCAAGTTTGACAGTTACGCGTTAAAGGGAAATGCCATTAAATGAATGAGAGGCCAGCAGATTTGCCAATTCAGACCTCTGCAGGGTCGGCATACGTTTAGAAAATGACACCCGGGTGTTTAGTCTTACCGTCGTTTTATGCCCGGACAGATACTTATTCTTTTGAGGAGTTTGAATCATGTCCAACACATCCAGTAAACCTGTTAGTCAAGACCCTGTAGGCCCCATGGAAGAGTGGGAAGAACCCGTTCTCGATCCCACATATTTACCTGCTCCGACGATCCCTGGTTTATTGCCGGCCATTGCTGGCGACAACCACCGGAATGTGGTGCCAAGGGCGCTTCAATTGAGCGGACTCAGTCTAAGGGTTGACCTGTGGGACCGTACCGGCTTTTTTAATGACTTCGATATACTCACCGTCTCTGTGAATGGCCGGCCGGTACATATTGAGACCTACGACGCAGCTGTCACTTTACCTGATCCGGTAATTGTGGATTTGGGCCCCAAGTCGGCCTTGCAAACCAACGGTGTCAAAGACATCAGCGTTCATGTGCTCAACCTCAGCGACAATGACGTTAATTACAACATCAATCGGGTTTACGTAGATGCGCAGGACCCTAACTATGGCAGTCAACCTTCGAGGGTCATGATAGAAGATTACGGCACCGAACTGACCCCAGCCTTTCTCGTGGGTAAAGCGGGTTTGGAATTCACCATTCCCACGCCGGCAGACCGGCGTGGCGGTGATACTTATCGAGTACTTGTGGGAAGTAATATCGTTGCGATCGAGGATGACGTGCCGGTGACAGGCGACATTACTGGTCATATTCCAACTGCAACGATTCTTGAGCGGTCAGGTTCGATAGACGTGAGATATAACCTGGCTGATCGGTCTGGCAACACGACTACGTTGTCTATTCCAAACTACGTACAAGTGAGTCTGAACGAAGCGCCCGTGTTTGGTCCCGTCAGTGTGTTGGAAGAGCCATTGGTTGATAAAGCAGAGGCCCGTAACGGCGCAACGGTGCGGTTGGAAAGCCTGACCGGCCATTTGCAGAACGACACTCTGGTCGTGTTATGGGGGACTATTGAGATCTATCGTCAATCTGTTGGCATGCCCGTTTTCCCAATTGACATCCCTGCACGTTTTGCAGCTATTGCGGCAGGCGGGAATTTCTATACGGCGGATATCAAAGTCATGATTGAGCGCCAAGGCAGCCCCACTTACAACGCAGCTGTGGTGCAAGTGGATGTCGACCTGCGTGAGCCCGGTGGGCAAAACCCTGGCGAAGGCCCTGTAGACACAAACTTGGCACAGCCCGTTCTGCTCGGTGGGGGCCCCGACCCCAAACCCGATAACCGCCTCTCCGAGAAAGATCGCAACTTCGATGCCACCGTCACTTTCACCCTACCACCGGGGCTGGAAGTGGGTGATTTCATTGACTATGTCTATGGGGGGGATGTCGTTGGGACTTACCCGGTAACCGGGGCGGAAGCGCCCGATTTTCCGGTGCCTTTTACCGTGCCGTGGGCCACTATCGATGCCAAGGGCAATGGCACCATTGAAACTCACTGCGTTATTCGGGATGCCATCAACTATAAGCATTCTCCGAATCAAGATGTTGTCGTGGAGATCTTCAACATCGGTAGCCTCACGCCTGTGACCTTTGAAAATGCCACGGTTATTACAGGCAACCCGAACTTCACCTATGCCATTAACTGTGCTCGGCAGCCTTGGCTAGGTGTGCCTGTCAAGATTCTGGATCCCGGGCTCCTCTTGGTTGACGACAAAGTGATCATCGAGGCTGTCAGATACGCGTTCAACGCTCCTGGCGCGCCTGTCGGTACGCCCATAGAGACCTCTGAATTCGAGCTCAACAGTGAGCATGTCAATCTTGGCTTGACCGTCCCGCTGGATTTGAAGGTCTGGCTTCAAGACGTCACAGGCAATAATGGCCGAGGCATCGTCGGTGTGCGTTGGAGGCTTCTGCGCCCCTCCACGGGAGACCGGGGCAGGTCCGACGAGGTGAGGGCAGCCTGGGATCTGGTTGGTTCGGGAGGCAACATTCCTGGCTATTGTGTTCCGGGTGCATCGCGCGTCAAAGGTACGCTTTGATTGATTGTCGGGGCCCCACCCTCTCGCTTGAGAGGGTGGGGTTTTTTATTGAGTTTTGTACCTTAAGGAAAGTCCTACGCTCTTTGGGAACTCACGTTATTAGTCTCTGCACCGTGGAAAACGGAAACCTCTTCGATACGGGTTCCGGGTTCGAACTGGTACTTAATTCTGAGGCTACACAACATGATTTCTCCTGCTTCCCAGCGTTTTCGTTATTCGCGTTTATCATCGATCATCAAGCTCGTAGCCGCCGCACCGTTATGCCTGTTGAGTCAACAGGCAATGTCGACAATTGTGGTGGACGGAACGGTGGGCAGCGGCAAATATGACGTCCGCCCGGGGGCCGCAGCCAGCGACTATCTGGCTCAAAAAGGTGCGACGCTGACTGTTCACAAGAACGCCAACGTTAAAGAAATACGTGCGACGAGCGGGTCGACCTTGACGTTGACAGGAGCCAACGTGAGTTCTGTCCATGGCTCCCAGGCGGCTATTGCGCTCAGCAATTCAAGCGCCACTATTTCCGACGCGCGCATTACCAGCCACACCAGTGGCGGCTTGAATGTGGCTCGCCAGGTGGGCACGCCCACGGGGTCCTACGCACAAGTTGACAATAGTGAAATCACTGGAGCGACCTATGGGGCCAACGTCACGTCCCATAGCCTTCTGGAGTTGAACAACTCTGTGCTGGTGGGCCAACGCCAGCAAGGGTTGAGGCTCCTGGGAGGGGCCGCAATCGCCACTGACAGCGAAATTACCGGTGGTACCACGGGCGTTGTGATGTCCCTTGAAAGTGCAACTGCCCTTGAGTCGCCTCACCTGATACTCGACGGTTCGCGTGTGACGGGCCTCGATGGCCCCGCGATTAATGTGCTGGGGCCGATCACGGCTGAAATCGACGTGACCAATGGTTCGTCCCTGCAGGGTCAGAACGGTAACATGCTCGAGCTGACCCAGGGCGGCTCGGCCAACATGCGCGTGCGCTTCAGCGAGTTGGCTGGCAATATTCAGGTGGGTGCCGACAGCGCGTTGGACCTTAACCTGGACCACGCAATTCTGACGGGTGATGTCATCAACAACGGCGGCAGCGCCAGCGTCGGCCTGAATAATGGCTCGGTGCTCACCGGCCGCCTGGAAAACGTCGACACACTGGCGATCAACAGCGACGCCACCTGGGTCATGGTCGACGACCAGCATGTGGGCGATCTGCTCCTGGCCGGCGGTAACGTCAAGTTCGGCGACACCGGCACGTTCTACAAATTGGACGTGGACAACCTGTCGGGTAATGGCACGTTCGTCATGAGCGTGGATTTCGCTACCTTGACCGGCGACTTCCTGAATGTCACCGGCACGTCCTCGGGTGACCATCAGTTGTTGATCGCCAGCACCGGTGCAGACCCGTTGTCGGAAGATCGCTTGCATGTCGTGCACACCGAAGACGGCGGCGCCAAGTTCAGCCTGGTGGGTGAACGGGTGGACGTGGGTACATACTCCTACAGCCTGGTTGACGACAACGAAGGCAAGGATTGGTTGCTCGATCCGGGCAGCAAGGTGATCAGCCCGAGCACCAACTCCGTGCTGGCCCTGGCCAACGCGGCGCCGAGTGTGTTGTACGGTGAAATGACCAACTTGCGCACCCGCATGGGTGAGCTGCGCCACAGCGATGGTCAATCGACCGGGTTGTGGAGCCGCGCCTATGGCAACAAATTTGAAGTGAACAACAGCGATAAAGGCATGCAGTACAACCAGACCCAGCGTGGTTTCACCCTGGGTGCCGATGTGCCGTTGACCGGCGGTGATGGCCAATGGCTGGCGGGCTTCATGGCCGGTCACAGCACCTCGGACCTGGACCTGAGCCGCGGCAGCAAGGCCACCGTCGACAGCTACTACGTGGGCGGCTATGCAACCTGGCTGGATGCAGAGAGCGGCTTGTACTTTGACGGTGTGCTCAAGTTCAACCGCTTGCACAACGAGTCAGACGTTGCCATGAGCGACGGCAAGAAAGCCAAGGGCAACTACACGCAAAATGCGGTCACGGCTTCGGCTGAAGTGGGGCGTAATATCAAGCTGGATGACGGTTACTTCGTCGAGCCATACGGCCAATTGGCCACGGCGATCATCCAGCGCCAGAGCTATGAGCTGGACAACGGCCTGCAAGCCGAAGGCGCACGTACGGCCTCGGTGGTGGGTAAGCTGGGTGTGACCGCCGGGCGTGATATCCAGTTGGACAGCGGCAGCGTGTTGCAGCCGTACCTGCGTACGGCGGTGGCCCATGAGTTCAACCAGAGCAACAAGGTGTCCGTCAATGGCAACAGCTTCAACAACGACCTGTCGGGTTCGCGGGTTGAGATGGCGGCCGGTATCGCCATGGCGGTGTCGAAGAATTGGAAGGTGCATGCCGATGTGGAACGTAGCATGGGCAAGAGCATTGACCAGCCTTGGGGGGTGAATGTGGGGTTGCGTTACGATTTTTAAGGATGTGAACGTCTGACGTGTAACTCAATAAAAAGCCCCGGATCGCAAGATCCGGGGCTTTTTATTGAGTTGGCACCGGGGGCGAGCTAAAACACCACCAAACACACGGAATCGTACCGTACCGTCTGGCAGGCGGGACGCGCATATGTGCAGGGGGATTGGTTTTTCCTCGCGCGCTTGCTGTTCGGTAACGGTGTGGAAGTCGACCGGGACCAGCAGATCGTTGCAGAACAGCTCAATGAAATCACCTTCAAGCTGGCCTGCATAGGCGCGCAAGATGCAAATCAAGCCTGCGCTACCGTGGCCCTCCAGTAATTGTTGGTACACGCCATCGGAGAACCCTACCGCCGGCGTGGTCAAACCGGGAATGTAAGGCGCTAGCTGCGAGACAGGAGGGAGGTTGCTCAGGGCGGGTTCCATGATCAGGACCTCGTAGTAGGACGCGGCACCGCGACGGGAGGGAGCATCAGGGATTGAACGCAGGGTGGAGGGCGGATGAATAGCTGTGAGAATGGACAGTGCCCACGAGTGGTATGGTGCACTGAGGCTGCCTGAATCGGTGCCCCCAAACTTGCGTCGAGCAGATATATTCGCGCTTTCCTACGAGTCGAAGCGGCGCGTGACTCTTCTGCCGGGCTGGCTGCAAGCACTGAAAATGCGAATAAGCGCTGATTAGTAGCGAATAAAGCGCAAACAGGTTCATCGGAGAGATAAACCTGTTTGCGTTACTTCTGGCTTAAGTTGCCCTGGGTCGTCAAAGTTGAACGATAAACACCGTATTGGCATTGTAGTTGCTGACTAAGGCATATGACCCATCGGGGGCAATGGCGATGCTTTTGGGATAGACGAACCCCGTCAGGGTTCTGATGACCTCCTCTTTGTCGATGTCAATGATTGCCACTGAGTTGGAGGTGTGCATCGTTACATAAGCCAGCCGGCGTGTGGGATGAAAGGCTATACCGAATGCGCCGGTTAGGTTGGGTATGGTGTTGCTGATTAAGTTGGTGCGCGCGTCGACGATTTTCACGTTGGCCGCACTTTGGTCTGTCACATAGATTTTTTGCGCATAAGGGCTGTATGCCAGTCGCCAAGCATAACTGAAACCTGAAAGTGTCGACAGCTGAGTATTGGTAGCCGTGTCGATAATACCCATTGCACTCAACCCTGCGCAGTAAAGGCGTGTGCCCTGTGGCGCCAGCGCCAAGTCTACTGGGTAATAGGCGTAGCCTGTGTAAATTAGAGTGTCGTTCGATGTGTCAATAACCTGAAGTTGGGCTTGATAATAAGCGCCATAGTAAAGGCGTGAACCGTCCAAGTTAAAAGCTAAGCCGCCAAATCCATAAACGTGAATGCCCGTAATCTTGTTGCTGATTGTATTGTCGCTGGTATCGATTACTTGAATTTCGCTAGAGTAGTATCCACTGACATACAGTCGTGACCCATCCGGATGAAGCGCCAATCCATTTGTGTAAGTGTTAGCTGGCATAATAATCGTATCCGAAAGGCTGAACGTCGTCAGATCAATTACGGATACCGTGGCACTATTGTAGTTGGCAACATAAGCTACGGTGCCCTCTGCGTTAATGACGATGCGGTCCGGGCCGCCGCCTACGTTGATGCTGTCTACAACGCCCGGTTGCTTCCTGATTCTGTAACTTGCAGGCACCAACCGTTGCGCTGTCGCCCGCCCGCCCCCATCCAGCGATACATACGCCTTGAGGTCCAGCGGGCTGCCATCGGCGAGTCTTCTCAGGTAACTGGCCGGAATAGGCGTCAGGATGCGCTCGGCGGCAAACTCGGCGGGCGTCAGCGGGGTACCGTTGCGCAACACTTGATTCACTGTGCCCTCGGCGTCAATCCACACCGATTGCGGGTTCTCAGGGTCGTAGCGCAAAAACGGCCAGGCATCGATCCGAACATCATGTGCCTTGGTGACGTCAATCACCCCGCCATTGGTCTCGGCCTGCGGCACACTCACCAAGTCCCAATACTGCGCCTCCAGCGCCTCGATCTCGAGCGTCAGTTCCCTGGACGGTTCACGCTTGTGGTCACGGATCACCTCGTAGAACACCCGGCAACTTTGCGCCAGGTTGGCGCCCACAAACACGTTGGGCACGGTGAAATCGACATAGTCTCCACCGGGCGCAGGTATGCCAGGCTTGATGCCGATAACCGGTGTGCCGAGCTCCGGTTTGCCGATGACGTACACCTCGATGTCATCGCTTGCCAGCATCGGGCGATAACGTACGCGCACGGTCACCACGCCCGACTGCAGCACATGCGCAGGGTTCAGGCGGCTCAGGGTCGGCGTGATCTGCGTGCTTTCGAGCACTTCGGGGACGGGCAGGTCGAGGGCCGCGCCGACGCGGATCGTCAGGGCCTCGGAAAGCATGTCACGCTGCCCCGGTTTTACCACGGTGTAGTACAAACTTTGGGTGCCATTGAGGTTGGCGGTGACGTAGAGCCGAGCAACCACGAAGGGCAGGTCGACACCGAGCCAGTTTTCGTCGATCTCGAATTCCATCCGCGGGGCGCTACCGCCAGGGGCACTGCCTTCGGCGTACAGGTACACCGTGGCGCCCAAGGTGAAGGCGGGATGAGCCTTGACCGTGACATTCAGGTTGCCGCGGTTCTTGTCCGGGTCGAACACATGGTCCGGTGGCACTGCTTCGCGTGTGATGGGCGCTGGCAGGATGGCTCGCAGGCCTCCCACGTACAGGTTCAGCCGACGTGACGGTGGCCCGCCGTTGACGGTGTAGTGCAGCGAGAGCGAGCCGCCTTCCAACTGGGCGATTTCGCCATTGGGCCCGTTGGGTAGCTCTAGGACTATATCGTTCTGGCCGGCGCGGGCCGTGTGCTCGGCATAGTAGGACCGACCATTGGCGTAGGTGCCGTTGAGCACCAGCAAAACGCGAGCGTTGGCAGGGTAGCCGGTAAGGGCCCTGATGAACACCGTCACTGGGTCGGTGGCTGCGGGCAGGTTTCCACCTACGGCCTCGAGCACGATAGGTGGCGCCAGGCCGGCCTCGACGGGGGTACCGGTGATATCCACCGACCTGTCGAGGGAGTTGCGTGGTAATGCGTTGAGGCGAAGCCGTTGATAGGTCAATTGGACGCGCCCATCGATCAACGGCAGGATATCGGCGTAGGGCCAGCGGATGCGCTGGGCGCGAGTGGTGGAGTCAATAGGGTGGTCGTAAAAGGTGGTAATCAACTGGCTGCCTTCAGTGCGCCCGGAGACTTTCAGGCGTAGTACGTCACCGAGTTCATAGCCCTGGCGGTTCACCTCAACCACAATGGTTGCATCGTTGCCGTCAAGGTCATCAGCATCGAGCAGATCGTTTTGGCCTGGCCGCTCGATGGATTCTGCGATGTAAGGGGCCGGTAAAAGCGGTT
This sequence comes from Pseudomonas sp. Root569, assembly GCF_001427465.1. NCBI lineage: Bacteria > Pseudomonadati > Pseudomonadota > Gammaproteobacteria > Pseudomonadales > Pseudomonadaceae > Pseudomonas > Pseudomonas sp. Root569. The sequence continues at coordinate 143,198 of NZ_LMGQ01000025.1, read as the reverse complement.
CTGCACCCGTGTTGCGCCGTACCTCGATGACTTGAGGTGGGGAAAATCCTTGGGAGTGGTTGCCGACCTCGTCCACCACTTCGTATTCGCACACGTGCACGCCGTCACCCACCTTATCCCAAGTGCCGGTGTTGACGTTGATGATGATCGGGGCTTCGCCCGCCGCCTCGAATTCAGTCACGGGGTGTTTGACAACGACCCCCCCGAGGCTCAGGCGAATTTCATCACGAACCTTGCGATGATTGACCCTGGGGAGGTTTGTGTTAACCGGGTAATAGCCGATGGATACGGGGATGGGGTTTATGGAGTTTTCCGACGTGACGCCGAAGTCGATTACATCCTGAGGAAATACGGGCTTGGGCAGGTTCTCGTTTTGCGGGGTGCTGGCCACCGGGTTACGCCCACCTGGGAACTCGATATCGACCTTGATATTGAAGGGTTTGGTTTGGTCGCTGCCTCCACCGACGTGGGTCACAAAGGCCTGCAGTGTATTGCCGGCCTCACGGATAAAGCGTTCGCTGGCCACATGCAGGACAATTTGCAGGCCCTGGCGGGCCTCATCCTCGGTTACGGTATGAAAGTCAACGCGAACACCATTTAATTTCAGCTCGATGAAGTCCCTGTCAACCTGCTCAAGATAAGGCAGCAGGATACAGGTCACGCCTTTGTCACTGACCTCCAGCGCCGCTCGGTTAAAGCCACCATCGAAGCCGACCACCGGATTGCTCAGAGTGGGCAGGTACAGGGGCAAGTCCGCGAAGGGAGTATTGCGAAAGGACTGTGACGTCAAGATGGCGTCGTCGGGTTGGGCAATGGTGAAGCCTTCAGGGCGTAAAGAGGCGGGCTGAACGGAAATGGGTGAGCGATCGGGGTGCTGGGTATCCTGGTCGATAGTCATGAAGAAGGTCCTGTCAGAGCCGTTGAGGGGCGTGCCCGAACTGGTTGGGCTGAGCATCACTCGGTTGATTCAACGCTGTGACGAGGGCGAGAGATAGCTGTGAGAATTGACAGTGCCGACGAATGGTAGGGGCCTGGGGCGACCCAAGCCAAAGCAAGATCAGGCCTGCCGATTCCAATGCCTGAATAACGGCTCCGCCAGAAACAACACAAACAACAAGCGCATCACCTGCATCGCCGTCACCAACGGCACCGACAATTGCAGGGTCTCTGCCGTCAGGCTCATCTCGGCGATGCCACCGGGCATCATGCCCAGCGTCAGTGAGCGCAGGTCCAGGTGGGTCAGCGCACTCAACCCTACCGCTGCCAACGTGGCGAGCGCCATGGTCAAGGCCGTGCCAATCAAGGTGCGGCCCATGAACGCCGGTGCGCTGCGGAAGAACTGCCGATTGAAGTGGCAGCCCAAACCGCTGCCGATCAGCCATTGGCCGATCTGGCTGCCGCCGTCGGGCAGGCCAATGTGTAAATCCCAGGTCACGCTGGCGATGGCACTCACCAGCAATGGCCCGAACAACCAGGGATTGGGTTGGCGCAAACGCTGCCAGCCCCAGGCAACCAGCGCACCTATCGGAAACAGCAGGGCCAGCCACGTCCAGTCCACAGGCGCCGGGTGAAACTGCGGTGTACCGCCACCCAGCAAATACTTGAAGATCGCCGGCACACACAACACCACCACCAGCACACGCAGGCTTTGTCCTGCCGCCACCCGGCTAAGTATTGCGCCGTTGCGGGCGCCGAGGTTGACCATCTCCCCGGAGCCGCCCGGCATACTGGAGAAAAACGCCGTGGCGCGGTCTTCACCGCTGCGGCGCATCAACCACACGCCGACCACGCTCGACAAACTGGTCACCAGCGCCCCGAAGAAGATCAGGCCGAAGTGGCTCATCACTTGCTCGATCACCAGCGGGGTGAAGTGCAAGCCAATGCCGATGCCCACTACCCATTGGCCGCATTTGCGCCCGCCGGGAATCTCCGCCAATTGCCAGGGCGTGAGGCAGCGCACCAGGATGATCGCCAGCAACGAGCCGACCATATACGGCAAAGGCCAGCCGACGAGGCTGGCCAGGTAACCGCCGGCCAGGCCGACCAGCGGTGTTCCCCACCAATGTTTGAAGGTGACCTCAGACATCGGCCACGGCACGACGCTGCAGGGCTCGTTTGCGATAGATGCGAATCAGCGGGAACATCAGCATCAGCGCTGTCAGTACCCATACGCCAAAAGTGATCGGGCTCGACCAGAGGATGTCCAGTGCACCGTTGGAAATCGACAGTGCACGGCGCAAGTTCTGTTCCATCAGGCCGCCGAGGATAAAGCCCAACAACACTGGCGAAAGCGGGAAATCCAGCTTGCGCAGGATGTAGCCGAAGATACCGATGCCGACCATCAGGAACAGATCGAAGGTGGTGGCGTGCACCGCATACACGCCAATGGCGGTAATGATCGCGATCACCGGCACCAGCGCCCAGTTCGGCACAGCGAGGATGCGGGTGAAGATGCGGATCATCGGGATATTGAGGATCACCAGCATGATGTTGGCGATAAACAACGACGCGATCAGGCCCCAGACGATGTCCGGTTGCTGTTGAAACAGCAGCGGCCCCGGGGTGATGTTGTACAGCGACAGGGCGCCGATCATCACCGCCGTGGTGCCCGAACCTGGAACGCCGAGCGTCAGCATCGGCACCAATGCGCCACAGGCGGATGCCCCGATGGCGGTTTCCGGTGCCGCCAAGCCGCGCATATCGCCCTGGCCGAACTTGCCGCTGGCACCGGCCAGGCGTTTTTCGGTCATGTAGGCAACGGCGGACGCCAGGGTTGCACCGGCGCCCGGCAATACACCCATGATGAAACCGAGCAAGCCGCAGCGGACGTTAACCACGAACACCGCACCCGCTTCCTTCAGGTTGAACATCATGCGCCCGGTGGCCTTGACTGCTTCCTGACCACGGTGGGTTTTTTCCAGCAGCAACAGGATCTCGCTGATGGAAAACAGGCCCAGCACCAGCACCACAAACTGAATGCCATCGGTAAGGTGGATGTTGTCGCCGGTAAAACGGTACACGCCGCTGTTGGCATCGATGCCGACTGCCGAGAGGAACAACCCGATCAGCGCCGCCACGAAAGTCTTCAACGGCTTGTCACCGGCCATGCCGCCGAGGCAGACAATCGCGAACACCATCAGTACAAAATACTCTGCCGGCCCGAAGGCAATCGCCCATTTGGCCAACAGCGGGGCAAACAGCACCATGCCGCAGGTGGCAATAAATGCACCGATGAAAGAGCTCCACGCCGACAACGACAGCGCCACACCTGCCAGACCTTTGCGGGCCATCGGGTAACCGTCAAGGGTGGTCATCACGGTGGAGGCTTCTCCAGGGATGTTGAGCAGGATTGAACTGATACGGCCGCCGTATTCGCAACCCAGGTACACCGCCGCAAGCAGGATCAATGCCGACTCCGGTGGCAGGCCCAGGGCAAATGCGATGGGGATCAGCAGCGCTACGCCGTTGATGGGGCCCAGGCCCGGCAGCAGGCCGACCACGGTGCCGATCAGGGTGCCGCACAATGCGGTCACCAGGTTATAGGGGCTCAGCGCGACGCCGAAACCCTGGCCCAAATAGCCAAAGGTATCCATATCAGTTCTCCAGAACGTCGAGCAGGCCGAGGGGCAACGGCACATCCATGGCTTTATCGAACAGCAGGTACAGGCCGATAGCCATCAGGCCGACGATTACCACGCTGGCGACCCAGCGACCGCCATACAGGCGCGCCATTGGAATGCCGATCAACATGCTGCTGAGGATGAAGCCCAGGGATTCGAAGGTGGCGGCGAAGATGAGCAACAGTGCGACGCACATGCCGATTTTGATCAGGGTCTCGCGGTCCAGCGCCGGTTCTTCTTCGGTGTGCTTGGTGGGTTGCGGGCGAAAGAGCATGTAGATCAGCGCCAGGCTCATCAACCCGAGCATCAGCAGAGGATAGGCGCGTGGGCCGACCGGCTCATATGAAAATGCCGCCTGATACGGCCAGGCCATCAGGGCGAGGCCGGCGCAGGCCAGCAACAGCACGGCGGCGAAAATGCGTTGTAAGAGCATAGAAAACTCCAAGGCCCCTCTAGTAGGAGCGAGCTTGCTCGCGAAAAACTTCAACGATAACGCGTGCTGTCTGGACGCACGTGGATGTCCTCGGATTCTTCGCCAGCAAGCTCGCTCCTACAGGGGCATTACACGAAAGACGGGCGTTTACTGGATCAGGCCGAACTCTTTGGCCAGTACCTTGTAGTCAGCCACCTGTTTCTTCACATAGGTGTCCAGCTCCGGGCCGGTCATGGCGAACGGGAACAGCTCGCGCTGGTCACGCAGCTTGGCGAATTCGTCGGAGGCCAGCAGCTTGTCGAATGCCTCTTTCCACCATGCGTAGTCGGCATCGCTGACCTTTGGCCCAAGGTAGAAGCCCCGTACCACCGGCCAGACGATGTCGTAGCCTTGCTCCTTGGCAGTCGGGATATCTTTCATTTCCGGCTCGTCCAGGCGCTTCTCGGCGAATACGGCCAACAGGCGCATGTCCCCGCTGAGGATGTGCGGCATCGAGTCGGAGATGTCAGTACTGCCCACTTGGATGTGCCCACCAAGCAAGGCCGTGGCGATTTCACCGCCGCCCTCGAGGGCCACGTAACGCAGTTCACGCGGGTTGATCCCGGCGGCCTTGGCGATCAGCGCGGTTTGCATCCAGTCCTGGCTGCCTACTGTGCCGCCGGAGCCGATCACCACGCTGCCCGGATCTTTTTTCAAGGCTTTTACCAGGTCGTCGAGGGTCTTGTAGGGCGAGTCGCTTTTCACTGCGATTGCACCGTAGCTGGTGCCTACGGCAGCCAGCCAGCGCACGTTGGTTTCATCGAAACGGCCGAACTTGCCTTGGGCCAGGTTCAATAGCGAGCCGCTGGACCAGGCCACCAGGGTGCCGGCGTCCGCAGGGCGCTGGGCGACCACGGCGTTGTAGGCCACCGCGCCCACGCCGCCGGGCATGTAGGTCACGCGCATCGGCTTGCTCAGCAGCTTTTCATTGACCAACGCGCTTTGTGCCAGCTTGCAGGTCAGGTCAAAACCACCGCCGGGGGAGGCTGGGGCGATGCATTCAGGGCGCTTGGGTTCGTCGGCAGCCAGCAGTTGGCCGGCGAACAGCATGCAGCCGGCGGCAAGGGCAACTCTACGTAGTGAAGAGGTCATGGGATTTCTCCGTTATTGTTCTTATTTTGACGAAAACGCTTCGAGGCGTTTTTCGGGTGCTACGAATCAGGTAGCTCGGCAGGCATAGACCACCGTGGCTGGATGCTAAAGGGCGAAGCTTTCACTAACCTTTCAATTGTCTTTCAATGTTTTCGGGCTTCACAGGGCAGGTTGCGCCTGTAAACTCGCCGGCCAGCGGGTCAATAAAAAGCCGCGCCGACCACCCCTCATGAGGTAGAAATCCATGCGTGTCCTTCTGGTTGAAGACCATTTGCAACTCGCCGAAAGTGTCGCCCAAGCGCTCAAGGGCATGGGTTTGACGGTCGACGTGCTGCACGATGGCGTGGCCGCGGACCTGGCCTTGGGCAGTGAGGAGTACGCGGCGGTAATCCTCGACGTGGGCCTGCCGCGCATGGATGGTTTCGAGGTACTGGCGCGCCTGCGGGCCCGTGGCAAAAACCTGCCGGTGCTGATGCTGACGGCGCGCAGCGATGTGAAAGACCGAGTGCATGGCCTGAACCTGGGCGCCGACGACTACCTCGCCAAGCCGTTTGAGCTGACGGAGCTGGAAGCACGGGTCAAGGCGCTGCTGCGGCGCAGCGTGCTGGGCGGGGAGCGCCAGCAGGCGTGCGGGGTGCTGGTGTACGACCTCGACACCCGGCGCTTCACGGTTGGGGGCGAGTTGATGACCTTGACCTCCCGCGAGCAAGCCGTGCTCGAAGCTCTTATCGCCCGGCCAGGCCGCGTGATGAGCAAGGAACAGTTGGCCTCCCAGGTATTCGGCCTCGATGAGGAAGCCAGCCCCGACGCCATCGAAATCTACGTGCACCGCCTGCGCAAGAAGCTCGACGGCCAGCCCATCGCCATCGTGACGTTCCGCGGCCTTGGCTACTTGTTGGAAGCCCGCGATGCATAAGCCCAGCAGCCTGCGCTGGCGCCTGCTGTGCAACCTGGCGCTGCTGCTGGTGTTGTTGATGCTCGCCAGCGGCATGAGTGCCTACTGGAACGGCCGCGAAGCCGCCGACACCGCCTATGACCGCACCTTGCTGGCCTCGGCGCGCACCATTGCCGCCGGCTTGACCCAGGTCGACGGCACCCTTAGCGCGAATGTGCCATACGTGGCCTTGGACACCTTCGCCTACGACAGCGCAGGGCGTATTTATTACCAGGTCAATGACATCGACCAGAAGCTGATTTCCGGTTACGAAAACCTGCCCGGCCCGCCGCCCGGCACACCACGCACCGACGATTACCCGGCATTGGCACGCTTCTACAACGCTGTGTACCAGGGCCAGCCTGTACGGGTGGTGAGCCTGCTCAAGGCCGTCTCCGAACCGAACATGAATGGCATGGCGGAAATCCGCGTCGCCGAAACCGACGAAGCACGGGTCGCCATGGCCCGCAGCTTGATGGCCGACACGCTGTTGCGCCTGGGCATGCTCGCCATCGGTGCACTGCTGCTGGTGTGGTTCGCCGTGAGCGCGGCATTGCGCCCGTTGGAACGCCTGCGCACCGCGGTGGAAGAGCGCCAGCCCGATGACCTGCGGCCGCTGCCGCTGGTGGAAGTCCAGGATGAATTCGGCCCGTTGGTGCGTTCCCTCAACCACTTTACCGAACGCCTGCGCGGGCAGTTCGAGCGCCAGGCACAGTTTATTGCCGATGCAGCCCATGAGCTGCGCACGCCGCTGGCGGCGCTCAAGGCCCGCCTGGAGTTGGGCCTGCGCGCCGAAGAACCGGCCACCTGGCGCAGCACCCTGGAAAGTGCCGCCCAAGGCACCGACCGCCTGACACACCTGGCTAACCAGTTGTTGTCCCTGGCCCGCATTGAAAACGGTGCCCGGGCCATTGCCGAGGGCGGTGCGCAATTGCTCGACCTCAGCCAGTTGGCCCGCGAGCTGGGCATGGCCATGGCGCCACTGGCCCATGCGCGGGGAGTGGCCTTGGCGCTGGAGGCGGACGAGCCCATATGGCTGCGCGGCGAACCGACGCTGTTGAACGAGTTGCTGAGCAACCTGGTGGATAACGCCCTGGCCCACACACCGCCTGGCGGCAATGTGATTCTGCGGGTGACGGCACCGGCGGTGCTGGAGGTCGAAGATGATGGCCCGGGCATCCCGCTAGATGAGCGGGACCGGGTATTCGAGCGTTTTTACCGACGCAGCCAGCAGGGCATGGGGTCTGGCTTGGGACTGGCGATTGTCGGGGAGATCTGCCGCGCACACCTGGCGCAGATCAGCCTGCATGATGGTGAGTTGGCTGGGCTGAAAGTCCGCGTGAGTTTTATTGCGGGTTGATCAGTAAAACATTGAGCGCGCTTCATCCAGTTCAGCGCGTGACTTTTCGCTGTAGAGATCAAGCTGCAGCTTTTGCATCGCCGGCACGCTGGTAATGTCGACTTTCGCCAGCGGATGGTCGGTGTTGTGGTGGCAGTAGAGTACGGCGATTTGCACCAGATCGACATAGTCGAGCCTGGCAGAGTCGCGTTCCAGGTTCAGGTACTGCCCCGGCAGTTTTGCCAGCATTTCCGGAAAGTCCCAGCCGCCCAACAGTTTGTCGCCCAGCAACGGGTGAATGCTCTCGATGACGTGGTTGAGGCTGACCGGGTCCGAGAGCAGTTCGTAATGGTCTTCGGCGTAGGTGAGGATCGGTAGCACGCCGATCTGGTGCACCAAGCCACCAAGGGCCGCCTGGTCCGCCTTGAGGTGGCTATGCTTGCGGCACAAGGCATAGCTGACGCCGGCTACTTCCAGGCTGCGACACCACACATCACGCATTTTCTGTGCAACCACTTCGGAGCGGGCGTGAAAGATCTGCTCCATCACCAGGCCGATGGCCAGGTTGCTGCTGTAGTTGGTGCCGAGCCGCGTGATGGCGGTGTGCAGGTCGGTGACTTCCTGGCTGGCCCGCAACAGCGGGCTATTGACCACTTTGATCAGGCGCGCCGATAGAGCGGTGTCGCGACTGATCACCTTGCTCAAGTGGCTGATGCTGATCTCCGGGTCTTCGGCGGCCTGGCGAATCCTCAGGGCCACCTCCGGCAGTGTCGGCAGAACCAGGTCATCGTTGTCGATGGCCATCACCAAAGCCTGTTGGACTTTTTCCGCCAGCTTGTTCATTCATGCTCTCTAGGGTGCTGCAAAAAGGTACGGCAATTAACGCTGGATCTCGCGATCACGGTCCAGTTGGTAGGGCAGGTCGAGCATGCGCAAGCCAGAGCCTTCCAAGGTGCCCAAGCGCACGTCGCCATTGTCGGCAGCTTCGGCTTGCAGCACGGCGAGAAGTTCAATCGACTGGTCCGCTTTTGCCGCGATGACGACTTCGCCGATCGCGCTGTTGTGGCTGGGTGAAAACAATGGCGTGCCTGGCTCGGGTAGATGGGCCGCCTCCAGGCTCAGGCGATACAGGCGTCGCTTGAGTTTGCCCAGGTACTGCATGCGCGCGACGATTTCCTGGCCGGTGTAGCAGCCTTTTTTGAAGCTCACGCCACCCACGGCCTGCAGGTTGAGCATCTGCGGGATGAACAGCTCGCGAGTCTGCGGCATCACCTGGCCGATACCGGCGCGGATCTGGCCGAGCAGCCAGGCATTCAAGTCAGCCTGTGGCAGCTGCGCGGCCAGTTGGCTGCGCACGACGTCGGCTTGCTCTACGGGCACCCAGAGTTCGGCACGGTTAGGGGAAACGCGTATGGCGATGAGCGAATCGGTGCGTACTACGCTGTCGGTCTCGGCCGGCAGTGCCAGGCCAAGGGCGGCCAGGGAAGCGTCTGCGTTCGCCAGGCCAAAGCGCGCCCAGGCGGCGCTTTCGTCGGTGAGTTTGGATTTGGAGAACACCGCGTATTTCTTCAGGTCGGCCAGCTGTGGTTCGAGCAGCTCGGTGGCCATGGCCATCAGCACGCCGTCGCCTTGCAACAGGATGCGAAAGCTGGACTGCATACGGCCTTTTTGCGTACAGCGTGCGCCCAGGCTGGCCTGGGTGTCACTCAGGTAATTGAGGTTGCAGGTCAGTTGGCCCTGCAGGAACTTGGCAGCATCGGAGCCGCGGACGGCAAGCACGCCTTCGTGGGTCAGTGAGCAGAAAAACGCAGAGTCGGCCATGGGTCATCGCACATCAAAAAGTCATGGGTGCATCATAGAGGGGCGCCCGGCAAATGGATAGTTTCCGTATGGGCGACCAAAGCCGAGTGTCCCGGTGTCGCCGGGGCTGTATACTGGCGCTCTAAATGAGGAGGGCTCCATGGTCGAAGATGTAGAAATCAATCGTCTCTTCTGGCACAGCCGTCGTGGCATGCTTGAGCTGGATGTGTTGTTGGTGCCGTTCACCAAAGAAGTGTACGCGACGCTTGATAAAGTCGATCGCGATCTCTACGTCAGGCTGCTCGAATGCGAAGACCAGGATATGTTCGGCTGGTTCATGGAGCGCTCCGAATCTGAAGATCCGGAACTGCAGCGCATGGTTCGCAAGATTCTGGACCGTGTCCAGCCCAAGTAATCGCTTCGAATGCCGCTGGCGGGCCTCACGGCTGTTGCTGGCGGCGTATCTGCTTGCCCAGCTGATTGCGCTGGGTAGCCTGCTGGTGCTGAACCTGCCTTATTCAAGCCTTGGCATCCTGCTATGCCTGGCTCACTGCACCTGGGTGCTGCCGCGCCATATCCTGCTCACTCACCGTTCGTCGATTCTTGGCCTGCGCCGTGACGAAGATGGCTGGCAATTATGGAACGCCGCGCGCGGTTGGCACGCAGTGCAACTGCGTCCCGACAGCCTCGCGTTGCCGCTGATCGTTGTGTTGCGCTACCGGGTGCAGGGTGAGCGGCGAGTGCGTTCGATCTGTGTGCCGCAGGACGCACAGGCTGCCGATGTACACCGGCGCCTGCGGGTACGCCTGAAGTTCAGCCGCCGTAGGTGGTTGGCACCAGGATAGTGTCGCGGGCTTCGGGCAGCATCTGCGGGTAGTCAAGGGTGTAATGCAGGCCCCGGCTTTCCTTGCGCTCCATGGCCGAGCGAATCATCAGCTCTGCCACTTGGGCCAGGTTGCGCAATTCGATCAGGTCACGGCTGACCTTGTAGTTGCTGTAGAACTCGTCAATTTCATCCAGCAGCAAGCGTACCCGGTGTTGTGCACGTTGCAGGCGCTTGTTGGTGCGCACGATCCCCACGTAGTCCCACATGAAGCGCCGTAGCTCGTCCCAGTTGTGCGCGATGATCACGTCTTCGTCCGAATCGGTGACCTGGCTGGCGTCCCAGCGGGGCAGGGCGGCCGGCACCGGGATGCGCGGCAGTTGTTCAAGGATGTCCTGCGCCGCTGAGCGTGCGTACACGAAGCACTCGAGCAGTGAGTTGCTGGCCATGCGGTTGGCGCCGTGCAGGCCGGTGAAGCTGGTTTCGCCGATGGCATACAGGCCAGGCACGTCAGTGCGGCCATGCTGGTCGACCATCACGCCGCCGCAGGTGTAGTGCGCCGCGGGTACCACCGGGATTGGGCCTTTGGTGATGTCGATGTTGAAGGTCAGGCAGCGTTCGTAGACCGTCGGGAAGTGGGTCTTGATGAAGGCTTCGGGCTTGTGGCTGATGTCCAGGTATACGCAGTCGATACCCAGGCGCTTCATTTCATGGTCGATAGCGCGGGCGACAATATCGCGCGGCGCCAGCTCGGCGCGAGGGTCGAAGCGCTGCATGAAGCGTTCGCCATTGGGCAGCTTCAGGTGCGCGCCTTCGCCACGCAGGGCTTCGGTAATCAGGAAACTCTTGGCCTGGGGGTGATACAGGCAGGTGGGGTGGAACTGGTTGAATTCCAGGTTGGCCACCCGGCATCCCGAGCGCCAGGCCATGGCAATGCCGTCGCCACAGGCGCCGTCGGGGTTGCTGGTATAGAGGTAGACCTTGGCCGCGCCGCCCGAGGCCAAAATAGTGAAGCGTGCGCCGTAGGTATCGACTTCGCCGCTGGCACGGTTGAGTACGTAGGCGCCCAGGCAGCGCTCGCCCGCCAGGCCCAGGCGTTTTTCGGTGATCAGGTCGACGGCGACGCGTTGTTCAAGCAATTGGATATTGGGGCGTTGGCGGGCCTGCTCGAGCAGCGTCTTGAAAATGGCCGCGCCGGTGGCGTCGGCAGCATGAATGATTCGACGATGACTGTGGCCGCCTTCCCGGGTCAGGTGGAACTCAAAGCCACCGTCGTCGCTGCCGGCATGTTCATCGCGTGTGAACGGCACACCCTGGTCGATCAGCCATTGGATGGCTTCCCGGCTGTGCTCGACGGTGAAGCGCACCGCCTCTTCATGGCACAGGCCGCCGCCGGCATTGAGGGTATCCTCAACATGGGATTGCACCGTGTCGGTATCATCCAGCACCGCGGCGACGCCGCCTTGGGCCCAGAATGTCGAGCCGTTGGCCAGGTCGCCTTTGCTCAAGACGGCGATACGCAGGTGGCTCGGCAGGGTCAGCGCAAGGCTCAAGCCGGCCGCGCCGCTGCCGATTACCAGGACATCGTGTTGGAACTGTTGGCTCATTGAATGGATTCCGCAAAAAGCGATCCGAAGGAGCGGCGCAAACAGGACGCCTGGATCGGCGAATCAAAGGGGCACACGGGCCACTAGTATATAGAGGGGGGGAGCGGCACAATAGCCACGCACACGTGGCATTGTGAGATTATGCTGCGCAGCTTTGGGAAATGGCCGGTTGGCGAGGCGGGAACTTTTTGCATGGGTCCCGACTCAATAGCAGGTTGCCCGAAAGCTGGGAAAACGTTGAGTTTATTGGCCCGTCGGGAGCATTGGACGCGTCACGAAACCGGCGACAAGATTATTCGCGCAGCCGGCGCCGCCCGGGCTGCGTTTTTCGTGTGTGCCAAATCAGTGCATGCCGGAAACTTGCTTGAAGGGGGAGAACTTTTGCGAAAAGCCCGAGTCTATGTTTGCAAGCCTGATCGTTTAGTTATGCAAGCCTCCTTCGAGTACAACGAGGAGTGTTCATGCTAACCCAGGAAGAGGATCAGCAGCTGGTCGAGCGCGTACAACGCGGCGACAAGCGAGCATTTGATCTGCTAGTGCTGAAATACCAGCACAAAATTCTCGGGTTGATCGTGCGGTTTGTGCACGACACCCATGAAGCGCAGGACGTTGCACAGGAAGCCTTTATCAAGGCGTACCGTGCACTGGGAAATTTCCGCGGTGATAGTGCGTTTTATACGTGGCTCTACCGCATCGCCATTAACACGGCGAAGAACTATCTGGTGTCTCGCGGCCGCCGCCCACCAGACAGTGATGTCAGTTCAGAAGATGCAGAATTTTACGATGGTGATCACGGCCTCAAAGATCTCGAGTCGCCGGAGCGTGCATTGCTGCGCGACGAGATTGAAGGCACCGTCCATCGCACAATTCAGCAACTGCCAGAAGATTTGCGTACGGCGTTAACTTTACGTGAATTTGATGGTCTGAGTTACGAAGACATTGCGAGCGTCATGCAATGTCCGGTGGGGACTGTAAGGTCACGGATTTTCCGGGCCCGGGAAGCCATCGACAAAGCCTTGCAACCTTTGTTGCAGGAAAACTAAAGACAGCGGCGACAGCCAAGAGAGGAACCGCCATGAGTCGTGATGCCCTGCAGGAATCGCTGTCCGCAGTGATGGATAACGAAGCGGATGAACTGGAACTTCGTCGGGTGCTCAATGCATTTGATGATGCCGAAACCCGTGATACCTGGTCTCGTTACCAAGTCGCTCGGGCGGTGATGCACAAGGATCTTCTAATCCCTCGTCTGGATATTGCTGCGGCCGTTTCTGCTGCGCTTGCTGATGAAGCCGTTCCGGCAAAAGCTGCACGGGGTCCATGGCGTAGCCTGGGTCGCCTGGCAGTAGCTGCTTCGGTCACCGTCGCTGTGCTCGCAGGTGTTCGCCTGTACAACCAGGACGAGATTGCTGGCAACGAGTTGGCCCAACAGACTCAGCAACCGGTCATGGCCGGTCCGCAAGTCAAAGGTCCGGCTGTACTGGCAGGCTACAAGGAAAGCTCCGATACCACCGGCCCTATGGCTAATGGTGTGCTTCAAGGGCAATCCGGTTGGCAGGACCAGCGTCTTCCAGGCTACCTGCGTCAACATGCGCAGGAATCGGCTTCGAAAGGCACTGATAGCGCTCTGCCATACGCTCGCGCAGCAAGCCAGGAAAACCGCTGATCCGCTAAGGAGCCCTATGCGCGCCATACCGCTCCTTACGCTTTGGCTCAGTAGTTGGTTTGCACTATCCGCCCATGCCGATGAAGCCCAAGACTGGCTGATTCGACTTGGGCGTGCAGAGCAGCAGCAAAGCTTTGAAGGCACGTTTGTCTACGAACGCAATGGTAGTTTTTCTACCCATGACATCTGGCATCGCGTCCAGGATGGCCATGTACGTGAGCGCTTGTTGCAGCTCGATGGCGCTCCCCAGGAAGCCCTTAGGGTAGACGGTCGCACACAATGCGTCAGCGGTGCGCTGGTTGCTGGCCTGGCGAGTTCTTCTGATGCACCTACGCGTGCACTCGATCCACAAAAACTCACTCAATTCTACGAATTGGCCGTTGTCGGTAAATCTCGCGTGGCCGGTCGTAATGCGGTGATCGTGTCGATCAGCCCGCGTGATCAATATCGCTATGGTGTTGAATTGCACCTGGATCGTGAAACCGCGTTGCCGCTCAAATCCTTGCTGCTCAATGATCAGGGGCAGTTGTTGGAGCGCTTTCAGTATACGCGCCTGGATGCCCGCGCCGTTCCGTCCGACCAGGACTTGCAGCCTGGCCGCGAGTGCTCGCCTGTCGCTGTTTCCTCTTCTAAAGCCTCCGACATGCCTGCCACCCAGGTGTGGCATCTGGATTGGCTGCCGCCTGGCTTCCAACAGATCAGTGCTGTCACGCGCAAAGATACCCAAACCAAAGCCACCGTCGATAGCCTGATGTATGACGATGGGCTCGCGCGTTTTTCCGTGTTTCTGGAGTCAGCAAAAGGTGCTGACGTGAATGAAACCCGTGCTCAGCTTGGACCAACCGTAGCCGTATCCCGACGTTTAAATACGGTGGAAGGTGAAATGATGGTGACGGTGGTGGGCGAAATCCCTATCGGCACTGCTGAGCGTATCGCCTTATCGGTGCGTAGTGGAAAGGCTGCTGCCAAGCCATGAAATTGTTAATCCTGCGTTCATGCTGATCTTTCAATCTGTGCCCATCTTTGGTTGGGTGCTGAGCGTATGAAATCTCTGGATCAGCATTTTCACTTGCAAAAACTCCCTATGTTTTTTATAGGTCAGGGTTTGATGGCCCTGGCCTTGTTTTGTTCGCGGGACAAAAGTGCCGGTCGCAGTCTCCGGCATTTATTGAACCCTGTCGCTTAACCCTGCTCGTCGTAACGGGAGCTGTATGTCGATACCACGTTTGAAGTCTTACCTATCCATAGTCGCCACAGTGCTGGTGCTGGGTCAGGCCTTGCCTGCGCAAGCAGTCGAACTGCCTGACTTCACCCAATTGGTGGAGCAGGCCTCGCCTGCGGTGGTGAACATCAGTACCACGCAAAAACTGCCGGATCGCAAAGTATCGAACCAGCAGATGCCGGATCTGGAAGGCTTGCCGCCCATGCTGCGCGAGTTCTTCGAGCGCGGCATGCCGCAACCACGCGCCCCTCGTGGCGGCGGTGGTCAGCGCGAAGCCCAGTCGCTGGGTTCTGGCTTCATCATCTCGCCCGACGGCTATATCCTCACCAACAATCACGTGATTGCCGATGCCGACGAGATTCTCGTACGCCTGGCTGATCGCAGTGAACTCAAGGCCAAGCTGATCGGTACCGACCCACGCTCCGACGTGGCGCTGCTGAAAATCGATGGCAAGGACTTGCCGGTCCTCAAACTCGGTAAATCCCAGGACTTGAAAGCCGGCCAATGGGTGGTAGCCATCGGTTCACCGTTCGGCTTCGACCATACTGTTACCCAGGGCATTGTCAGTGCCATCGGTCGCAGCCTGCCGAATGAAAACTATGTACCGTTCATCCAGACCGACGTGCCGATCAACCCGGGCAATTCCGGTGGTCCGTTGTTCAACCTGGCTGGCGAAGTCGTGGGGATCAACTCGCAGATCTACACGCGCTCCGGTGGTTTCATGGGCGTTTCCTTCGCAATCCCGATCGACGTGGCCATGGACGTTTCCAACCAGTTGAAGAGCGGTGGCAAGGTCAGCCGAGGTTGGTTGGGTGTGGTCATCCAGGAAGTGAACAAGGATCTGGCTGAGTCCTTCGGCCTCGACAAGCCGGCCGGTGCGCTGGTTGCACAGATTCAGGACAATGGCCCTGCTGCCAAGGGCGGGCTGAAAGTCGGCGACGTGATCCTGAGCATGAATGGCCAGCCGATTGTCATGTCGGCCGACCTGCCTCATCTGGTCGGCGCGCTCAAGGCTGGCGGCAAAGCCAAGCTGGAAGTGATCCGTGATGGCAAGCGCCAGAACGTTGAGCTGACCGTCGGCGCCATCCCGGAAGAAGGTGCGACCCTGGATGCCCTGGGCAATGCCAAGCCAGGCGCCGAGCGCAGCAGCAACCGCCTGGGTATTGCCGTGGTTGAGCTGACCGCCGAGCAGAAGAAAACCTTCGACCTGCAGAGCGGTGTCGTGATCAAGGAAGTCCAGGACGGCCCGGCCGCCTTGATCGGCCTGCAGCCTGGCGACGTCATCACCCATCTGAACAACCAGGCGATCGACTCCACCAAGGAGTTCACCGACATCGCCAAGGCGTTGCCGAAGAATCGTTCGGTGTCGATGCGCGTCCTGCGTCAAGGTCGAGCCAGCTTCATCACCTTCAAGCTGGCGGAGTAATCCACTAGCCCACAAAAAAGCCCCGCTGTCGGTTAACGACAGCGGGGCTTTTTTGTGGGTGATGGGTTTAGCTCATCATGCCCTTGACCAAGCGCTCCTGTTCGATCAGCTCACGCTGACGGGCATCGATGCGCGAGGACAGTGGGAAATTATTGCCGGCGCGGCGCTTGGCAAAGTCCAACTGCTGGATGGCTTGCTGGAAATCACCCACCAGGGCGAAGTATTCGGCACGAGCCTGGTGCAGGCCGATGATGTTGCCGGACAAGCCGCGGGTCTCGGCGACCTGATACCACACGTCCGGATCGTCCGGGCGGGACTTGAGCAGCCCATCCAGCGCTTTCTCCGCATCAGCGGTGCGGTTCTGCTTAAGCAACAAGTCCACCCGCACCTGATTCAGCGGATAGTTGCTGGGGTACTGGGTGAGCATGCGGTCGGTACGTTGCTGTGCGTCCGGCATGCGGTTGCTGGTGATGTCCAACTCGATCTGCGCCAGGTTGTAGGTAATGTCGTTGGGCGCCTTGGCCAGCAGCGGTGCCAGGCTCTCCCGTGCTTCCTTGAGTTGAGTGCCCTTGATCTGTGCGATGGCCAGGCCATATCGCGCTACATCGTTCTTGGGGTTCTCGTCCAACTGGGCCTGGAAGCGCTTGGCCGCAAGGCCTGGCGTGTCTTCGTACTTCAATTGCACCCGTGCGCGAATCAACTGATAGCGCAGGCTGTCTTCCTTGCCGCCGGGTTTGGCCTGCTCGGCGCGGTTGCGGGTATCGGCGATCCGCGATTCAGTCACCGGGTGAGTCAGCAGGAACTCCGGTGGCTTGGCATCGAAGCGGTATTGGCGCATCAGGCGTTCGAACATGGTGGGCATGGAGCGTGGGTCGTAGCCGGCTTTCTCCAGGTTGAGGATGCCGATACGGTCGGCCTCTTGTTCGTTCTGCCGGGAGAATCGGCGTTGTTCCTGGATCGCTGCGGCTTGTGAGCCGGCAATCGCGGCGATACCCGCGTCGCCTGCACCCGCGGCGGCGGCGATGATACCGCCGAGCAGGGCGGCCATCATCGGCAGCTGCATGCGCGACTGCGCTTCGACGCCCCGGGCGAAGTGGCGCTGGGACAGGTGCGCCAGTTCGTGGGCCAGTACCGACGCGTATTCACCTTCGGTCTGGGCATTGAGGAACAAGCCGCCGTTGACCCCGACGATCCCGCCAGGTGCTGCAAAAGCATTGAGTTGCGGGCTGTTGATCAGGATGAATTCCAGGCGCCGGTCGTTGACCTGGCTGGTCTCTACCAGCTTGTACACGCTGGTTTCGACGTAATCCTTGAGTTGTGGGTCATTGAGCTGAGAGACCTGGCCGCGCAGGTAGGCCAGCCAGGCGCGGCCCAGTTGGTATTCCTGTTGGGGCGAGACAATGGCAGAACTGGCGTCGCCAAGTGACGGCAGCTCGTCAGCGAAGGCCGGGGAGGCCAGCAGGCAGGCCAGCGTCAGCAGGGTAGGGCGCAAAAAAGTCATGCACAAAGCCTTTCGACAAAGAGCTTACTGTAGCCGGACACTGAGCTTGGGACCAGATATTCTAAGCAGCCCAAATGTTTGCCTGGAGTAATACCATGACCGACGCTGCAGCCTTTGACGCCGAACTCGATGCCTGCGGCCTCAATTGCCCGTTGCCCTTGCTCAAGGCCAAGTTGGAACTCAATCGTATGGCCCGCGGCGCCGTGCTCAAGGTGACTGCCACGGATGCAGGCTCACAGCGTGATTTCAGGACCTTCGCCAGGCTGGCGGGCCATACGCTGCTCCGCGAAGAGGAGGCCGCTGGTGTGTACCATTATTGGTTGCGCAAGGCCTGATAGCCTTGCACGCGCAAGATCAGGCCTTGTTCAGCGCCTGCGCCGCGGCCAGGACCGCATCCACATGGCCCGGTACTTTCACGCCCCGCCATTCCTGACGCAGCACGCCTTCGCTGTCGATCAGGAAGGTGCTGCGATCCACGCCCAGGTATTCCTTGCCGTACAGCTTCTTCAGCTTGATCACATCGAACAGCTGGCAAACCGCCTCGTCTTTATCGCTGATCAGCTCGAAGGGGAATTGCTGCTTGCCCTTGAAGTTCTCGTGGGACTTCACGCTGTCACGCGACACACCAAACACCTCGGTGTTGGCGGCCTTGAACGCTGCGTACTGGTCACGAAAACCCTGGCCTTCGGTGGTGCAGCCCGGGGTGCTGTCCTTCGGGTAGAAGTAGATTACCACTTGCTTGCCCTTGAGGGCCGCGAGGCTGAAAGTCTGGCCGCTGGTGGCCTGGGCTTCGAAATCGGCCACGGGTTTGTCGATGGCTACCGGCATGGGTGTTTCCTTACATTGGGTTCTGTGGGCGCCATGGCTCGATCAAGGCGTCGAGATTCAGGGCATCGGCGAAGTCCAGAAACTGGTCGCGCAACCAACTGATCTGCACGCCGGCCGGCAGGGTCACGGTGAACGTGGCGTTGAGCATGGTGCCGCCGGTCTGTGGCGCCTGGTAGGTGTCGCAGGTCAGGTTTTCCAGCTCGACGTTGTGGTCGATGAAGAACTGGCACAACTCGTTGACGATGTCCGAACGGTAGGCCGAGCTGACGTACGCCACATAAGGCAGGGCCTGCGGGCGATTTTCCAGGGCGGCGCTGCGCACCACATTGACGGTGAAGTCGTGTTTCTTGGCCAGGCCCGGCAGGCCGGTTTCCAGACGCGCCAAGGCGTCCCAGGAGCCGGAGATCTGCAATACCAGCGCACTGCACTCGCCGTGGCGGGTCAGGCGCGAGGTCACGACGGCGCAGCGGTTTTCATGGCTGGCGCGGCACAGGACGTTGGTCAGCTCCATGGGGTTGGCGCCGAGGGCACTGATAACAAGGAATTGTTCGCGAACTGTGGGGGTGGACATGCAGCCTTCCTAAAGCGATGAGCGGTCGATACCGTGTGGCCGTATCGATCAAAGGATGAAGGGTAGCGAAAACCGTCGCCAAGGGCTAGGAGGTGGCGTTTTCATTGTGTGATCGGTCGGCTTGCGGCAGTGCTTTGGCCCAATGATGGCATTGCCCGACGTTTAGTTGGTCCAGAACGCATCCTCACGCGGTACTTCGCTTGTACAAGCATCTTGGCGCCAGTACCATTACGGCTCTCTTTTTCCGGCAGGAGCGGTTGCATGATTGCGGGCAGTATGGTGGCACTGGTCACACCCATGGATGCACAAGGTCGTCTCGACTGGGATAGCCTGGGCAAACTGGTGGACTTCCACCTGCAAGAGGGCACCAACGCTATCGTGGCGGTCGGCACCACAGGTGAATCGGCCACCCTTGATGTGGAAGAGCACATCCAGGTGATCGAGTTCGTGGTCAAGCGCGTCGCGGGCCGTATCCACGTGATTGCGGGAACGGGCGCCAACTCCACGCGTGAAGCGATCGAGCTGACCCGCAACGCCAAGAAAGCCGGCGCCGACGCTTGCCTGCTGGTCACGCCGTATTACAACAAGCCGACCCAGGAAGGCCTGTACCAGCACTTCAAGACCATCGCCGAAGCGGTCGACATCCCGCAGATCCTCTATAACGTACCGGGTCGCACCGCGTGCGATATGAAGGCCGAGACCGTAATCCGCCTGTCCACCGTGCCGAACATCATCGGCATCAAGGAAGCCACCGGCGACCTGCAGCGCGCCAAGGACATCCTGGCCGGCGTGAGCAGCGACTTCCTGGTGTATTCCGGTGACGACGCCACCGCTGTCGAGCTGATCCTGCTGGGCGGCAAGGGCAACATTTCCGTGACCGCCAACGTCGCCCCGCGTGCCATGAGCGATATGTGCGCCGCCGCCATCGCCGGCGATGCCGCGACGGCCCGTGCGATCCACGAGAAGCTGATGCCGCTCAACAAGACACTGTTTATCGAATCCAATCCTATTCCCGTGAAATGGGCGCTGACTGAGATGGGCCTGATGCCGGACGGTATCCGTCTGCCGCTCACCCGGCTCAGCGAAGCCTGTCACGAACCGCTGCGACAGGCCCTGCGCCAGTCCGGCGTCCTGGTTTAATTGAGGAAGCACTACGCATGAAGCGATTGGCCGGACTTTCCGCACTTGCCTTGATTATCTCCAGCACCAGTGGCTGCGGTTGGGTATGGGGCCCGGAAGGCTACTTCCGTGACCGCGGCAGCGATTACCTGGAAGCGCAAGCAACCAAACCGATGCAACTGCCGCCTGACGTCAATGTCGCCAAGCGCCTTGACCCGTTGCTGCCGATCCCGCGCAACGTAGCCGACGACACCGTCAAGGGCGAGTACGTGGTACCGCGTCCACAGCCGATTACCGCAGTGGCGGATGCCAGCGACTACAGCCTGCAGAAAAGCGGCGACAACCGCTGGATCGTGGCCCAGCGCCCACCCGCCGAAGTCTGGCCGGTGGCGGTGCAGTTCTTCCAAGACAACGGTTTTAGCATCGACCAGCAACGCCCGCAAACCGGTGAGTTCACCACGGCGTGGCAGCAAGGTCGCGAGCTGTCCGCGAACATGGCCCAGCGCCTGTTGGCTGGCGGTGTAGCCGCCGACAGCGAAGCCCGTGTGCGGGTACGCATCGAGCCAGGCGTGCAGCGCAATACCAGTGAAGTCTATGTGGTCAGCGCCGAGCGTCCTGCCGGCAGCACTGCCAATGTTGATTTCACCCCGCGTTCGGTCAACACCGGCGTCGATGCCGCGCTGGTCGACGAGATGCTCGCCAGCATGAGCCGTATCTCCGAGAAGGGCGGTTCCGTTTCCCTGCTCGCCGCCCGTGACTACGACACGCCTAACCGCGTCAGCCTCACCGAAGACGGCAGCGGTAACGTGGTGCTGAACTTGGGTGAAGACCTCGACCGTGCCTGGGCCAGTGTTGGCCGTGCATTGGAGCAGGGCCCTTGGCGCGTTGAAGACATCAACCGCAGCCTGGGCCTGTACTACATCAACGTGGCTGAAAAGGCGGAGAAGAAAGACGACGAGCCAGGTTTCTTCGGCAAACTGTTCGGCAGCACGCCGACCAAGGAAGAGGTCGAAACCCGCGCCGAGCGTTACCAGGTTCGTTTGAGCAAGGTTGGCGAAAGCGTGCAAGTCACCGTCGAGAAGAACATCAACACCGTCGCGCCGGCTGAAACAGCGCGCAAAGTGTTGGGCGTGATTCAAGACAACCTGGGCTGATCCGGTGCGTTTTGCCGTTCTCGGCAGCGGTAGCCAAGGGAACGGTACGCTGGTCGCCCATGACGACACGTATGTGCTGGTCGATTGTGGTTTCTCCCTGCGGGAAACCGAGCGGCGCCTGCTGCGCCTGGGGGTTCACCCCGCGCAGCTGAGCGCAATTGTGGTGACCCACGAACATGCCGACCATGTGCATGGCGTGGGTTTGCTGTCTCGGCGCTACAATCTTCCGGTGTACTTGAGTCGTGGCACGCTGCGCGGGATGCGCAAACCCATTGAACCCGCAGGCTTCCTGGCTGGTGGCGAGCAACTGCAAGTCGGTGCCCTGAGCATCGATGTCATTGCGGTCGCTCACGATGCCCTGGAGCCGACGCAGTACGTATTCAGTGGCGGTCAGCGGCGTTTCGGCGTGCTGACCGACCTGGGTTCCTACTGCGCCAAGGTGCTGGACGGTTACCGGGACCTCGATGCCTTGATGATCGAATCCAATCACTGCCGAGACCTGCTGGCGCGCGGTCATTACCCCTACTTCCTCAAGCAAAGGGTGGGCGGCGAGCTGGGACATCTGAACAACCACCAGGCGGCGTACCTGGTATATGAGTTGGGCTGGCAAGACCTGCAACACCTGGTCCTGGCCCATCTGAGCAGCAAGAACAACCTGCCGACGCTTGCCCGGCAATGCTTTGTCGACACCCTTGGGTGCGACCCGGACTGGCTGCAACTGGCCGATCAAGATTCAGGGCTCGACTGGCGACACATCGCCTAGCCCACCTTACTCAAAGCGGAGCCCATCATGGAAAAACGTGAAGAACTCTACCGCGGCAAAGCCAAGTCGGTGTACAAGACCGACGACGCCAACCGCCTGATCCTGCTGTTTCGCAACGACACCTCTGCGTTCGACGGCAAGCGCATCGAACAGCTTGATCGCAAAGGCATGGTGAACAACAAGTTCAACGCCTTCATCATGCAGAAACTCGAAGCGGCCGGCATCCCGACCCAATTCGACAAACTGCTGGGCGACAACGAGTGCCTGGTCAAGAAGCTCGACATGATCCCGGTGGAATGCGTCGTACGTAACTACGCCGCCGGCAGCCTGGTAAAGCGCCTGGGCGTGGAAGAGGGCCTTAAGCTCAACCCCTACACCTTCGAACTGTTCCTGAAGGACGACGCCAAGGGCGACCCGTTCATCAACGAATCCCACGTCGTGGCCTTCGGCTGGGGTACCGCTGAACAACTGGCGCGCATGAAGGAGTTGTCCCTTAAGGTCAACGATGTGCTGACCAAGCTGTTCGACGACGCAGGCCTGTTGCTGGTGGATTTCAAGCTGGAATTCGGCGTGTTCCACGACGGCTCCATCGTCCTGGGCGACGAATTCAGCCCAGACGGCTGCCGCCTGTGGGACAAGGACACCAAGAAGAAGATGGACAAAGACCGCTTCCGCCAGGGCCTCGGTGATGTGATCGAAGCCTACGAAGAAGTCGCCAATCGTCTGGGCGTACCGCTGTAATCGACGCAAGCATCTGATAGCACGGAAAAAAATCACCTTTGGGGTTTGCTTCCGCGAAACACACTGTTATGATGCGCGCCGTTGGAGAGATGCCAGAGTGGCCGAATGGGACGGATTCGAAATCCGTTGTACCTTCACCGGTACCTAGGGTTCGAATCCCTATCTCTCCGCCATTATTTATAAACAGAAACCCCCAATAACTTAAAGGTTGTTGGGGGTTTTTGTTTTTGTAGCAGAAATGCTCAGGTGAATTCTGCTACGGTCGTGATTACCTGATGACAATGCGGGTCAATCATGAATTTTGAAAAAGTGCTCACGCATTTGCAGGCTAACCTTCCAGGTCTTTTGGCAGTGTACGTCTTTGGCAGCCAGGCGACGGGCGAGGCAAATGCCGACAGCGATCTTGACTTGGCTGTGCTGATTGAGGGAAGCATTGACCCACTGCAACTGTGGCGCCTATGCGGGGAATTATCGGATATCGTCAAGGTCCCCGTCGATTTGCTGGACTTACGCGCAGCCTCGACGGTCATGCAATACCAAGTCATAACGACAGGGCGCCGCCTCTGGAGCAAGGACAGTCAGGCGGGTATCTTTGAGAGCTACATACTCAGCGAGAAAACCGCATTGGATTGCGCCAGGGCAGAGCTGCTAGTCGACATTCAAAAGGATGGAACGGTATATGGCCGATGATGTACTCATCAACAAGGCTGCCAGTATTGAGCGTTGCGTTGCTCGTGCTCGGGAGGAGTACGAAAAGGATCCAGCCAGTTTTGCCAATGACTCCACCCGTCAGGATGCGGCCATTCTCAATATTCAGCGTGCCTGCGAGGCGGCTCTGGACATG
Source organism: Pseudomonas sp. Root569 (assembly GCF_001427465.1). NCBI lineage: Bacteria > Pseudomonadati > Pseudomonadota > Gammaproteobacteria > Pseudomonadales > Pseudomonadaceae > Pseudomonas > Pseudomonas sp. Root569. The sequence continues at coordinate 119,679 of NZ_LMGQ01000025.1, read as the reverse complement.
GGGCAACATCTGATTCGTCGTGAGCGCCTCGGTGTCCCCCAAAGTGCTCGTGACGTGTTTGAGCTGCTGGCGCAGGGCGGATGGGTGAATCCTTCCTTACTGACTAACCTGAAAAACATGGTCGGTTTCCGCAATATCGCGGTGCATGAGTATCAGACGCTTCAGTTGCCTATTGCCGTTGCGATCATCACCAAACATTTGGGCGATTTCCTGGCATTCAGTGCACATGTCTTGACTAAGGACGCGGGCCAGTGAGCCGATTCAAATGGCCCGCGGTAAAATCAAGGCTACAGGTCGTCTAGAGAAACCTTCACTCGCTGAGCAGACGCCTGGCGCTCACGTACGGTCGCTATCAACGCTTCATCCTCTTTTGCCGGGCGCTTTTTGTCCGATTCTTTTACCGTTTCCCTTGGTCTTTTCTTCGCCTCTTGCTCGGTTACGTATTCACCTGTGACCGCATCGCGATATCTCGTTGGCATATCAGCATCCTTGACAGTATGTCGCCACGGCGGCGACCTTTTTGAGGCTAGCTTGCAGGCTTGTGCACACAAGCTTCCTCGCCGGAATTCTGGTTACCAAGCTTTTCCGAAACAGGTGCTTACGTTGTGCCGGTTCGACAGTTTTCCAGCAGGGTTGCGTTGACTGGGGCAGGACGCTAACCTTTCGCCGTCGCCCTCATGGCGACCGGTTTTGACAGACTGATTTACAGGTGTACGACCTCCATGCGATTACAGCGTTTCTGCTGTGACGTCGTTTTATGGCGGCTGTGCGTGGGGCATCTTCGGGTGCGCCGGGTCCTGTATACCGGTCTGTCAACCCGCGCATAGCTGCCACCTGATTCTGTTTGACAGCGGGATGTGGCAGCTCCCATTGCATACAGGAGCTACACAATGAGCAATCTCGATTCTGACTCCGAATTTTCCCCTCGGAAAATCTTCCATGTAGGTGCAGATGTCGGCACCGAAGAAGCCCTCACCAACGCCACCGAAATCCTTTCATCCGCCCTGCAAACCGCCTATCAATGCGCCGAAGATCCTGACAGCACGCAGTCGCCCGTGATCATGGCCCTGGCTCAATTGATCGAAAACGCGCAAATGCTGGTGGATGCCGTCCTCGAGCGTGATTTCCCCACGGCCAAATAAGTACCTGCTCCCTGAAACGAAAAAAGCCTGCTGAACTCAATGCTCAGCAGGCTTTTTTGCGCATCTCTAACCCGGTCAGGCAGGCTGCGCCACCAGGCTATTGCTGACCTTGCGCCCCAATACCAGCACGGTCGCAAACCCGAACCCCACCAACACCGTGGCCAGGCTCAACAACACCGAGCTGCCCATCTGGTCGACGATGCGCCCGCCAAAGAACGAGCCCAGGGCAATGATCACCTGAAACAGCGCCACAAACAGTGGCATGCCGCGTTCGACATCCTTGGGGGCCACGACAAACATCCAGATGCTGGCGCAAGCCGGGAAGGCGCCGAAGGCGAAACCCCAGAGTGCGATCAGCATCGAGGCGCCTGTCAGGCCGGTGGCGAAGTAGGGGAACAGTGCGGTGCTGGTACCGATCATCAACGCAACCAGCAGCAGGGTGTGACGTACGCTGCGGTTGGCGGCGAAACCGGCAAAGATATTGCCCATTACCCCGGCCACACCGTAGAGCAGCAGCAATGAACCAATTGTCGGGCCGTCAAAGCCGGAGCTGTGTTTGAAGAAGGGGGCGACATAGGTATACGCAGCAAAGTGCGCCAGGCCGATCAGCAATATAGCGATCAAGCCGACTCGCGCCTGTGGGTTGATAAACAACGCGGGCAAGTCACGAATCTCAATGGCCTTTTCCGGCGTCAGTCGCGGTAGCAGGAAGATCTGCGCGAGCAGCACCGGAATGCCCACCAACGCAGTAACCAGGAAGGTCATGCGCCAGCCCATCAGTCCACTGAGCCAGGTGCCGACGGGCACGCCCAGTACGGTGGCGAGCGTTACGCCCATCATGATGATCGAGGTGGCTTTCGCAACCCCAACGCCTTTGGGCGCCAGCCGCCCGCTGAGGGCAATGGCCGTGGCCCAGAAGCCGCCGATGCTGATGCCGAGCAATACACGGCCGAACAGCAGCAGGCTGAAATCGTTAGCTAAGGCCACCACCGAGTTGGCGATGATCATCACCAGTGTCAGGCCGATCAGCAGGTAGCGACGGTCCATGGCACCAATGCTGACCGACAGAAACGGCGCGGCGAGGGCGGCCATGATGCCGGGCAATGTGACCATCAACCCGGCGTGACCGGCACTGATGCCCAGGTCGCTGGCGACGTCGTTGAGTACGCCCACCGGCAGAAATTCACTGGTCACCAGGGCGAAGGCACCCACGGCGACCGAAAGAATCGCCAGCCACTGCTGTTTGACGCTTTGTTGATTATGTTCGGGAAGCCCGCTAGGGGCCTGGCTCGCGCTTGGCATGGGATTGGGTTCCGGGAGGAATGTCGCCTGAAGCCAGGCGAGGAGGGAATTTGGAGCGATTATAGGAATCAGTGGCGGCAATCGTTCAGGCGCTCGTTTCGATAGTAATCATCAGTGCTATCGATGTGAGATTTAAAGAGCCTTGAATCTGCCGCACAAACGAAAAAGCCCGTCGCTGGGTCAACTCCGGGCTTTTCCGGGTATGACGATGTTTAAGGCGCAGCGGTGGAGTCTTATTTTAGCTAGCCAACGCATTCAGTACATGGACTGGGTCATTATGGATAGCTTTCAACAATGCCTTTGCTGGTCCGGTAGGCTCACGACGACCCTGCTCCCAGTTCCGTAACGTGCCAAGTTGCACATCAATCAGCGCTGCGAATTTAGCCTGGGTCAGCCCTGTCGCCTTACGGATCTCTTTGACTCGCATTGAATCAACATGGAACTCACGAGAAGGTTCGCGTTCTCCGCGCAGGATCTCGTTCATCTCTTGAACGCTTTCCATCAGTTCATCAAAAAATCTGCTCATAGCTATCTCCAGTGCTCAATCGCAGCCTTCAGTGACTTGCGCTCTACGGCAGTCAAGTCCTGCTGTTCATTTTTGGGATAGATCATCAGTAAAACAATCTGTGATGCCGAGACGAAATGGTAATAGATCACCCGCGCCCCGCCTCGTTTGCCATGGCCTTTGGCTGCTACTCGTATCTTGCGAACTCCACCCGTACCCTCAATCACATCGCCAGCAGAAGGGTTGACTACCAGCACGTTCTGAAGAGCCATGTAGGCATCCTCGTCGATCAATTCTTTAACGCGACGGGTGAAGACTGACGTCTCTATGAAAATCATCGCTAATGTACGCCATTGGCTTAGTTGGCTGCAATCCTAGCCGTGTGTGCTTCGACGTGCATTCAGTGAGTTGTAACTGCTTTTTGACACGCAGGATGTGGTCAATTATACATCGGCCAACCGCCCCAAAAGACTCTCAATAAACACCCCCTCCGCCCGGCTCATCTTCTGCTCCCGGTTCCACAACAGATGAATATCCACATCCGCAATCCCCTCATCCGGCGGCAACCGCCACAGCAGCCCGTTCTTCACATCGTCCGCCACCACATGAATGGGCAAACACCCCAAGCCAAACCCGGCAATGACCAAACGCCGCACTTCTTCCAGGCTGGAAGATGACGCCACGATCCGTCCGCTGAACCCTTGCTGATCACGAAAAATCGTCAGTGGCGAGAGCATCCCGCCAATCTGGTCGCTGGTAAAACTCACGAAGTTTTCCGACTGCAAATCCCCCTCGGCCAGACCTTTGCGCCCAAACAATGGGTGATGTTTTCCGCAAAAGAACGCATAACGCTGACGCAGAAACAGATGCTGTTCCAGGCGCGGTTGCGGCCGGCGATTGAGGCTGAGCCCCAGGGTCGCGGTTTTTTCCAGCAGGGCGGCGACGATGTCGGAGCTGCGCATCACTTCGACTTCCAGATCAACCCGCGGATGGTCGCGATGAAAACCCGCGAGAAAGTCATCGAAGGTGTCTGAATTAATCCGGCTGATCATCAGCAAGCGCACCTTGCCGATCACTTCATCACCGGGCTTTTGCAGGGCGTTGCTCATCTGCGACACCTGGCCATACATCTCACCGGCAATCGCGAAGATCTGTTCACCCGCCTCGGTGAGCACGAAGCGCGGGCCACGGCGCACGATGAGCTGGCAGTCGAGTTGCTCTTCCAGACGCTTGAGCGCCTGGCTGATGGCCGGTTGCGTCAGGTGCAGGCGCGCGGCGGCGCGGCTGATACTCAGTTCCTGGCCGATCACGCGGAAGGTGCGCAGCAGGTTCCAGTCCAGGCGGTCGTTGAGCAGCGGATGAATATCGCGACGGGATTCGGGCATGGCATCGCTCGATAATAAGCAGGATTTATAATCAAGATAATAAATAGAAAATTGACTAATCATAGCCTGGAGCCGAAAAATCGGGCTTAACAAGCGCCACCAGAGCGCACCGGTTCGACCTTCTCCTGCCAAAAAAATAACCAAAGGAGCCAACCCCATGAAGCCTTCCGCTTCGCCGCAGCCTCGCCGTGCCGCGGCCGCCGCTTTTATCGGCACCATGATCGAGTGGTACGACTTTTACATCTATGCCACCGCTGCGGCGCTGGTGTTCGGTCAGCTGTTTTTCCCCTCCGACGATAAACTGTTCAGCACCATGGCTGCGTTTGGCACTTTCGCCGTGGGCTTTTTCGCCCGGCCATTGGGCGGCATTGTGTTCGGCCATATCGGCGACCGCATCGGCCGCAAGAAATCCCTGGTGATTACCCTGGTCATGATGGGCGTGGTCACGGTGTGCATTGGCCTGTTGCCGACCTATGCACAGATCGGTGCTGCCGCGCCGGTGCTGCTGATACTGCTGCGGGTAGTGCAGGGCATTGCGGTCGGTGGCGAGTGGGGCGGGGCGGTGTTGATGGCTGGCGAGCATGCGCCAAAGGGGCGACGTAACTTCTTTGCGTCCTTCGCGCAGTTGGGTAGCCCGGCGGGTTTGATTCTTTCCCTGCTGGCGTTCAGTGCGGTGACCCGTTTGCCCGAAGAAGACCTGCTCAGTTGGGGCTGGCGTCTGCCATTTCTGGCCAGCGCCTTGTTGTTGGTCGTTGGCCTGGCGATTCGCTTGGGTGTGAACGAGTCGCCGGAGTTCCTCGAAGACAAAGCCCTGGCGGAAAAAGCGCGGGCGATCAAGAAGGACCAGGCCCCCGTGCTGGAAGTGCTGAAAACCGCTTGGCGCCCACTGTTGTTGTGTATTGGCGCCAATACGTTGGGGATTGCCGGCGTGTATTTCACCAACACCTTCATGATTTCCTACAGCACTCAACAATTGGGCCTACCGCGCTCGTTGATTCTGGAATGCCTGTTCTTCGTCGCCATTATCCAGTTCTGCGTTCAGCCGCTGGCCGCCTGGGTGGCGGAGAAGGTCGGCGCTACGCGGTTTCTGTGCGCCATGTGCGTGCTGGCAATGGCCTCGCCTTACCCGATGTTCGTATTGGTCAGCAGCGGCCAGGCGCCGTTGATCATCCTCGGCATTGCCCTGGCGGTGGTGTGCATGGCGTCGTTCTATGCAGTCATCGCAGGTTTTGTCAGCGGCTTGTTTGAAACCCGCGTGCGCTACACCGCGATCTCCCTGGCTTATCAGGTATGCGGTGCGTTGGCCGGTGGCCTGACACCCTTGATCGGAACCTGGCTGGCCCATCAGTACCAAGGTCAATGGTGGCCGATGGCAGTGTTTTACAGCGTGATCGCGGCGGTCTCGTTGATGTGCGTACTGGCCTTGTCCCGCCGCCATGCCACGGCCCACCGCTTGGAAATGGCACACAGTTGAGGAAGTCAGCAATGTTGAAGATTAATGGCGAGCGCCTGTGGGCCAGCCTGATGGCCATGGCCGAGATCGGCGCGACCGAACGCGGTGGCAGCTGCCGCCTGGCATTGAGCGCCGAAGACAAGGCCGGTCGCGAGCTGTTCAGTCACTGGTGTAAAGCCGCTGGCCTGACGTTGAGCGTGGATGCCATCGGCAACCTGTTCGCTCGTCGCGCGGGTACCGACAATGACGCCGCCCCGGTAATGATCGGCAGCCATCTCGATACCCAGCCCGAAGGCGGGCGCTTCGATGGCGTGTACGGCGTATTGGCCGGCCTGGAGGTGATCCGCAGCCTCGACGACCACGGCATCCAGACGCGCAAGCCCCTGGAAATTGCGGTGTGGACCAACGAAGAAGGTGCGCGTTTCACCCCGGCGATGCTGGGCTCGGCGGTCTTCACCGGTGCCCTCGCGCTGGACAAGGCGCTGGCGACCACCGACGGTGATGGCGTCAGCGTGGACGAGGCGTTGCGCGCCACCGGTTATAACGGTGAGCGTGCATTGGGTGGGGCGGTGGATGCGTATTTCGAAGCGCATATTGAGCAAGGCCCGATCCTGGAAGACAACGCCAAAACCATCGGCGTGGTCACCGGCGGCCAGGCGATTCGTTGGCTCGATGTGCGGGTCGAAGGCATGGCTGCCCATGCGGGCACCACGCCGATGGCGTTGCGCAAAGACGCGTTGTACGGCGCCGCAAAAATGATCCAGGCCCTGGAAAATCTCGCCGCCGATTTTGCCCCGCAAGGCCTGACCACCGTGGGTGAGTTGAGCATCGCCAAGTCGTCGCGCAACACCATTCCCGGTGTGCTCGATTTCACTGTCGATCTGCGCCATCACCGCGACACCGATATCGACGCCATGGAGCAGCAAGTGCGCGCACGCCTGCAGGCGATAGCCGACAACCGTGGCCTGAGCGTGACCATCACACCGCACTGGATCAGCCCGGCGACGCCGTTCGACGCGCAATGCGTGGCGTGTGTGCAAGCGTCGGTGGACGCTCTGGGCTACAGCCAGCAGACCATCATCAGCGGCGCCGGCCACGATGCCATCCATCTTGCGCGCTATTGCCCGACCGCGATGATCTTCATCCCCTGCGTCGGTGGCCTGAGCCACAACGAAGCCGAAGACGTCTTGCCTGAAGACGTGCGCCAGGGCACCGATGTATTGCTTAACGCCGTGTTGAAACGCGCCGGTCAAGTTCAGTAAGGAATATTCTTATGCGTACATTCTTTCACCCCGAACAACTGTTGCATCACCCACGCAGCTACTACTCTCGTGGCCAGATGCGCACGCCACAGGAGGTTCCCGAGCGTGCGCGCAACCTTCTGCTGGCTGCGCGAACCCTGGGTTTCGATATCCAGCAGCCGGTCGACTACGGCATGGCGCCGCTGTTCGCCGTACACGGCGCGGCATACCTGGGTTTTCTTCAAGAGGCTCACCAGCGCTGGAAGGAAATCCCCGAAGACTGGGGCGACGAAGTCATGTCCAACATCTTCGTACGCGAGCCCAACGCCCTGCGCGGCATTCTTGCCCAGGCGGCACGGTACCTGGCCGATGGCAGTTGCCCGATCGGTGAACTGACCTGGCGCTCGGCGTATTGGTCAGCCCAAAGCGCGGTTGCCGCTGCCCATGCCATCCTCGATGGCGCGCCTGCCGCCTACGCCTTGTGCCGCCCACCTGGTCATCACGCCCGCTTCGATGCAGCGGGTGGCTTCTGTTACATCAATAATGCGGCGGTGGCTGCGCAGGCTTTGCGCCAAAACTTCCAGCGCGTCGCGGTGCTCGATACCGACATGCACCACGGCCAAGGCATTCAGGAGATTTTCTACCAACGCAATGATGTGCTTTACGCGTCGATCCATGGCGATCCGACTAACTTCTATCCAGGAGTGGCCGGCTTTGCCGAGGAAAAAGGCGATGGCGCAGGCTTAGGATTCAACCTCAACCTGCCCATGCCTCATGGTGCCAGCGAAGCGCTGTTTTTCGAAAAGCTGGAACTGGCCGTGGCAGCGGTGAAGGACTTTTCGGCGGATGTGCTGGTGTTGTCACTGGGTTTCGATATTTACGAGCTGGACCCGCAAAGCAAGGTCGCGGTGACGCGGGAAGGCTTTGCGCGGCTGGGGCAGTGCATTCGAGGGCTGGGGTTGCCGTGCTTGATCGTGCAGGAGGGGGGGTATCACCTGGAGACGCTGGACAGTAATGCGCAGGCGTTTTTCAGTGCGCCAGCGGCTTGGGAGAAGCTATCAGGCGATTAAGCGCTAAAAGCCTGCCGATCAGTTTTCAGCAGGCTTTTCATCTATCAATGAGCAGTCGTTCCCCTCACCCTGGAACAGCGCCGTGTAGTTTTGCCCGCCATAAAATACCCCCACTATCGACACCGTTTCGCAATCAGGCCTCACCCTGAACGCGATGATGGTGCTGCGACGATAGTGCGTGATGCGCAAGCCTGTAAGCAGGTCGTCACGGCGCGTGCCACGCAAGGGGAACAGGGCGAGGCTTTCACAGTGGCTGACGAGATTGTCGATAAAGCGCGTCGCTACCAAGGGGGAGCCGGCATCGCAGATGTAATCCTCAAGGGCATCGAGTTGCGTCAGGACTTCAGGCGAAAAAACCACCGAGTAGCTCACGCGTTCCCGATGCCTTTGCGCTGACGCCCGGCTGCCATATGCTCGCGAACCTGTTCTGCAGATAACCCGAGCTCAGGCTGTGCCTCAAGAGCGGTCGCTGCCGGGAGGACTTCGTCCCTCAGCCAATCTTCCATGGCACGGTCACGTGCCAGCAGCACCCGCAATCCGTCGCGAATCACTTCGCTTTCGCTGGCATATTCGCCGGCAGCCACCTTGGCTTTGACCAGGGCCGCCATTTCAAGGGGCAAGGTGATGCTCATTTGCTGAGTTGAGCGCATTGGGATGTCCGCCAGAAGTGAGTAGGATTCAATCCTACTTGACCATTGGCGCGATGCAAGAAGCAACTGATCAATGCCGATCTCTGGCGTCTCGACGTCCATCCAGAAGGGGTAGGTTTGCATGGGGTGCCGCGTCTCCAGTTGTGTGGGTCAGGCTGCAAGTATTGACCCGTTTTGGCGATCGCGTGGCCGTGGATGGCCGATAAGCTGCTGAAATGTATGACTTGATATCTGTAACAGGATTATCTCGATAAAGCCGCCCCGGCTCGCATGGCATCTCATCGGCCCCCATACGATAATGCTCGTCACCTCGACCACTTTGGCCCGCCTCCCGTGATCATCAACTTCGACCTCAACGACCTCCAAGCCTTTCGCGCCGTGGTAGACAAGGGCAGTTTTTGCGGCGCCGCCGAGGCCATACGTATCTCGCAGCCGGCCCTCAGCCGGCGTATCGAGAAGCTAGAATCCGCCCTCGATGTAAAGCTGTTCGAGCGCACCACGCGCCGGGTCAGCCTGACCATGGTCGGCCGTGCATTCTTGCCCCAGGTGGAGCGCATGCTCGATGACCTCGACATCGCCCTGATGGGCATCAGTAATGTCGCGTCGACGCGCATGGGCAATGTCACCATCGCCTGTGTGCCATCCACCGCGTATTACTTCATGCCCCACGTCATCTCCGAATTCCACAAGCTGTATCCGAAGATTCGCCTGCGGGTGCTGGATGCCAGTGCTGGTGAGGTGAGCAATGCGGTGGCCAGTGGCGAAGCGGATTTTGGTGTGAGTTTCAGCGGCAGTCTGGCCGATGAAGTGGAGTTCGAGCTATTGCTGCAGGAGCGTTATGTGCTCGCCTGCCGCCGAGACCATCCGCTGGCCGCACGTGAGAGCGTGACGTGGACCGAAGCCTACGAACACGACTACATCACCGTGGACAAAACCTCGGGCAACCGTTTCCTGCTCGACCAGGCCCTGCGTGGAGTGCGCGTGAAAAAACCGAGTATCTGCGAGACTCACCACGTGACGACGATGATCGGGCTGGTGGAGGCGGGGTTGGGCGTGGCGATGGTGCCGTCGATTGCGATGCCGGCGCACACCCACCCGATTCTGGTGAGTGTGCCCCTGGTAGAGCCGCAGGTGATGCGCAACGTAGGCTTGATCAAACGCCGCGGACGGACATTGCCGCCAGCGGCGCTGGAGTTGGAGCGATTGGTGCGGGAGATGCCGTTTCGGTCAGCGTGACACCGAGTCCAGTCCGGTGGACTGCACCACCGGCTGAGCTTGCGGCGAGGCCATGAACTGCAGCAGCGCCTTGGCCTCGTCGGGGTGTTCGGCGTTGACCGGAATGCCCGCCGCAAAGCGTGTCACCGACTGCACGTTTTCCGGAATCTTGCCGACAAACGTGACACCCTTGACCGGCAACAATTCAGCCACCTGTTGCAAGCCGACTTCGTAGTCACCCCTGGCCACCTGTTCGCCCACGGGTACCCGCTCGATCATGGTGCCCTTGGCCGGCATGCCGAGTTTCTTGAACAGCTCCTTCTCGACATACACACCGCTGGCACTGTCCGAATACGCCACGGATTTAGCCTTGCTCAGCACGGCCTTGAGTTCGGCATCGGTAGTGATCGCAGGTTTCGCCGCGCCTTCTTTCACCACCAGCCCAATCCGCGAGTCCGCCAGTTCCACGCGGGACGCGGGGTCGACCTTGCCCTGTTTGATCAGCTCGTCCAGTGCGTAGCCGACCATGATCACCACATCGGCATGTTCGCCACGAGCCAGGCGGTTGGGAATCGCTTCCGGCGCCTTGCCCATCGACGGGCCGAGGATGGTGTCGAGGGTGTCACCGCTTTGCTTGGCGTATTGCGGGCCGAGCAACTTGTAGGCAGCGGTGAAGCCACCAGAGGTCATTACCTTGAGTTCTTCGGCCTGGGCCGCCAGCGCCAGGGCGCCAAGGGCGAATGCCGCCAGGGTTTTGAGTAGAGTCTTCATCAAACGGCCCCCTGCATGACCTGCCCGCGGGTGTTAGCCCGGCGATACAGCGCCAGGGTCGAGCACAGGGCGCACAGCGCGGCAAACATCATCCAGTAGGCCGGTGAGGCCTTGTCTTCGGTGATGTGAATAAACCAGGTGGAAATCGCTGGCGTGAAGCCACCGAAGACCGCGGTTGCCAGGCTGTAGGCCAGGGAGAAACCCGCCACGCGCACTTCCACCGGCATGATTTCGGTTAGTGCCGGAATCATCGCGCCGTTGTACATGCCGTAAAGGAAGGAGAACCACAGCAGGGTTTCCAGCATATGGGCGAAGCTCGGTGCATTCACTACGTAGGACAACGCTGGGTAAGCAGTGAGAACGGTCAGCACCGTCATGGCGATCAATACCGGCTTGCGGCCAAATCGGTCGCTCAAGGTGCCGCCGATCGGTAGCCAGACAAAGTTCGACACGGCCACCAGCAAGGTTACCAGCAAGGCATCGGAGGTACTCAATTGCAGCACGGTCTTGCCGAAGGTTGGCGCGTATACGGTGATCAGGTAGAACGCCGTGGTCGTCATCGCCACCATGAGCATGCCGCCGATCACCACGGTCCAGTTCTTCACCAGGGTCGCCATCACTTCACGCATGGTCGGGCGATGCTTGCGGTTGGCGAACTCTTCGGTCTCCTCCAGATTGCGACGCAGCACAAAGATAAACGGAATGATCACGCAACCGACGGCAAACGGAATACGCCAGCCCCAATCGGCCACCACCGCCGGTTCCATCCAAACGTTCAGGCCATAGCCGAGGGCGGCAGCGACCACGATGGAAATCTGTTGGCTGCCCGACTGCCAGCTGGTGTAGAAACCCTTGCGACCCGGGGTGGCCATTTCGGATAGGTACACCGACACACCACCCAGTTCCGCGCCGGCCGAGAAGCCTTGCAGCAGGCGGCCCAGCAGCACCAACAGCGGCGCCCACAGGCCAATGGTGTGATAACCCGGTACCAGCACAATCAACAGCGTACCGCTGGCCATGATCGACAAGGTCACGATCAAGCCTTTGCGACGGCCCACGTCATCGATATAGGCACCCAGAATGATTGCGCCCAGTGGACGCATCAGAAAGCCCGCACCGAACACGGCGAAGGTCATCATTAATGACGCAAACTCATTAGCGGCCGGGAAGAACGCGGCAGCGATATAGGTGGCGTAGAAACCGAACAGGAAGAAGTCGAACTGTTCGAGGAAGTTGCCCGAAGTCACGCGGAATACCGCACCGATTTTCGAGCGGGCAGCGTCGGGCCGGGAAGGGCTAGTCATGGTTTTGTGTCTCCAGCGTTCTTTTTAAAGTGCTTGTTTCGCTTAAGACTGGGGATAGTGGCTGACACATTTAGAAATGATAAGTGACAAATTTGAATGGATTGATGCGCGCTGGCTATCAATCAGTGCCTCCGTCAAAAGACCTGCCTTGTTCTATACTTGAGCCTGTGTCCAATTCTTACGGATGGGAGGTGGTAATGGCTGACGAACAGAAACGGCAGAATGAGTCGGAGCGCGAACAACCCCGGCGACAGGAGGAGGAAAAACCGCAGACCTGGAAGCATCCCGATGATGGGACTGAGCTTTCCGAGCGGGACCAGGAGCGTCCGCTGAAACCCTGAGTACCCATCCAGTCAAAAAAATTGAGAGCGACGTTGTATGTGTGGGGGGGCGTCAAAGTACCTTCGCTCTCATATATGACCGATGCAAAGGGTATATTTATATTTCGTTTTCCTCGAAGTTGAAGATAAACGCTTTATTTATGTGGGTGGCAAATAATTATTATTTTTTATATTTTACGTCGCTTTTCAGGGAGTGTCCCTCGAACTCGCCCTCGCCATCTATTTTCTTACGTTCTTGGTTGTTTGCCGGGTTAACTGCAACAAAATTGAAAGATATTTTGATAGAAGCGTCGTTCGAGGAAACTGATAACACATTCACCGTTCCGCCTTTTTCATCGGCATCCCAGCTGTTTGCCCTCCCGGGATTGAACCACGCGCCGACTCTGGTAACTCTATTGATTGCATGCTCGCCAATAGAGATATTTGTGGGGAATGTAAAATACAAACCTTTGAACATGAATCCTCCTTCTGGACCACCTACTACAAAAGAGTTCGTGTCGGCCTCATAGATAACTGAGTCAGCCACCCACCGTTCAGTGTCACCTTCGATATCGGCTTCTAAGCGACCTGTAGTTGCGCGTTTTTCGATAGTCGTCATGATGGAGTTCTCATCAGTGTCAGTAGTATTTAACAGCCTTTTTCGTGATTAATGAATAATACTAATGTCAGTGAAAATCTACTGTCAGATTTAACAGTAAATCGATTCAGTTGATTTGTGGGAGTCCCACCACATCTTCGATGTGACGCTGTCGCGCAGCAAACTAGGGAGCTTGCTCCCGTGGCGGCCTGATAGCCGAGGATGTTGGTTTTCGTCCTGGGTACATATCCGTTGTTTAGGTAACGGCCACCCGGCGTCCTGCCGGGTTACCCGCGGCTTCAAGCCTGCGTTCGGCCAGCGTGGTTTAACGGGGCGCCTGAGATCAAGATCAAGAGCGACTCGCTGCGCATCGCAGATACGCTGGCGGCGCTTTTGCTTTTCTGTAGGAGCGAGCTTGCTCGCGAAAAACCTGAGAACGCCGCGTTCTTTCTGGTTTCCCGCGTCATCGTTAACGACCTTCGCGGGCAAGCCCGCTCCCACAGTTGTACGCGCACGCTTCAACGATCAGGTCGGCTATAAGGCCGCCTCGCTGTGCTTTTGATCTTAGGCGCCCCGTTAAACCACGCTGGCCGCAAATCAATGTCGGATTACGGGCACACCGAGCCTGGGCGAGGTGCCGAGTGGTGGGGCAAGAGTGTTTTGCTTACTTCTGCGCTTTTCAAAAGTGAGCCGCTGTAAAAGCGGAACCATAAGTGGCCGTTACCTAAGCAACGGATATGTACTCGCCCTAACAACCCAACAACCCGGTCACATCGTCGACGTGGTGCCGTCGCGCAGAACCTGGGCCGCCTCCAAAATATCCGGCATTAAGACTAAATTTTAAATATTTAAAATCAGTAGCTTACTTGAAGCTTGATAAGAGCAGCCTCGCCTGGAAGAGAGCGACGACCGAATTTCGCAACACCTTCAGAGACATTACCCCACATCCCCCAATGCCTGCGTCGAGAACCGCACCCGCTTTGGCGGCCTAGTGGCCGCGTTGTCGGCATTACGCCTGCGCCAGGGTCAGGAGGCCCCTCACACCAGCAACGAGGTCGGAAACCCGGAAGCCAGCACCAGGTAAGCCACCACCGCCGCCAGGCATAAACCGACAAATACGCGCAGCAAAGTTCTGGCGGTGGGGTGAACAATGAATTTGATGGCCCATAGCAAAAAACCGCTGAGCAGTAGGCTTAGGGCGAAAATGACCAACACAATGGAGTACCTGCGACCTTCAAGAGCTGATTTATAGTCCCAAAGCCTGCGGATGAACAGTGCGCACATAGACGCAGCCCCGCTGCCTTTCTAAACTGCGGCTTGTCTTGGGGAAAGGGGCAGGCGCCGATGAATCGCAATGAATTACGCAAGGCCGATATCAACCTGATGGTGGTCTTCGAAGCGCTGATGCTCGAGCGCAATGTGACGCGGGTGGCCGAGAAGCTGTTTCTTGGCCAGCCGACTATCAGCTCGGCCCTCAATCGCTTGCGCACCCTGTTCAATGACCCGCTGTTTATTCGCGTCGGACATCGCATGGAGCCCACGGCCCGCGCCGAGGAAATTATCCAGCACCTGTCGCCGGCCCTGGATTCGCTGTCATCGGCCCTGAGCCTGACCCACGATTTTGACCCCTCCATCAGCACCATGACCTTTCGCATCGGCCTGTCCGATGACGTTGAGTTCGGCCTGCTGCCACCGTTGCTGCGGGCCTTGCGCCAGGAAGCGCCCCAGGTGGTGTTCGTGGTACAGCATGTGGATTACTGGCGTATTCCCGACCTGCTGGCTTCCGGCGATATCACCGTCGGCATCACCCAGACCCGCGGTCTGCCGGCGAATGCCAAGCGTAAGCTGTTGCGGCATATCCGCCCGTGCCTGCTGCGCGCCGATGCCTCGGACACGCCGCTGACCCTCGACGAATATTGCGCACGGCCCCATGTTCTGGTGTCCCACACTGCCAACGTGGCCGGGTTTGCCGATGAGTGGCTGGCGGAGGTGGGCCGCAAGCGCCATGTGGTGCTCTCGGTGCCGCAATACAGCTCGCTGCCGGCGTTGCTTGCCGGCACCGACATGATCGCCAGCCTGCCGGACTACACTGCTCAGGCCATGGCCGCCAGCGGGAACCTGTTCTGCGAGCCGTTTCCGTTCCAAACCCCGACCCTGGACTTGTCGATGGTCTGGCTCAGCCATGTCGACACTGACCCTGCGGAGCGCTGGATGCGCTCGCGGCTGGAGGCATTCATGAGCGACCGAGGGCCTGCTGGCGAAATGTAGGAGCGAGCTTGCTCGCGAAAAGCGTCAACGTTAACTCGGGATTCCTGAATGAGCGCGGCGCCTGCGAGTTTTCGCGAGCAAGCTCGCTCCTACAAAAGGCTCTGTTCCTCACACACCCTCACCACTTGCTCACGAAACCAGGTATTGGCCCTGTCCTGCCCACTGGTTTCATTCCATTGCATATCCAGGGTGAAACCCGGAAGGCCATTAGGGGCTTCGCACACACCGAACGCCGGCGCCGGTGCCAGCAATTTCTGCACGCGGCGGGGCAGGGTGAGGATGAAGTCGGTGCCGGCAATCATCTTTAACGCCGCGCTGTAGCTGTTGGCCCGCGCGATCACCTGGCGCTTGCGGGCCTGCCGTGCGAGCCAGCCGTCGATCATATTGGTGTCGGAGGTCCACGGCGTGGGGAATACGTGACGTCGCTCAACGTAGGATTGCAGGCTGAACGCCGGCTCCCGGGGCGCCGAGCGTTGGTCAAACACGCAGACCAGGTCGTCTTCAAGCAGCATCTGTGTCTTGAAGTCTTTATGAGCGCGGTGAAAGTGCGGACCGAAGCAGATCACCAGGTCGAGGCGACCTTCACGCAGGTCGTCGGCGGGGATATCGGTTTCCAGTTTTTGCACATTGACGATCACCGGCAGGTCGGCGCGGTCGAAGTGCTTGAGCAGGCGCGGCAGGATCAGTTGTTCGAAATATTCCGGGGCGCACACATTGAAGGTCACCGCCTGTTGGGTCGGATCGAAAGCCTGGCCACCGGCGTGACACAGGTTGATGCTTTCCAGGATCTTCTGCACATGCCCGTACATGGTGGTGGCCTTGTACGTAGGGCGCATGCCCGCCCGCGTGTTGATAAACAGCTCATCCTCAAAGCTGGTACGCAGCTTCTTCAGGCTATAGCTCACGGTGGACTGGCTGACGAACAGCGTCTCGGATACATCGGTAACGCTGCTCTGGTCGTAGACGGCGATGAACACCATCAGGTCCTGCATGTCGAGTTTTCTGAGCAAGTTACTGTTTAGCATCGGTTTCGTCCGTAAACCCTTTGTACCGAACTCAGTACAAGACTGGGCAAAATGTTAACGGAACGCTCGTACCAATAGAAAGCTCTGTAGGACCCTTCAATGTTATGTGTGGGACAAATAATGTTTGCAATACGACGTCAGCGGATATGTTGCGCGTAATGCTTCGGATCGAAGCGGATGACGATCAGCAGCATCGCCACCATCACCGCCGTCAATGACCACCAGGCCCATTCGAAACTGCCCAGTTGGTCGCGGATGATTCCGGCGATCAGCGGCGACAGGCCGGCGATCAGGTAGCCGATGCCCTGCACAAATGCGGTAAGGCTACCGGCGCGCCGTGGGTTGTCGAGGTGGTCAAGAGACAGGATCAGGCTCATCGGAAACAGGCCGCCTATACCCAGGCCGAGCAGGCATGGCCATAGCAGGCTCCAGTGTCCGGGGCTAAGGATAAGCCCGCAGAACCCCAGGATGATCAGCACCAGCAGCACCGCGACTATCGCGCGTTTATCCTGGCGGCTGTTGGCGATGGCCGGCGTGACCAGGCCCGAGATCACTTCCATGGCGGTCAAGAAGCCCAGCAGCAAACCGGCATTCTGTTCACTCCAGCCCTGTTCGACGTAATACGGCGCCAGCCACGCCAACACACAGGTGTAGGACGCCGTGCCGAGGCCGAAAAAAATCGCCAGCAGCCAGGCGCGGCGGTTGCCGAAAAAGGAGGCCTGCGCGCTTGAACCGGCTTGGGGTAAAGGCGGCAAGACTGCGCGCTGGGCATACCAGAACACCAGAGCCAGCAACGCCAGTGCTGCCCAGATCGCCAAGCCTATGCGCCAACTGCCGGTCTGCACTTGTACAAACGGTGAGAACGAGGCGGCCAGCGCGGCGCCACCCATGATCGCGGTGACATACAGGCCCATGAATAACGAGACATTAGCGCTGAACCGCGACTTGATCAGCGACGGCATCAGCGCCTGGATCAGCGCAATGCCGACACCCGCTGCGATGGCGCTGACGATCAGCTCCAATGCCGACTCCAGGAACAACCGCGACAAGGTTGCCAGCCCAATCACCAGCAACGACAGCACAATGCTGCGATGCTCGCCCAGGCGCTTGGCCAGGCCCATGCCAAAGAACATTGCCAGGCCCATGGCCATGACCGGCAACATGGTCAGTAAGGCTGCGCTGCTGAAACTCAACGGCACATCCAAGCGGATCGACGACAATAACGGCCCCACGGCTGCCATTGACGGGCGCAGGTTAAGGGCGACCAGCACCACACTGATCATCAGCCAAACAGCGGTGGTGGGTTTTGCCTGAACGTTTTCCATGGGCCTGCCTTGAGTGAACAAGGGCGAATCAGGCCATGGATGGGAGGAGCGGGGCAAATCAGAAAGTCGCAGGGGCTATTGAAAAAATGCAGGCCCCTGACGTTGCGCACTTCAAATGGGAGGCGGATCTCCAGAGTTAGATAGAGCGGATTAAGGCTTGGTCAACGCCCACCGCTCTTGGTCGACTTCAATCAGCGTCGGCCCTGGGCGAGCAGCAGCGGCCTGCAATGCTGCACGCAGCGGTTCGACGCCATCGATGCTTTCTGCCGCGCACCCCGTTGCCTTGGCGATGCCGATGAAATCCGGTGTGTAGATGTCCACGCCCACCGGCTCGATGGCGCGGTTGAGCATGTACTTCTTGATCTCTTCATAACCCTGGTTATTCCACAACAGCACGATCACCGGGATGCGGGCTTCCACGGCGCTGGCCAGTTCCGGCAGGGTGAATTGCAGACCGCCATCGCCGATCAGGCACACCACCGGTTGCCCGTTGCCGCGCCCCAACCAGGCGCCGATAGCAGCGGGCAGGGCATAGCCGAGGGTGCCGTAGCCGGTGGAGGAGTTGAACCAGCGGCGTGGGTGCTCGAGGTTCAGGGTGAGGTTGCCGCTGTACACCGGTTGGGTGGAGTCGCCTACCAGCACGGCGTCGGGCAGCTTTTCCAGGACGGTATGGAGCAGCAGTGTTTGTGCGCGGGTGGCGGCATCCCAGGTGGGTGCCAGTTCGGTCCACAAACGGGCGACGCGTGCCGCGCCCCACCCGGTATTGCGTGGCGCCAGTGGCTGGCGGTTGAGTTCAGTGAGCAAGGCCTCGGCGGCGATTGTCGCGTCGGCCACCAGCGCCATCTGGGGTGGGTAGTTGCGTACGGTCTGGTCCGGGTCGATATCGACCCGCAGCAGCGCGCCGGGAATCTCGAAACCGCCGGCGAAGGTCACGTCGTAGTCGGTTTCCGCCAGTTCCGTACCGATGGCCAGCACCACATCGGCCTCGGCGACCATGGCGCGGGTGGCCGCCAGGCTTTGGGTCGAGCCGAGCAACAAAGGATGTGCGGCAGGCAGCAGGCCTTTGGCATTGATGGTCAGGGCCATGGGGGCGCCGAGGGTTTCGGCCAGGCGGGTCAGCTCTGGCGCTGCATCGATAGCACCGCCACCGGCCAGGATCAGTGGGCGCTTGGCGGCGGCGAGCAAGCGGCTCATCTGCCTGACCGCCGCCGGTGCCGCGCCGGCGCGGGCTACGCTGACCGGTGCACTGCCCATCAGGGCGTCGGCGTTCTCCACCAACACATCCAGCGGGATCTCGATATGCACCGGGCGCGGTCGACCGGCCTGGAACAGCGCAAACGCCCGCGCCAACACGCCGGGCAGTTCTGCCGCCGACATCAGGGTATGGGAGAATGCCGCCACGCCTGCCACCAGCGCGCTCTGGCTGGGCAGCTCATGCAACTTGCCGCGCCCGCCCCCCAATTGGCTGCGCGCCTGCACACTGGAAATCACCAGCATCGGGATCGAGTCGGCATAGGCCTGCCCCATGGCCGTGGTGATATTGGTCATGCCGGGGCCCGTGATGATAAAGCACACGCCGGGCTTGCCGCTGGTACGTGCATAGCCGTCAGCCATAAAGCCGGCACCCTGCTCATGGCGCGGGGTGACGTGACGGATACTGGAACGCGCCAGGCCACGGTACAGCTCCACGGTATGTACTCCGGGGATGCCGAACACCTGGTCCACGCCATAGCTTTCCAGGAGGTTGACCAATACTTCGCCGCAGGTCGCCATAGAGGTCGCTCTTGTGATGGATTCAAGGCGCTATTGGAGCGGCTTGCCGGTAGCGGCAACAACCGATAAAAAGTCATACTCGCCATGTCCTCACGTCATGGCTGAGCCGCGATGAAACGTCTTCCGCCCTTGCCCGCGTTGCACACTTTCTGGGTCACGGCCCAATGCTGCAACTTCACCCGTGCCGCCGAGCAGCTGCACATTACCCAGGGGGCGGTGAGCCGGCAGATCGCGGGGTTGGAACGCCAGTTGGGCTATGCTTTGTTCCTGCGCCAGGCGCGGGGTTTGCGCTTGACCGAGGAAGGCCGCGAGTGGGCGTTGCGGGTGCAACAGGTGTTCGGCTTGATCGGTGAGGGCGTGGAGCAGATCGGCAGCCGCCGCGAGGTGTTGCAACTCAAGGCGTCCACCTGCGTCATACGCTGGCTGCTGCCGCGCGTGTTGCAATGGCAGAAGGAGCGCCCGGAGGTGCCGGTTGAACTCACCACTACCGTGGCCTATACCGTGGACTTTCGCCGCGAGCGATTCGACGCGGCGGTGATCTACGCA
Organism: Pseudomonas sp. Root569; assembly: GCF_001427465.1. Taxonomy (NCBI): domain Bacteria; kingdom Pseudomonadati; phylum Pseudomonadota; class Gammaproteobacteria; order Pseudomonadales; family Pseudomonadaceae; genus Pseudomonas; species Pseudomonas sp. Root569. Next base: position 99,786 of record NZ_LMGQ01000025.1, on the reverse strand, counting down.
CCCATCGCCGAGCAGGCCGCCGAGGCACGGCATTTGTTCGACGAACAACTGACCCCGGTGTGCGCGCCAGCGTTGCTGGCAGGCTTGCACACGCCGGCTGATTTGCAGCAACAAGTGCTGTTGCATCCCACGAGGGACGAGCGGGATTGGACACTGTGGTTGAAGGCGGCGGGTACGCACTTGAGTCACCTGAAACAGGGGCCTCATTTCGAAACACTGGACTTGGCGATGACGGTGGCGTCACAGGGAAATGGCGTGGCGATCGGTGATGGTGCGTTGATTGGCGAGGACTTGAAGGCCGGGCGCCTGGCAATGCCGTTTGAATTGCGGGTGCCGACGGGCATGGGCTATTACCTGGTGTATCCGCCGGGGAAAGTGCCTTCTGCTGGCTTGTTGGCCCTGATGGACTGGCTAGTGAGCCAGGCACAGCAGTCACAGCACTGAAGATTCAAATGTGGGAGGGGGCTTGCCCCCGATGGGCATGGGTATCTACACAACTCTGACATGCGACCGTCAGTAACCACGATGCGAAGCGAGCCGCTCTTGATCTTGCTCTGCTTTTGATCTCAGGCCCCCCAAATCCCTGTCGGATTACGGGCACACCGAGCCTAAGCGAGGTGCCGAGTGGTGGGGCAAGAGCATTTGGTTACTTTTGCGCTTTTCAAAAGTGACTCGCCGTAAGGGCGGAACCAATAGCGGTCGTCACCTAAACAATGGATATGTACTCGATCCAACCGAACATCCTGGTCGGCTGTGAGGCCGCCATCGGGAGCAAGCCCCCTCCCACATGGGCCGGCGGCGTACCAGAAGTTGTGTAGATACCCATGCCCCGATAGCGGTGTGTCAGTCACAAATAATCTGCCTGATCCACTGCTATCGGGCGCAAGCCCCCTCCCACATTTTTTACCGCGTGGTGTCAGTAGCCAACGGTGAAGCGCTGACGCGAGTGTCTAGGTGTTCCAACCTCATCAATCATGGCGATGGCGTAGTCGGCAAAGCTGATCGAGCTGTTACCGTCACTGCTCTCCAGCAGATCATCCTGGCCCAGACGGAACTTACCGGTGCGCTCGGTTCCATCGAACAGGGCAGAGGGCGACAGGAATGTCCAATCCAGCTCTTTTTCCTGACGCAACGTTTCCAGGAATTCAGCCCCGGCACTGGCTTCGGCCTTGTATTCTGCCGGGAAGTCCGGGCTGTCGATCACTCGGCTGCCGTCCGGTAGCAGCAACGAACCCGCACCACCCACCACCAGCAAGCGTTTGACCCCAGCCTTTTTCACCGGGCCGATCACGGCGCTGGCGGGCAAGGTGGCAAAGTGTGCGGCGCTGATCACCACGTCGCTGCCGCTGATGGCGTGTTGCAGGGCGTCGGCGTCCAGGGCGTCGACCTGCTTGACCGTGACGCCTGGGCGTACGGCAAGCTTGTCGGTGTTGCGGGCGATGGCCGTGACGGTATGCCCACGGCGCAGCGCTTCTTCCAGCAGTTGGCTACCGGCACGGCCGGTGGCTCCAATGATTGCGATCTTGCTCATGACGTTCTCCAACAGGGTTAAGGGTTTAAACCAATCACCACTTCATTTCGCCTTTGGCGACTTTGGCGCTCAGTTCCAGCGAGCTTTCGTCAGCGAGGGTGGGGTAACGCTTTTTCATCGCCGCGATCAGGGCGGCGGAATCCTTGGCCTTGGCGGTCTCGATGTCGAAGGCCTTGATGTAGTCAGCGGTGAATTTCACCGAGGCCAATGATGGCGTGCCCAGGTAATGGCCCGGAATCACCGTCTGCGGCTTCAGGTCTTCAATACGCTTGAGGGTTGCCAACCAGTCTTTATGGGATTGCGCGCCCTGGGTATCGGCCATCCACAGGTGGATGTTTTCTGCGACCACCACACCACCGACCACGGCCTTGATCGACGGAATCCACACAAAGCTGCGATCCGGCTGCGGGCCGTCGAGGCCGATCACCTCAAGCTGTTGCCCTTCAAGGGTCAGGCTGTGGCCTTGCAGTGCCTGCGGCACGATGGTCTTGGCAGGTTTGTCGGCGCCCATTTTCGGGCCCCAGAATTCCAGCTTGCCGGCGACGGTGGCGTTGATATGGTCGACCACCGGTTGCGGCGCAAGCACCTTGGCGTCGGGGAATGCTCTGGTGAGCGTGTCGAGGCCGAAGTAGTAGTCCGGGTCGCCATGGCTGATGTAGATGGTGGTCAAGTGCTTGCCGCTGGCGCGGATCTTTTGCACCAGTTGCTCGGCTTGGCCCTTGCCGAATTGCGCATCCACCAGGATCGCGTCTTTGGCGCCGCTGACCAGCACCGAGCTGACCGGGAAGATCGCGGCTTCGCCGGGGTTGTAGACGTCGAGTTTCAGCTCTGCGGCGGCGGCGTGAGCGGCGAAGGCCAGGGCGGCAGTGGCCAGGGTCAAGCGTTTGAAGGTCGAGAACATCGGGTAGCTCCTGCCATGGGTAAGGGATGCACAGAGCTTAGTTGCATAAAACACCCCAAAAAATGCGATGCTGGAACATAGTTTGTTTCTGAAATCGGGCAAATCATGGATCGTCTTCAAGCAATGCGCGTGTTTGTCACCGTGGTGGACCTGGGCAGCCAGTCTGCCGCCGCCGACCATCTGGACCTGTCGCGCCCGGTGGTGTCGCGCTACCTGGCCGAGCTGGAAGATTGGGTCGGCGCGCGGCTGCTGCACCGCACCACACGCAAGCTCAGCCTCACCGCAGCCGGCAGTGAAACCCTGCCACGCTGTCGGCAATTGCTGGAACTGTGTGGTGATATGCAGGCCGCCGTCAGCGAGCCCGATGACGCGCCCCGAGGCTTGCTGCGCCTGAGTGTGAGCACCTCGTTCGGCCAGGCGCAGTTGGGCGCGGCCATTGCCGAGTACGTCAAACGCTACCCGTTGGTGACGGTTGATCTGCAGATGCTTGACCGCACGGTGAACCTGGTGGATGAGCGCATCGACCTGGCGATTCGCACCAGTAATGACCTGGACCCGAACCTGATCGCCCGACGCTTGACCGTCTGCCGCTCGGTGGTCTGCGCCACACCGGCCTATCTGCGCGAGCATCCAGCCCCGCAGAAAGTCGAAGACCTGGCCCGGCACAATTGCCTGACCCACTCTTATTTCGGCAAGAGCCTGTGGCATTTCGAAGAACAGGGCGAACACGTGTCGGTGCCGGTGCACGGCAATATCACGGCCAACGAGGCCAGCACGTTATTGCGTATCACCCTGGCCGGGGCAGGGGTGGCGATGCTCCCCAGCTACCAGGCCGGTGACTTGATCCGCAGTGGTGAACTGGTGCGCTTGCTGCCAGAAGCCGAGCCGCGGCAGATGAACATCTACGCGGTGTATGCCTCGCGCAAGCACATGCCTTCGGCGCTGCGCAGCCTGCTGGATTTCCTGGTGCTGCGGTTTCCCGAGGAGCCCGCATGGGACACCGGGCTCTGAGACGCTATAAGCGCGCTGAATGGCAACCAATCATGGCAACTTGCCCTAGCTGACCTATGCTTTAAACAGCGCCCTGTAGATCGGGTCCGGAGGTCAGTGCCATGAGTATTAAAACCCGCAAATACCTGACGATTTTCTCCCTCTGCGCATTGGCGACGGCGCTGTATGGCACTGCCGCCTATCGCGTCGAGCAAACGCGCATGCAACCGGCGGCTTTCGCCATCAGCTGCCATCAAGGTCAATGCGTGCCGCGCACCGGCAGTTTCAGCGCACTCAGGTAGGCTGCCCGGCCTTCAACTGCTCGCGAAAGGCCTTGGGTGAAAACCCGACTCGGCGGCGAAACAGCCGCGAGAAGTTAGTCGGGTCGGAAAAACCCAGCACCTCGGACATCTCATTGATGGTCATGCTGGTGTAGGTCAACAAACGCTTGGCTTCCAGCAACTGGCGGTCATGCATGATCTGCAACGCCGGTTGCCCACCCAACTCCCGACACGTCCCATTCAGGTGTGAGACCGAGATGCCCAGCTTGTGGGCCAAGTCTTCAATCTTGGGGTGCTCGCGGTAATGCTGCTCGACCAGTTGGGTGAAGCGGCGAAAATACTCACGACCCCGCGGCGCCCGGGGATGGCGGCGCTGGATCGCCTGGCGGCTGACCCACACCAGCAGCACGCTCACCAAGGCATGCAGCATCATGTCCCGGGCCGGCTGATCATCGGCGTATTCGTCCTGCAAACGGGCAAACAGGTTATTCAAATAGTCGCTGTCCTTGCCCGCCGGGTAACTGCCAAGGGTTTGCAAACCATCGATGGTGTCGCCCAGCTGCGCCTGCAAGTGGCTGACCAGCGGCGCCGAGAGGGTCACGACATAACCTTGTACATCTTCGGAAAAACGAAAGCCATGCACACAGAGCGGCGGCAGCACTTGCAGGCTCGACTCGTTGAGGGTGGTGCGCTGGCCTTCGATTTCCAGTTGTGCCTGGCCTTTGTGCACATACAGCAACTGGCACAGGTCCGCGTGCCGGTGGGGCTGGATTTCCCACTGGTATTCCCGACTGCGCCGGGAAATGGTTTCGCAGTGCAACAAATCGGGCGTCGGCCACTGCTGGCTTTCCCCGTAAAGCTTGAAGACCGGAATCGCGGTTTTGGTCATGGTTTCAATCCGATACTCAGGATAGTGGTTCGGTAATCGCCCCGATTGGCGAAAAGTGCAGGCTTTGCGGCAGTTTTCACCTTCTTATGCTGCTCACTCAAGTGAAAAATGTCAGCCACAAGTCCACTGACAACTCTTTTACTCGATCCGTTCGAATGAAGGATGAAGGCGATAAAAATAATGAAAACCTTGAAAACCCAAGTCGCCATTATCGGTGCCGGTCCGTCTGGATTGCTGCTCGGCCAACTGCTGCATAACGCTGGCATTCAAACCCTTGTCCTAGAGCGCCAGAGCGCCGAGTACGTCCAAGGTCGCATCCGTGCCGGCGTGTTGGAGCAAGGCATGGTCGACCTGCTGCGCGAGGCAGGCGTCAGCCAACGCATGGACACGCAAGGGCTGGTACATGACGGCTTTGACATAGCGCTCAATGGTCGACTCATCCCTATCGACCTCAAGACCCTGACCGGCGGCCAGTCGGTGATGATCTACGGCCAGACCGAAGTCACCCGCGACCTGATGGCTGCTCGTGCAGTCGCCGGCGCCACCACGCTGTACGAAGCGTCCAATGTGCAGCCCCATGACCTCAAGGGTGAGCAGCCCTGGCTGACGTTCGAGCATGAAGGCCAAGCCTGGCGCCTGGAGTGTGACTACATCGCCGGTTGCGATGGCTTCCATGGCGTCGCCCGCCAGTCGATTCCGGCCGAGGCATTGAAAGTGTTCGAACGGGTCTACCCCTTCGGTTGGCTGGGCGTGCTCGCCGACACGCCGCCGGTACACGCCGAGCTGGTGTACGCCAAACACGCAAGGGGGTTTGCCTTGTGCAGCATGCGCTCACCGACACGTAGCCGTTATTACCTGCAAGTGCCGCAGGACGAGGTCGTGGAGCAATGGTCGGATGCACGTTTCTGGGAGGAGCTCAAGGCACGGCTGCCCAGCGCATTGGCAGAGCAGTTGGTCACCGGCCCGTCGCTTGAAAAGAGCATCGCGCCGCTGCGCAGCTTCGTGGTGGAGCCCATGCAATACGGGCGCCTGTTCCTGCTCGGCGACGCCGCGCATATCGTCCCGCCCACCGGCGCCAAGGGCCTGAACCTGGCGGCCAGCGATGTGAGCACCTTGTTCAGGATCCTGCTCAAGGTGTATCGCGAAGGGCGCCTGGACTTGTTGGAAAAATACTCGGCGATCTGCCTGCGTCGAGTGTGGAAAGCCGAACGGTTTTCCTGGTGGATGACCTCGATGCTGCATCAGTTTCCCCAGGCTGACGCTTTCAGCCAGCGTATTGCCGAGAGCGAACTGGACTATTTCATTCACTCCGACGCCGGGCGCAAAACCATCGCAGAAAATTACGTCGGGCTTGCTTACGAGCCTATCGAATAGCCTGCTATCGTATCGAGCATTCCCGCGGGCGACCTTTTCCTGCGGGCCTTGCTCGAAGGTTCTGCCGTGACTCACCTCAATCAGCCCGCTCCAACCGTTCCCGCCGTGCGCAGTATCCTTGCTGCGCTGATGATGGCGATCTTCCTTGGTGCCCTGGACCAAACCATTGTCGCGGTGTCCATGCCGGCCATTTCCGCGCAGTTCCACGACGTCAACCTGCTGGCCTGGGTGATCTCCGGCTATATGGTGGCGATGACCGTGGCGGTGCCGATCTACGGCAAGCTCGGCGACCTGTATGGGCGCCGGCCGATGATGCTGGTCGGCATGGGCGTGTTCACCCTGGCGTCGCTGTTCTGCGCCGTGGCCCAGAGCATGGAACAATTGGTGCTGGCGCGGATTCTCCAGGGCATCGGTGCCGGCGGGATGATCTCGGTCAGCCAGGCAATCATCGGCGACATCATTCCCCCGCGTGAACGCGGCCGTTACCAGGGCTACTTCAGCAGCATGTACGCGGTAGCCAGTGTGGCCGGGCCGGTGCTGGGCGGTTATATGACCGAGTACCTGTCGTGGCGCTGGGTGTTTTTGATCAACCTGCCGCTGGGTGCAGGCGCGTGGTACGTGGCCCATCGCACCCTGGTGGGGCTGCCGGTGCCGCAGCGCAAGCCGATCATTGATTATCTCGGCACGGTGCTGATGATCATCGGCCTCACCGCCTTGTTGCTGGGTATCACTGAAATCGGCCAGGGCCATCATTGGCGTGACGCTCAAGTGCTGGGGTTGCTGGCCTGCGCGCTGCTGGCGTTGAGCGTATTTGTGTGGCACGAACGCCGCGCCCTTGAGCCATTGCTGCCGATGCACCTGTTCACCAACCGCAGCGCGGTGTTGTGCTGGTGCACGATTTTTATCACCAGCTTCCAGGCGATTTCCCTGAGCGTGCTGACGCCCCTGCGTTACCAGACCGTGACCGGTTCCGGTGCCGACAGCGCGGCCCTGCACCTGCTGCCACTGGCGATGGGTTTGCCGATGGGGGCGTATTTCGCCGGGCGCATGACCTCGGTGACCGGCCGCTATAAACCCATGATCCTCAGTGGCGCATTGTTGAGCCCCTTGGCCATCCTTGGCATGGCCTACAGCGCGCCGCAGGCGGTAGTGGTCACCGCTGTATTCATGTTGCTGTGCGGGATCGCCGCGGGCATGCAGTTCCCCACCTCATTGGTAGGCACGCAGAATTCGGTGGAACAACGGGACATCGGCGTCGCCACCAGCACTACCAACCTGTTCCGCTCCCTGGGCGGGGCCGTCGGGGTGGCGTGCATGTCGGCGCTGTTGCTGGCTCTGTTGCACGATTCCAGTTTTGCCCACTTGGCCAGCGGCGCGCTGGTGGCCGAAGGCAGCTCCGGCAACGTCTTGCTCGACGGCCTCAACGCCGCCCCGGGCGCGGCGCAGGATGCGTTGCGTGGGGAGTTGGCGGTGACGTTCCGGCATTTGCTGATGGTGAGTGCGGCGGTGTCGTTGCTCGGGTTGGCGGCGGCGATAGCGATGCCGAACCGGGTGCTGCGCGGTCGCGAAGACAAAGCCCGCTAGGTCCAAATGAATGTAGAAGATCAAAATGTGGGGGTGGGCAAGCCCCCTCCCACATTTTTATTGCATTCCAAGTCAGGTCAGGGGCTGTAGTAACCCACCGCCACCATGAAATGCCCGGTCTTGCGCACATAAGCGTGCTTGTTTTCGACCTTGCCGGTCACCGGGTTCTTCCAGCGGTACTTGTATTCCCCCTGGTCCTGCTCGGCCATCAGCTTGAGGATCGGCTCGCCCACCGGCTTGCCATCCGGGTCCTTGATCTTGCCGAAGTCGGTATTGACCAGGCGCAGGTTGGTGCCGTGGGCCACATAACGTTGGGTATCCAGGTCGACCACAAACACATAAAGGTCATCCTGCAGGAACCCGCCCTGCAAGGAATTGATCGCCTTGAGTGTGCCGGTTTCGTCCTTCACCAGCGCATTCACCGCCTTGTTGCGCAGCGCTCGCGCCTGTTCCGGCGTGGCCCGGGGCAGGTAATAGCCCACCGCGAGGATGCGTTCGCCCACCCGCTGATAAAACACGTGCTTGTGTTCGACCTTGCCGTCATTCCAGTTCTGCCAACGATAGTCAGCCTGCTGGATGCCCTGGCCTTCGGGCACCTTGAGCGCGTCCTTGAATGACTGACGCAAATCCGGCCCGAGTATCTCGGACACGTCGCGACCGAGCAGTGCAGAGGAGGGGCCGCCACTGGCGAGCAGTACTCCCCGGGTATCGACCACAAACACATAGCGGTCCTGGTCGATGAAATCACCTTGGCGGCTGAACGCGGCAAAGGCCTTGTCGCCTTGCTGGTGGTAGTACGCCAAGGCCTTTTCCAGCAGGGCCTTGGCGGCTTGGGCGTCCGCTTCCTGAGCCGGGTCGGCATGCACCTGGCTGCAACACAACAGCAGCAGCCAGGTGATTCGAAGCAGTGTGTTCATTTACCCGTCCCTCGATCTTGTTGATGTGCCAAGAGCGTAGACGGTTGCCGGGAAATCAGAAGGGTTTGGTCGGCAGGTATTTGCCGTCCAGGGTGATGACCGCACGGGAGCCGCCGTCCGGGTCTTCGACTTTCTTGATGTCCAGCTTGAAATTGATGGCGCTGATGATGCCGTCGCCAAACTGTTCATGCACCAAGGCTTTGAGGGTAGAGCCGTAGACCTGCAGCATTTCGTAGAAACGGTACATGGTCGGATCGGTCGGCACGCCGCCTGGGAAACTGCCGCGCAGAGGCACGCTTTGCAGCAGGCGGCTGGCGTCCTGGTCGAGGCCGAGTTTGTCGCACACAATGTCGGCGGCGTCCTTGGGCAATGGATGCTGGCCGAGCAGGGCGGCGGTGACGAAGGCCAGGCTCAGGCCGGTGCCGTCGGTGAGGTCCTGCCAGGACAGGTTCTTGCGCGCCTTGAGGTCGATAATGGTGTCGGCCAGGGCCAGGCGTGGGGTTTGGGCGAATTGGGATTGCAACATGGTGACGTCCTCTTGGTTTAAGTCAGGTTCAGGCGGCGTGGGCACAGGTGGCTGGATGGTCGAGCAGGGAGACGAAGCGCCCGGTGTGCCCGTCCAAAGCGTCGATGCCGCCGGTTTCGATGTCGTAGACCCAGCCATGCAGGTTCATCCGGCCTTGTTCCAGGGCCAGGGCGACGCTGGGGTGAGTCTTGAGGTTAGCCAATTGGGCGATTACGTTTTCGCGCACCAATGCATCCAGGCGTGCAGCGTCCGAGACGTGCTGGCGTGAAGCGTTGATCACCTTGGCCGACTCGGCATGGCGCAACCAGTTGGCCACGGCTGGCAAATGGTCCAGGCATGTGCAGGTGGAAATCGCGGTCATTGCGCCGCAGTCCGAATGCCCGCAAATCACAATGTCGCGGACCCCGAGTACCGCCACGGCATATTCGACCGTGGCCGACACGCCGCCCGGCTCCGGGCCGTAGGACGGCACTATGTTGCCGGCATTGCGAATGACGAACAGATCGCCGGGCTCCTGCTGGGTCAAAAGCTCCGGGACTACGCGGCTGTCAGAGCAGGACACAAACAAGGTGCCTGGGTTTTGCGTGGTCGCCAGGTGTTTGAACAGGTCGCTGCGCTGGGTAAAGGCTTCACCCTGGAATTTGCGAAAGCCGTCGATGAGATGCTGCATGGTGGTTCTCCTTGCGTCGCTGATGGGGCAAGGATGGAAGTTTTCAGTTATAGCGTCCAAGACCGGTTTATTATGCTTACTATAAGTTGTGCCTATAGTTGGAGCATTGTCGATGCTGTTGCGCCATATCCGTTATTTGCTGGCCGTTGCCGAGCACCGTAACTTCACCCGTGCCGCCGAAGCGTTGCACGTGTCGCAGCCGACCCTGTCGCAGCAGATCAAGCAGTTGGAAGAGACCCTGGGGGCGCCGCTGCTGGACCGCTCCGGGCGCAGCATCAGCCTGACCGATGCCGGGCAAGCCTATGTGCGTTTTGCCCGGCTGGCCTTGCAGGACCTGCAGGCCGGCAGCCGCGCCATACACGATGTACAGGACTTCAGCCGAGGGCATTTGCGCCTGGCCATGACACCGACCTTTACCGCCTACCTGATCGGCCCGCTGCTGGCACGGTTCAATGCGCTCTATCCGGGCATTACCCTGAGCATCGAGGAGTTGACCCAGGACCGTATCGAAGCGGCACTGGGCGAAGACTTGCTGGATATCGGCATTGGTTTTACTGGCGAGCATGGGCCGGACATCGAGTGCGAGGCGTTGTTTGTCGAAGAACTGAGTGTGGTCGTGGGTGCCACTCATCCCCAACTGAACCGCCTGGACTGGCTCGAGCAGCCGCTGGTGCTACTCAATACGGGATTCGCCACCCGCCGCTACATCGATGATTACTGCCGTCAGCAAGGGGTTAAACCGTGCATCGCCATGGAGGCCAACTCCATCAGTGCCATTATCGAGATCGTGCTCAGCACGCCGCTGGCAACCATCCTGCCGCGAGCACTGGCCCAGGCGCAGGCAGGCCTGCATGACGTGGCCGTCGACCCACCGCTGCCGCGGCGTACTGCCGCGCTTTTGAGCCGCAAAGGCGCCTACCGCAGCGCCGCGTGCAGGGCGTTCGTTGAGTTGATAATGGCGCCAAGTGGCTGGGCAAGCGCGATTGCCCTGGTGTAAGACAACCAAAATGTGGGAGGGGGCTTGCTCCCGATAGCGGTGTGTCAGTCAAAAATATTCTGACTGATCCACCGCAATCGGGAGCAAGCCCCCTCCCACACTTTGACCGCGGTGTACCGGTTGGGTCGCCATCAAGGCGCGGCCAGCCACTGGCTGACAATGCCCGCATACGCGCCAGTCGCCACGCTCAGGTGTAGCCACTGATCCACATAACTCTTCCAGGCCACATCGTCCCGAGGCAGCAGGAAGGCTTTTTCACTGTATTGCATTGGCTGCTCCGGGTTGACCGCACACAAACCAGGCTTGAGCTTCTGCTGGTAGCGCGCCTCGCTGGCGTCGGTGATCATCACGTCGGCGTTGCCTGCCAGCAATTGGTCAAAAATCGTCACATTGTCATGCAGGCGAATCTGCGTTTTGGCCAGGTGGGCGCGGGCAAACACTTCGTTAGTGCCGCCTGCCGGCTCGATCACTCGCACCTGGGGCTGATTGATCTGTTCGACTGTCTGGTAGCGCTGCACGTCGGCGCAGCGCACCAGCGGGATCTTGCCGTCGACTCCGAGGGACTGGCTGAAGAAGGCCTTTTTCTGGCGCTCCAGCGACACGGAAATACCGCCCACGGCGATGTCGCAACGTTGGGCAAGGAAGTCCGGCATCAGGGTTTTCCAGGTCGTAGGCACCCAGTTGACCTTGGCGTTGAGGCTCTTGGCCAGGGATTCGGCCATGGCAATGTCAATGCCTTCATAGCGGCCGTCGGTACGCAACGAGGTGTAGGGCTTGTAGTCGCCGGTGGTGCAGACGGTGAGGGTGCCGCGCTGAAGTACTTCATCCAGGCGCGAGGCGGCGGTGTCGGCCTGGGCGGTGCTTGCCAGGGTCACCAGTACACAGAGGGCTAGAGGCACTTTCATGGGAGTCGAATCCTTGGAGGCCATGCGGGGGGGGGCGGCCATTATTTCCAGCAGAGCGCCAAGGTAGCAAGGGGCGGCGAATGTTTGGCCGCATTGCAACAAAACGTTATAGAACCTGGATCTAACTCGCGATCAACGCGTGCTAAGGTGCCGGGCATCTACCTCAATGTGATTTGCGCATGGACGGTTCTTCCCCTCATCCCGTGACATTGCCCGTGCCCGGCCGGGCCGATATTGAGGCGCTACCCTCCGAACTGGCCTTCTGGGCCTTGTTTCACTGCCGACACGCACGCCCACCCGATACCGTTTTCCTACGTTGATCTATCCCATGGATGACGCGCTCCTGTGCGCATCTGCCTGACCCAAACGTATGAGAAGCCCCCATGAGTGTTTTTGCCAGCCTGCACGAAGCCCAGGCGTTCCTTGAACAGAACCCGGACATCGAGCTGTTCGAGCTGTTTATCCTCGACAACAACGGCGTACCACGCGGCAAGCTGCTGCACCGCGACGAGCTGCTGGCGGTGTACGAAAGTGGTCGGCCATTGCCCAGCACCATCCTTGGCCTGACCATTAACGGCGATGACGTTGAGAACTCCGGGCTGGTGTGGGAAGTAGGCGATATCGATTGCCGTGCGTACCCGATCAGCGGCAGTTTGCAGCGTATGCCCTGGCGCTTGATCCCAACCGCTGCGGTGCAAGTCAGCATGCACCCCACCGAAGGCTTACCCGCCACCGTCGCCGACCCCCGGCACTTGCTGGCCAAGGTCATCGATGCGCTCAAGGCCGACGGTTATTACCCAGTGATGGCCGCGGAACTGGAGTTCTACCTGCTCGACCAGAAGCCCGACAGCAACGGTCGCCCGCAACCGGCGCGGGACGCGGACGGCAAGCGTCCACGTTCGACCCAGGTCTACGGCCTGCGCGAACTGGAGCAGATCGAGCCGTTTCTCGCCGACCTCTATAGCGCCTGCAAACTGCAAGGTATCCCGGCGCGCACGGCGATCTCCGAATACGCTCCGGGCCAGGTTGAAATCACCCTCGAGCATCGCACTGACGCGTTGCAGGCGATGGACGAGGCGGTGCGTTACAAACGCCTGGTCAAGGGCGTGGCCCACAAGCATGGGATGACGGCGTGTTTCATGGCCAAGCCATTCGATGACCTGGCCGGCACCGGCATGCATATGCATGTCAGCCTGGCCGATGCCCAGGGCCGTAACCTGTTCGCCAGCGAGGCGGCTGATGGCACGCCGCTGTTGCGCCAGGCGGTGGGCGGCATGCTCGACACCTTGCTCGATTCGTTGCTGATGTTCTGCCCTAACGCCAACTCTTATCGGCGCTTCCAGACCAACAGCTACGCGCCGCTGGCCGCCACCTGGGGCGTGGACAACCGCACCGTCAGCCTGCGCGTGCCCGGCGGCCCGGCCCATTCCCGGCATATCGAGCATCGCATTTGCGGGGCGGATGCCAATCCTTACCTGGCGGCCGCTGCGATTCTTGCCGGCATCCACCGCGGCATCCGCGAACAGCGCGACCCCGGTGCCCCGGTGGAAGGCAACGGCTACGCCCAGGCCAAGGAGTTGTTGCCTACCGATTGGCTGACCACCCTGCGTGCCCTTGAGGGGTCAAGTTGGGCACGGGATGCGTTCGGCAGTGAATTCCTCGGCGTCTATCTGGCGGTGAAACGCGAAGAATACCGCCAGTTCATGGGCGAGGTGGGGGAGCAGGATTGGCGTTGGTACCTGCACCAGGCGTGACCGATTCACGGTAGTGAAGCTTTCGACCTTTTTTTCACGTTGCGGTAGTTAAGCTGTGGATCAAGGTCGTTCACTACCGTTCTATCCACATGAGCCCGCGATGTCGCCACAACCCCCATCCCCCATTGAGATCGAATTCGCTGAGCGCTGTGGCCGTGAGCACGCCAGGGTCTGCGGTGACCCGCGCCCACCTCGGCTGCTGCAGCGCCTGGCGGCGTGGCGGAATACGCGGCTGGTACGCCATGCATTGAAGGTGGCCGGCGAGCCGGGGCTTATCCTTGACCTGGCGTGTGGTTCGGGGCGTTTCTGGCCGGTGTTGGCTGAGCACGTCAACCGGGTGATCCTGGCCTCGGACCACTCACAGGCCATGCTCGATCACGCTCGTACCCATCATCCTGGGGCGCTACTTAAGCGCGTCAAGACATTCCAGGGCTCGGCGTTTTCCATTGGCCTATCGGCGAATGCGGTGGACTGCATTTTCTGCCTGGAATTGTTTCGTCATGTGCCCGGCAGCGATGTGCGATTAATGTTGTTACGCGAGTTTCATCGCGTCAGCCGCGACACGGTCATTGTCGCTGTAGGCGCAGGAACACCGGTGCAGGACGAATTTCGTCAAGCAGGCTTCAAGATTCTGAATTATCAGGAGTTCCTACCGGGCTCCAGACTGTGGTGCGTCTACGTTCTGCGTAAGAGATGATAACTTTCATTTGTCGGACTATTCTTCGCCTACTGTCGGAGTTTTCATGATGCTGTGTGCACTACGGATGCTCGCAAGTCCCTTTCGCGATATATACTGCGCGCCATTCTTCAAGGGAGAGCCGTGTGGCCATCGATATTCACTGGATCTGCGACAACGATAGCCTCGGCCAGCATTGCGCCGAATGGCAGCAGTTGCCATTCGTCGCCCTCGACACCGAATTCATGCGGGTCGACACCTTTTATCCTATTGCCGGGCTGATCCAGATCGGTGATGGCATCCGCGCTTACCTGATCGATCCACTGACCATCGATAATTGGCAACCCTTGGCCGCCTTGCTGGAAAACTCAGGCGTGATCAAGGTGGTGCACGCCTGCAGCGAAGACCTGGAAGTACTGCTGCGCCTGACCGGCAGCCTGCCGGTGCCGTTATTCGACACCCAGTTGGCAGCGGCTTATCTCAATCTTGGTTTCTCCATGGGCTACTCACGCCTGGTACAGGCCGTGCTGGACATCGAGCTGCCCAAGGGCGAAACCCGCTCCGACTGGCTGCAGCGCCCATTGTCCGAGACGCAGGTCAGCTACGCCGCCGAAGACGCGGTGCACCTGGCCGAGGTGTATATCCGCCTGCGCCCGCAACTATCGGATGACAAGTACGCCTGGGTACTGGAAGACGGTGCCGAACTGGTGGCCAACCTGCGTCGTGAGATCGACCCGTACGAGGTCTACCGCGATGCCAAGCTGGCATGGAAACTTTCCCGGGCCCAACTCGCCGTGCTGCGTGAGCTATGCGCCTGGCGCGAGCAGCAGGCCCGTGCCCGCGACCTGCCGCGCAACCGCATCATTCGCGAACACTCGTTGTGGCCGCTGGCCAAATCCCAGCCGGATAACCTGGCGGCGCTGGGCAAGATCGAAGACATGCACCCGCGCACCGTGCGCCAGGACGGCCAGTTCCTGCTGGACCTGATCAAGCGAGCCGGCAGCGTGCCGATGGACCAATGGCCTCCCGCCGTCGCCGAGCCTTTGCCGGTGGACGCAGCCACGCTGATCAAGCAACTGCGCGCCCTGGGCCAGACGTTCGCCGAACGCCTGGACATGGCGCCGGAACTGATGCTGCGCAAGAAAACCCTCGAAGCCCTGGTTAAAAGCGGCTACCCCGATGGGCCTTATCAATTGCCAGACTCGCTGCGTGGCTGGCGTCGCGAGTTGATGGGCCAAGCGCTGCTCGACAGCCTGGCCACTGCCGGAGAACAGCCTTGAAACGTATTTGCTCCATCTATCGCAGCAAGAAAAAAGACGGCATGTACCTCTATGTGCTCAAAAGCGACGCCCTGGAACGCGTGCCAGAACCCTTGATGGACGCTTTCGGCAAGGCGCACCACGCCTTCGACATGGTGCTGACGCCGGAGCGCAAGCTGTCCCGCGAAGACATCACGGTGGTGCTGGAAAACCTCGACAAGCAGGGTTACCACCTGCAAATGCCGCCGGCCGAGGATGAGTACATCGAGCACTTGCCCGAAGAGCTGCTGCGCCGCAACGACCCGATGTGATCGATCAGTGCCCGCATCAGGGCACAGGCTTTAATGGAATCGTATTAGAGGACGGTGGCCGTAAGGATGCGGGCGGCCGTCTGCACTGTTTTTGAAAGGTTTGAACCATGCGTGTTCTGATTGCTGAACAGGATCACCCGCTCTACGCCCAATTGCTCAAGGAAGCGGCCCCAGACCTTGAAGTGCTGACCAGCGGCGATTCTGCCGAACTCTCGCGGCTGGCCGCCGATTGCCCGGTATGGCTGGGCCAGCCGGATCTGCTGGCGACCCTGTTGCGCCAGGGCCATCACCCGCAGTGGCTGCAATCGACCTGGGCCGGTATTACGCCGCTGCTGGCCGATGGCTTGCCCCGCGACTATCGCCTGACCCGTGCGGTGGGGATTTATGGCCAGGTCATGGCCGAGTTCGTCCTCACCTACATGCTGGGCCACGAGCGCGAAGTGCTGGCGCGCCTGGTCAGCCAGGTCGAGCGCAAGTGGGACAACCGCATGGGCCAGAGCCTGGCGGGGCGCAAGGTGCTGATTGTCGGCACCGGCGATATTGGCCAGAGCGTCGCCGATTTCCTCGTGCCGTTTGGTGTCACGCTGTACGGCATCGCCAGTGCGGCGCGGGAACAGGCACCGTTTATCGAAGTGGCCGGGCTCGACCAGTTGGGCCGCTTGGTGGGAGAGGTCGATTACGTGATCAACCTGCTGCCCAATACGCCCGAAACCCATGACCTGTACGACTGTGCACTGTTCAAGCAATTCAAGTCCACTGCGCTGTTTATCAACGTCGGGCGCGGCGTGGCGGTGGTGGATGCCGATCTGGTTGAAGCCCTGAAAGAAGGGCACCTGGCCGGCGCGGTGATCGACGTGTGCCGTCAGGAGCCGCTGCCGCAGCGCCACCCGTTTTGGACTGCGTGGGGTTTGCTGTTGACCGGGCACAGCTCGGCGCCGACCTCGCCGTCGATGATGGTGGCGTTGTTTGTGCAAAACGTGCGCGCCTACCAGGCCAAGCAAGCGTTGCGTGGGGAAGTGGATTTCGACCGGGGCTACTGATCCTTGGCCATGCATCAATCTAAAATGTGGGAGGGGGCTTGCTCCCGATAGCAGTATGTCTGTCAGCACATTTCTAACTGACCCACCGCTATCGGGAGCAAGCCCCCTCCCACATTGGAGTTGCACTAGGCTTACAGGCTGAAGTCGCCCTCAGACACCAGTTCAGTCAACGGCTTGCGCGGGCTCGGCGCTTCACGGCCCTGCAGATACTCCGGCAAGCTCGACTTGTCACCCAGCTTGCCCACGGCCACGGCCGCATGCAACGCGTACCCTTGTGGAATCTTCAGCTCCTTGCGGGTCAGCTCCTGATCGAAACCGGCCATGCCATGGGTATGCCAGCCGCTTAGGCTGGCTTGCAGCGCCAGATGGCCCCAGGCCGAGCCGGTGTCGAAGGTGTGCCACAGCGCTGGGGTTTCTTCCGTGGCGCCTGGAGCCATGAAGTCGGTTTTCGAGGCAATGATCACCAGGGCCGATGCATGCTGCGCCCAATTGCGATTGAATTCATTCAGCAGGCCCAGGAAACGCTCCCAGTCCGGGGTGTCCCGACGCGCATAGAGAAATCGCCACGGCTGCGAGTTGTAGGCCGATGGTGCCCAGCGTGCGGCTTCGAAGAAACTCAGCAGGGTCTCTTTCGGGATGCTTTCGCCGGTAAAGGCGCGGGGCGACCAGCGTTCTGTGAATTGGGTGTGGATCGGGTAATCGGCAACGCGTGTCATGGGCTGTTCCTGATCGTCAATTCGGTGCTCAAAACTACTGCGGGCTCAGTAGTCTGACAAGTGTTGCTACACCGTCAGTCGTAAGCGCTTGGCCCCAGCGGGCTTGGGCACTAGACTGGCGGCCTTTTCAGCTTCCGATACTGATGTAGAGCCATGGCCGCCAAAGTCGAACCTTTCTGGATACGCAAAACCCTTGAACAGCTCGACCAGGAGGAGTGGGAGTCGTTGTGCGATGGCTGTGGCCTGTGCTGCCTGCAAAAGCTTGAGGATGAAGACGACAACAGCGTTTACTACACGCGTATCGCCTGCAAACTGCTCGACCTGAAAACCTGTCAGTGCACGGATTATCCCAACCGCCGGGCCACGGTGCCGGACTGCATCCAGCTCACCCCGGGCCAGGCCGACCAATTCAAATGGTTGCCGCCGACCTGCGGCTACCGGCTGGTCAGCGAGCGCAAGGACTTGCCGCTTTGGCACCACTTGGTGTGTGGCGACCGTGACGCGGTGCACCACGAACGCATTTCCCAGTCCGGGCGCATGCTCAGCGAAGGCAACGTGCCCGAGGACGACTGGGAGGACTACCTGATCTTCCGCGCAGGTTGAACTAAGGAGTGTGTATGAAGGCGGCAGCCAAGTTAGCCGCGGGCCTGGTATTACTGGCGCTGAGCGGGCCGGGCTGGTGCGCGAAGAAAGTCGACCTGGACTATCACGTCAAGCTGCTGCCCCAGAGCGATCAGGCGCAGGTGCGCGTCAGCCTGTCCCAAGGCTCGGCGGTGCGTAGCCTGGACTTCGACCTGGGCCGCGAGGGTGACTACAGCGACTTCAAGGCCGACGGCCAATGGCAGATCACGGGCAGCCGTGGCCTGTGGCAACCCAGCGCCGACAAGGCCAGCCTGACCTACAAAGTACGCCTGAGCCATACGCTCAAGCCGGGCGTCTATGACACACGGGTCACGCCGAGTTGGGCGTTACTGCGCGGTGAAGACCTGGTGCCGGCTGCGCGTCTCGATCAGCAAGATGGCATTGAGTTGGTCTCGCGCCTGGCGTTCGAGTTGCCCACGGGCTGGAAGAGTATCGAAACCGCCTGGCCGCGCATTGGCAAGCATAAATTCCGCATTGATAACGTGTCCCGCCTGTTCGACCGGCCCACCGGCTGGATGCTCGCCGGTAACCTCGGCAGCCGCCGCCTGCGCCTGGGCGAAACCGAAATCACGGTGGCCTCGCCCAGAGGGCAGGGCATGCGCCGCATGGACGTGCTCACGCTGCTGACGTTTGTCTGGCCCCAGGTGGAGGCCGCATTCCCGCGCCATCCCGGCAAATTGTTGATCGTCGGCGCCAGTGACCCGATGCGCCGTGGCGCCTATTCATTGCGCGATTCGATCTACCTCAACAGCCGTACGCCATTGGTCAGCGAAAACGGCAGCAGCCCGTTGCTGCGCGAAGTGGTGCAGGCTATCGGGCGCTTTAACGACCATGACAGCAGTGACTGGATCAGTGAGGGCTTGGGGGAATATTACGCGGTTGAGCTGATGCGGCGCGCCGGAGGCATCACCGATGAACGTTATGCGGCGATCCAGGCGCGGCTGGCCAAAGACAGCAAGGCGGTTACTACCCTGAGGGGCGAGCAAATCGGCAGCGCCGGTGTAGCGCGGGCAGTGCTGGTGTTGCAGGATCTGGACCGGGAGATCCGTGTGAAGACCCACAATAAACGCTCCCTGGATGACCTGGCGCAGGCAGTGATGCGGGTTAACAGCATTGATACCAAGGAATTTGTGCAACTGGCTGAAAGTGTGATCGGCGAGTCTTCAGTTATTCTGGACAGCAAACTACTGCGCTGATCCCAAGCCATGTGCAGTTCAAAATGTGGGAGGGGCAAGCCCCCTCCCACATTTGATCTGTGCGGTCTTAAAGCCTGGATCAGGCTTGGGGTTTTACAGCCTTTTCAGCCGCCACTTCGGCCTTGGTCTTCAAGTTCTTCAACTCTTCCCCGGCGCGCTCGATCTTGGTACGTACGCTGTTCATTTCCTGACGGCCCTGCTCCAGCTTGTCCTTGAGCGAACTGTGCCCGGTAAAGCCACGGGCCAGGGCCACGCCGCCAATCGCCACCTGGATCAACCCGAAAATCCCACCCCGGCGCAGGCCTTTGCCGACCATCATCACGCCGCCCGCCACCGAGCCGATGCGTTCCCAGCCATGCACGTTCTGGGTCTGCTGAGCCTTCAACGGCGCGGCTTCGATGATAGGTTGTAAGATTTTGCTGTCGCTCATTATCTGTCTCCAACAAGGGCAAGTGTAACTAGCTGACTGCGCGCAGGTGCCGGATGTTCCCGGAAAGTCAGTACTTGGGCCCCGAACGGGTGTTGTTGCCCTTGGCCAGGCGGTCGTAGAGCACCACATTGACCGTGGCCGCCAGGTTCATGCAGCCGGTGGTGGGGATGTAGATCACGTCTTCGCACCAGTCGCGGATCTCCTTGTCCAGGGAGCCGTCTTCGGGGCCGAAGATATACAGAGCACGGTCGGGGTGGGTGTATTCAGGCAGCGGGCGGGCGCCTTCCACCAGTTCCACGGCGACCGGGATGCAGCCCAGGGGCAGGATCTTTTTCAGGTCGTCGATGCCGATCAGCGGAATGTCGTGGTGGACCTTTTTGGTGTCGGTGATGAAATCCCGGGCGCGCTCGTAACGTACGCCCGTGTAGAACACCGAGGCCACGCCATAGCAGCCGGCGGCACGCATTACCGAGCCGACGTTTTCGGGGGATTTGGGGTTATACAGACCGATGCAGCTGTAGCGTTTATTGCCCACGGGGAAGGGTGCCTTGGAGAAAAACGGCGATTATACGGCCTGGGGGTATGCAGTGCTTGGGCGATCGTCACCGCGGGCAAGCCCGGCTCCCACAGGGGAATGCATTCCAAATGTGGGAGCTGGCTTGCCTGCGATGAGGCCAGTACAGACAAGGACGATCTTCAGTCGTCTTTCTTCATCAACCCCGCCAACGCCGCAAACGGATTATGCGTCGCCTTGGCAATGCTCGGGCTGCTGGTGGAGCCTTCGCCGAAGTACTGCTGGTCGGTGTAGCGCGAATGTTCGTTGTCGTGGCAATACAGGCACAGCAACTCCCAGTTGGAGCCGTCCTGGGGATTGTCATCATGGTTGTGGTTACGGTGGTGTACGGTCAGCTCACTCAGGCGCTTGCCGGCGAATTCACGGGCGCAACGGCCGCAGACGTGGGGGTACATCTTCAAGGCTTTGTCGCGATAGCCCATTTCGCGGTCGCGCTGGGCATCGGCGAGGATGCGGTCCAGCTTGGCGGTGTGGGAGGGCGGGTTGGTCGAGCTCATCATGGCTCCTGGCTATTTGATGGTTCACGGATAAGGTGGATTCTAGCCGCTTGCGCGGTAAATGACCGCTAGGATTGCTTCACTGACTGATAAGGAATGGAAATTCATGCGTCTGCATTCATGGACTATCGGGCTCGTGCTCTGTGCCCTTACCGGCCAAGCCCAGGCGTTTTCGACGCCACAACCGGGGCAGGTGATCGAGGTTGCCCTGGAACAACTGCACCCGACCCAGGCCGTGGTGGGCTTCGACCAGATTTACTACAGCCTGGGGCTGTTCGCCGACAAGCCCGCCAAGGCTTTCGACGAATACTGCGAAACCAACGGCCAGGGCGAGGCCGACCAGGTGCCTAAGACCGCCGAACTGCTGCGGCCCGCCAGCTTCACCTGCAAGCGTGCGGTGGGCACTTATCCCGATGAGATGAAAACCGTGGTGGTCGGCCCCGGCGGCCAGCTGTACCTGACCGATGG
Organism: Pseudomonas sp. Root569; assembly: GCF_001427465.1. NCBI lineage: Bacteria > Pseudomonadati > Pseudomonadota > Gammaproteobacteria > Pseudomonadales > Pseudomonadaceae > Pseudomonas > Pseudomonas sp. Root569. The sequence continues at coordinate 78,658 of NZ_LMGQ01000025.1, read as the reverse complement.
TCATCACAGTTTCACCACCCTATGGGAGACCCCTGGCGCCGGCCCGCGTTTGAAAATGTGGGTCAAGGTCACCGACGATTTCAGCAGCAGCCCAAACCTTGCCACCTTCTGGCAACGCATGGAGGCTGCGCGCAAGGTCTGGCTCAAGGACAACCGGGGCCAGACGCTGCCACCTGCGCAATTGCCAGCGCACCTGGGCTTCAAGAACCTGCAGGACGACACGTTCCGCAGCTTGGTGTATTTCACCCGCAAGGCCGCCTATGGCAAGCCAACCGACGGTGCGATTGCGCCGGAATTCCTCGAGTTCTACTGGGGTAACTGGCTGCGCACGCAAATTGACCTGGGCAGCTACAACCTGAATAAGAAAGGCGGGTACAAGGACGCCATTGAAGCTGTGGCCCAACGCATAGTCAGCCTGGCGCCGGGATCGAAGGTGGGCGACAGCGGTTTCACGGCCCGGCAATTGGGTGGTATGACCCAGCTGGATCACAGGGAGCTGGAAAAGACTTTCGATAAAAAACTGCCATATGTGATCGAGTACCGCAAATCCAGAGACTGAAGCAGTACCAAATGTGGGAGGGAGCTCAGCCCTTCAGCTTTTCCGCAATCCAGATGGTATGCCGCGTACCCTTGTTGCCATGGGCAAACACCTGGACTTCCTCAGCCTTGAAGCCGGCCTTGCGCAGTTTGTCGCTGAACAGCTTATCGGCGCTCGCCGACCACACGGCCAGTACGCCCTTGGGGCGCAGGGCCTTGGCGCACGCGGCCAGGCCACCGGCGGAATACAACCAGCTATTGGCCTTTTGCGTCAGACCCTCGGGGCCGTTGTCGACGTCGAGCATGATTGCGTCGAAGCCCTGGGGCTCGGCCTGCAGCACCTTGGCCACGTCTTCCAGGCGGATCACCGTGCGTGGGTCCAGCAGCGGGCGCCCGGACTTTTCCCCCAGCGCCCCACGGTTCCACTCCACAACGCCGGGCACCAACTCCGCGACCACCACTTCGGCGCTCTTGCCCAAATGCTTGAGCGCTGCGGCCAAGGTAAAACCCATGCCCAAGCCGCCGATCAGTACCCGTGAGCCCGGGCGGCCGGCCACCTTGCGGCAGGGGATCTCGGCCAGGGCGTCTTCGGAGCCGTGCATGCGCGTGTTCATCAGCTGGCCGCCGTCACCGCCCTGGATCTTGATGACAAAGTCCTCGCCGTATTCGAACAGGCACAAGGCACCGCCATTGTCGGGAATCGGAGTGGTGTCCAGCAGAACGAAACGTTTCATGGAAATCTCATTGGGAAGGGCATTCTTGCGCAGTTGGGAGTAGCCTTACGATATTCCGGTCAGGCCATGGAGCCATCGATGAAGTGCAGCATTCTAACGGCCATTGTATTGAGCGCGCTCATATCTGCTGTGGCGCAGGCTCAGGAGTTGCAAACCGTTCCGGTCGCGCCCGCTCCAACCCCAGGCGCGCCGGGCACGCCAACGCCGACCTTGTACCCGCAAGTCACGCCACCAGCCGTGCCCAAGACCAACGGCTCGCCGCCCCTGGTGCCCATCGTATTGCCCGCGCCGCCCAAGGACCAGACCGTCCCCGGCCTGCAGCAGAACGATAGCAAGCCCAAGACCCCCGGCGGTTAAAACTGTTGAGATAACAGTTGCCCATCGGCCATGCGCAGGCGCTTGGACAGGGCCACGGCAATGGCGCGGATAATCTTGGCCGCCACCCTTGGCGCTTCATAGAGCATTTTTTCCAGGGCGTCCTTGCCCAGGTTTAACAGCACGCAATCACTGGCCGCGACGCAACTGGCCGAGCGCCGCTCGCCGTCGAGCACCGCCATTTCGCCAAACGCCCGGCCACTGCGCAGGGTGGCGATGGTCAGGCGCTGGCCGGTGTGATTGATTTTCTGCACGGCCACCTGGCCAGTGTGGAGGATGCACATGAACGTGCCGGCATCGCCCTCGAGGAAAATCACCTCGCCCTGGGGAATGCTGCTGATATTGAAGTAGCCCGCGGCGATATGAAAATCTTCGGGCAGCAACGGGTCAAACAGCCCGCAGTCCATCAGCATGTCGCGGATTTCGTCGTTGAGTAACGTGGCTTGTGGCATGGCAGCAGTATTGGTCCGTCAATATGTAGGGCGGTCCCCTGTTCAGACAGGGCCGCCCCGGTAAGTTCCTAAATCAGCCCGAGCGCCTTGAACACAAACGCATATTCGAGCGCTACGTCACGTAATCCCTGATAGCGACCGCTCATGCCGCCATGGCCGGCGCCCAGCTCGGTCTTGAGCAGCAGCAGGTTGTCGGAGGTGGCGGTGTCGCGCAGCTTGGCCACCCATTTGGCCGCTTCCCAGTACTGCACGCGGCTGTCGTTGTAGCCGGCGATCACCAGAGTGGCCGGGTAAGCCTGGGCGCTGACGTTTTCGTAGGGCGCGTAGGCCTTGATGCGCGCATACACCTCGGGGTCCTCGGGGTTGCCCCATTCGTCGTACTCGGTGATGGTCAGCGGCAGTTCCGGGTCGAGCATGGTGTTGAGCACATCGACGAACGGCACTTCGGCAATCGCTGCCTGGAACAGTTCCGGACGCTGGTTGAGTACGGCGCCGATCAACAGGCCACCGGCACTGCCGCCGCTGATCGCCAGTTGCCTGGAGGTGGTCACGCCCTCGGCAATCAAGTGTTCGGCGCAGGCGATAAAGTCGCTGAAGGTGTTCTGCTTGTGCTGCTGCTTGCCATTGCGATACCAGGCTTCGCCCAACTCACCGCCGCCACGCACATGGGCGATGGCAAACGCTACCCCACGGTCCAGCAAGCTCAGGCGTGCGTGGGAGAACCACGGATCGAGGCTTTGGCCATAGGCACCATAGCCATACAGGTACAGCGGCGTCGGCTGGCCGAGCCGGTCACGCTTGACCACCAGGCTGATGGGCACCTGGGTGCCGTCAGCGGAGGTGGCCCATAGGCGTTGGCTGACGTATTCGTCAGCATTAAACACGCCAAGTACCGGGGTTTCCTTGAGCACCACTTGGGCGCCTGTCGCCAGTTCGAGCTGACGTACCTGGGCCGGACGGTTCAAGGCCTCATAGCGCAGGCGGATCTTGTCGCTGTGAAATTCCAGGCTGTTTTGTACGTAGAGGCTGTAGGCCGCATCGGGTAACTCCACGCGATAGGCCGGTACATCTTCGGGGTGCACCTCGATGACCGGCAGGCCACCGATGCGCAGGCTCAAGGTCATGGCGCTGGCGTTCAGGCTCACACCGTCGAGCATAACTTCATCGCTGTGAGGGATCAGGTTCTGCCAGTCGGCCTCGGTAGGCGGCGTGCCGTTATCGGCAGCGATGAACAGCGCGTAGTTGATCCCATCGCGGTTGCTGCGAATAAACCAGGTCCATTCGCCATTGCGCTTGCCATGGTCGACATCGTATTCATGGTCTTCGACACGTGGCGCCAGGCAGGTAAAGCCCAGGTGCGGCTGGTTGGCGTCCAGCGCCCAGATTTCGCTGGTTGTCTTGCTGCCCAGGGCCAGCAGCAGTTGGCGCTCGGAGCTGGAACGGTAGCAGTGCAGGAAGAAACGTCCGTCGGGCTCGTGGAATACTTCCTGCGCCGCCGTACCATCCAGGCGATAGCGATACAGCTTGTGCGGGCGATGGGTGTCGTCCAGTTCGCCGAAGAACAGGGTCAGGCTGTCATTAGCCCAGGTCATGCTGCCGTCGCAATTCTCGAACGACAGTTCGCTGACTTTACCTGTGGCCAATTCCTTCACGAACAGGGTGTAGATCTCTTCGCCGCTGGTGTCCAGGCTGTAGGCCAGGCGCTGGTGGTCGGGGCTGATGCTGAACGCGCCGAGGGAGAAAAAGCCGCCGTTGGCCAATGCGTTCGGGTCCAGCAGCAATTCTTCGCTGCTGTCATCTACCTGGTTGCTGTCGTCAGCCGGGCGGCGGCAGCGGTAATGGCGCGCATATTCGTCACCGGCGGTGGTGCGGGTGTAGTACAGGTACGGGCCCCAAGGGGAGGGCAGGGACAGGTCGGTTTCAAGGATACGGCCCTTGATCTCTTCGAACAGGGTCTCGCGCAGCGCCTGCTGGTCGGCCAACTGGGCCTCCTGCCAGGCGTTTTCGGCCTTGAGGTAGTCGAGCACTTCTGGGGTGTCCCGCGCTTGCAGCCAGGCGTACGGGTCTGGGCCTGGGGCCTTGCGGGCAATCGGGGCGGTCGATGACGTCATGGATCACTCTCTGTCTGGCGGAAGGTGGCAGGCATTGCAGCCGCGACACGCAAAAGCCGTTATCATAGCCGCCTGTTTGCCAACCTTGCCATGGACACCATGACCGAGAACGACTATCTGACCGCTTGGGGCCTCTACGCCTTCGCCGCTTTGGGCTGCCTGTTGGTGTGGTGGCGCATGACCCGCTGGATGTGGCGCTGGCTGCGCGAGCCGTTGCAATTGCTGATGGCGGTGTTGTTGCTGAGCCCGACCATCGTCGACCCGGTCAAGACCCAGTTCGCGCCGGCCGTGGCGATTACCGCCCTGGACCTGGTGCTCAAGGTCGGCAACAACGCCTGGCGGGCGATTTCCGATCTGTTCATGTACACCATGATCGTGTTCGCCCTATACATCGTGTTTGTGTTGATCCGCTGGCCAATCGAGCGTGCGGCCAACGCCCGGCGTGAGCGCAAGGCCGCCACGGATGCTGCCCTGGCCGCCGAGCCGGAAGACGACGAACCGTTCCGTCGCCCGGCGCCGGTGAGTGGCATGCGGGTCGAACCGCGCCTTTAACGTTGTCCGCCCTGCAGCGAGAGCCCTGGCATGTGTGAATTATTGGGCATGAGTGCCAACGTCCCCACCGATATCGTGTTCAGCTTTACCGGGCTGATGCAGCGCGGTGGGCGTACCGGCCCGCACCGCGACGGCTGGGGCATCGCCTTCTACGAAGGTCGTGGCCTGCGGCTGTTCCAGGACCCGGCCGCCAGCAGTGAGTCGGAAGTCGCGTTGCTGGTGCAGCGCTATCCGATCAAGAGCGAAGTGGTGATTGGCCATATCCGCCAGGCCAACGTGGGCAAGGTGAGCCTGGCCAATACCCACCCGTTCGTGCGCGAGCTGTGGGGCCGCAACTGGTGTTTTGCTCACAACGGCCAACTGGCGGACTTCAACCCCCGCGCCACCTTCTACCGCCCGGTGGGCGATACCGACAGCGAAGCGGCCTTCTGCGACCTGCTCAACCGCGTGCGCGAAGCCTTCCCCGAGCCGGTAGACATCGAGCAAGTGCTGCCGGACCTGATCGCCGCCTGCGCCGAATACCGCAGCAAGGGCGTGTTTAACTGCTTGCTCAGCGATGGCGACTGGCTGTTCTGCTACTGCTCTACCAAACTGGCGCAGATTACCCGGCGCGCACCCTTTGGCCCGGCGCGCTTGAAAGATGTCGACGTGATCGTCGATTTTCAGGCCGAAACCACCCCCAATGACGTGGTAACGGTGATCGCCACCGAGCCCCTGACCGACAACGAAAACTGGACCCGCTACGAACCGGGCCAATGGAGCCTATGGCGACGCGGTGAATGCGTCAGCCAGGGCGTTACCGAGTAAGGATATCGATCATGTTGCTTAGCTATCTGCGGTTGGTGCTGTTTGCCATGGGCTTGTTGATCGGCGTGCAGGTGCCGGGGTTTATCAACGACTACGCCAAGCGCGTCGAAGCCCACCTGATCGAGGCCCAGACTGGCCTGCGCGGCTTTGAATCCACGGCGCAACAGTTTTTCAACGGTGATATGCAAGCGTTGGTGGCCCATTACCGTGCCAGCGATGACCCGGTATTCCAGAGCGACGCCAGCAGCCTGGGCGCGATGCTCGATCGCCAGCTTGAGTTGGACAAGCAATTCCAGGCCATGCAGGGCCCGTGGTATATCCGCGTGCTGCAAGTGGCGGTGGCCGCCGACCCGGATATCCGCCAGGAAACCTGGAATGGCTACAGCTACCAGATATTGCTCACACCCGAAGCCATGGGCTGGGGCCTGGGTGGGGCGATGCTGTTGTCGTTTGGCATCGAATGCCTGTACCGCCTGATTGATTGGGTGGTGTTGGGCGGCAGGCGCTTGCGTCAGAGCCGGCCCATCGAAGAGCGGGACCTCAAGGGCCTCTAACGCCTAACTCGGCCAAATGTGGGAAGGGGCTTGCTCCCGATGGCCGCAGGTCAGTCAACATCTTCATCGACTGACACTCTGCTATCGGGAGCAAGCCCCCTCCCACATTTGGATCCGGTTTAGTCAGTGGCTTAGTAGCATCCGCTCTTCACCGACTTCCTCGGCGTAGCGGGCCACCACCTTCTGGCACAACCCCACAATCTCCTCCACCAACTCAACTCCCACGCGCCATGACACCACTACCTGCAAGTTCGGCAGGCGCTGGGCCATCGGCAGCATCACCAATTCGCCCCGCGCCAGTTCTTCGCTGACCAGTACCGGCGGCAGTGCGCCAATGCCGAAGCCATCGCGCAGCAAGCGGGTAATCGCCGACACCGAGTTCACACAGTTCATCCGTGGCGCGGCCACGCCGTTGGCCTGCATCAGGCTGATCACGTCCTGGTGCGGGTGGGAATTTTTCGAGTAGGTGATGATGCGCTCCTGGGCCAGTTCGGCCAGGGAGGCGTAGTCGCGGTGATAGATCGATTGGCTGGCAACGATCCAGGCCATGGGGTGGCTGGCCAGTTCCAGGCTGCGTACGGTTTCCAGGCGCAGCAGGTCGGTTTGCAGGATCAGGTCGAGGAAACCTTTTTGCAACTGATCGCTGAGGTTAAGTGCGGTATCGGCGACCAACTCGATTTCCACCAGTGGGAAATGATCCATCAATTCCGCGACCAGCGGGCTCAGCCAAGTGTGAATCACTGTGTCCATCGCGCCTATGCGAATGCGCCCGACCTTGCTGCTGGTGGTTTCCAGGGACTGCTTCAAGCCCTGCATGGTCACCATCATCTGCTCGGCGTAATCGAGCACTTTCAAGCCTTCCGGGGTCAGGCTCACGCCCCGGGAGTCGCGCAGGAACAGCTTCACGCCCAACTCGCTTTCCAACACCGCGATGCGGCTGGAAATCGATGCCTGGGTGGTGAATAGCTTCTCGGCAGTCAGGCGGAAACTCTTGAGCTTGGCCACCCAGACGAAGGTTTCGAGGAACTTCAAATTCATGGGATCAACTTTTTCTTATGCATGGATCGGTTTTTATTAGTTGGACGTCGCACCGGGCAAGCGCCAAAAATCGAGCTGTTCCACGATAAGCGTCGTAGGGGTGCCAGGACAAGTTGCGAGTTCTGTGTAATAAATCCCACACTACAAAAAAACAAAGCCTACAGGAGCGACCACCGTGAGCCGCCTGCTTTTGAACTGCGACATCGGCGAAAGCTTTGGTAACTGGACCATGGGTCTGGACGCCGAAGTCATGCCGTTCATCGACTGCGCCAACGTGGCCTGCGGCTTTCATGCCGGCGACCCGAGCATCATGCGCAAGACCGTCAGCCTGGCGTTCAAGCATGGCGTGCAAGTCGGCGCCCATCCGGCCTATCAAGACCTGCAGGGCTTTGGCCGGCGTTCGATGCACTACACGCCCCAGGAAATCCAGGATCTGTTGCACTACCAGATCGGCGCGCTGGACGGCATCTGCCGGGCCCAGGGCGGTCGCGTCAGCTATGTGAAGCCCCACGGCGCGATGTACAACGACATGATGGCCAACCCGGCGCAGTTGCGTGCGGTGATCCAGGCCGTGGCCGCCTACGGCGACCTGCCGCTGATGCTGCTGGCCATGCGCGACAACAGCGCTGCCCAGGCATTGGCCGATGAATACGGCGTGACGTTGTGGTTCGAAGCCTTTGCCGACCGTGCCTATGACAGCAAGGGCCACTTGGTTTCGCGCCAGTTGCCCGGCGCGGTGCATCACGACTCCGACACCATCGTGCAACAGGCCCTGACCATTTCCCTTGGCGAGGCGCTGGTCGCCAGCGACGGCAGTGCGCTGGTATTGCAGGCCAATACCTTGTGCGTGCATGGCGACAACGCCAGCTCGGTGGCTGCGGTGCAGCGTATCCGTGAGGCGTTGAAGACAGCATGAAGCCACGCATTGAAGTGGTGGCCATCGATTGTCTGATGGTGCGTCTGTTTGAGGCGATTGCCGAAGCCAATATGCCATGGATGCTCGCCGCCACCCAGCGCCTGCGGGCCGGATTCGGCCCCGCGTTGGTGGACCTGGTGCCGTCCTATACCACCTTGATGGTGCATTACGATCTCACGGCGTTGACCCCGGCCCAGGCCCGGGAACTGATCGACCAGGCCCTTACCGATCTGCAACCCCAGGCCCAGGCCAGCGGCCAGTGCCATGTGCTGCCGGTGTGGTACGACCTGAGTGTCGGCCCGGAACTGACCCTGCTGGCCCAGCGTAGCGGGTTGGCGGTGGATGAAGTGATCCGCCGCCACAGCGCCCACGAATACCAGGTGTTCGCCCTCGGTTTCGCCCCGGGTTTTGCCTTTATGGGGCTGGTGGACGAAACCCTCGCCACGCCGCGCCTCAGCACCCCGCGCAAACGCGTGGCGGCCGGTAGCGTCGGCATTGCCGAACGGCAAACGGCTGCTTACCCAGTGGTGTCACCGGGCGGCTGGAACCTGATCGGCCGCACCCCGGCCAAGCTGTTCGACCGCGAACGCGACGGCTACAGCCTGATGCAGCCCGGTGACACGGTGCGCTTCGAAGCGGTCAATCACGCTGAATTTATCCACCTGGGAGGCGATGACACGCCGTTGGAGGCGCAGGCATGAGCGGCTTGATCATCGAGGCCAGCACACCGCTGTGCCTGTTGCAGGACGCCGGGCGTTTTGGCGTGCGCCACCTCGGCGTAACCCAGGGCGGCGCGCTGGATTGGGTATCCATGTCCTGGGCCAATTGGCTGCTGGACAACGCCCTGGATGCGCCTGTGGTGGAAGTCACCCTCGGCGGCTTTACCGTGCAGGCCGAGGACTATTGTCTGCTGGCCTTGGCCGGTGCGGACCTGGGCGCGTATATCGATGAGCGTGCCATCAGCCCCGGGCGCAGTTTTATCCTGCAAAAGGGTCAGCGTTTGCGCTTTACCCAGCCATTCAGTGGGGCACGGGCTTACCTGGCGGCGCCGGGCGGGTTCGATGCGCCGCACGTGCTCGGCAGTTGCGCCACGGTGGTGCGTGAGGCGATGGGCGGGGTGGACGGTTTCGGCAAAGCCTTGGCTGAAGGCGCGCGGTTGACCTATTCCGGGACCGGGGGCGCGATGAAAGTGCTGGCCAACCCGGATTTGCCATCCGCTGCATCCCTGGACGTGATCATCGGTGCGCAGATCGGCCAGTTCAGCGGGCAGAGCCTGTTTGATGCGTTCAACACCGAATGGGTCCTGGACAGCCGCGCCGACCGCATGGGCATGCGCTTGCTCGGTACGCCGCTGCACTACCAGGGGCCGTCGTTGATTTCCGAAGGTATCCCACTGGGCGCGATCCAGGTGCCGCCGGACGGGCAGCCGATTGTATTGCTCAATGACCGGCAAACTATCGGTGGTTATCCGCGCCTGGGTGCGTTGACGCCGTTGGCGCTGGCGCGCCTGGCACAGTGTTTGCCGGGGGAGAAAATCAGGTTGGCGCCGGTGGTACAAGAGACGGCGCATCGGCAGCACAACGAATATCTGCGCCGATTTAAATAACACCGCCCCTGATCGTCCCTACGCCGAGCGCGGGGGACGATCTTAAGGTTATTCCTACGCGTGCCCGATGTTTGCCTTCTTTGTTCGATCACCTCTCCATGCAAGCCTGATCGTGTCATTCACTATCAGGCTTTGTTATGCGTTACTTGAAGATTTTTGCTCAGGACATACTCGATAACGACATTCCCGATGTTGTCTATCTGGAGTTTTATGACGACACCTGCACGCCTGCGCTGGCTTATAAGGCGACGGCCTTCGATATTACGGATGATGGCAAGCTTGACTGGGTCATGGCCGATGATATGAATCAAGATGGTATTGTCGATACAGTCGACCGGCAGATGGCACTTGAGTTTGCCCAGTTGTTCCTGGCGTTTGAGTGGTTCAGCGTCGATGCGCCTTTTGACAAGTACTTGAAGGTGTTTGCGGGGGATTTTGACAACAACGGGATTCCCGACACGGTCCGATTGCACTTCCATCAGGGCGACGGCGTGGCCCGGGACGATACCCTGGTCTATTCGGCGGCGGTTTACAGTGACGGAAATGGCCTGGGCGCCAGTGTTTCGATCCATCAGGATGTCAACAATGATGGAAAAGTGGACCGCCAGGATACGGAGTTGGTCAAACAGTTCGCCGCGCGCTTCCTAAAGTTTTCCTGGGTAGACAGCGAGCACTGCTGAGTGAAATGCCTGCAGTCGGGACTACCGACTACAGGTTCCAGCCACTATTGGGAAAAGAACCGCTTCCCTTGCTCCACGCCTCGCAACATTCGCAGGTACACGTAATCGAGCCTATGGGCCAAAAACCACTGCTCGGCCGGACAGGCACGCCAGAATTGCCTGACTTGCCCTGACGGCTTGAGGCCGTCGACCTCGAGTCGCAGCAATGGGAGCCTGTGGGCTCTTCTTGTTACGAGTTTGTATTATGCGATTCTTGATTCTGCGTGCTTACGATATTACCGACAACGCCAGGCCCGACGTGGTCTGCCTGGACTTCTACGACGACACACTCGCGCAGCCCCTTGCCATGGCGGCTGCAGTGGTGGATATGAAGGGTGATGGCAGGCTTGATTGGAAGCTGGCTGACGACATCAACCATAACGGTGTCACTGACACGCTGGATGCAGCCATGGCGCTGGAGTTCGCCCAGCAATTCCTCGAGTTCAACTGGTTCAGCCAGGACGGCGCCGCCGATAAATACCTGATGGTGTTTGCCGTAGACTTCGATGCCAACGGCATACCGGATACCGTGCGCCTGCATTTTCACCAAGGTGAGGGGCAGCTCGATGATGAGTCACTGGCCTACACAGCGGCTTATTTTACCAACGAGGTGGGCACCGCCGATGGCGCCCATATCAGCCAGGACGTGAACAACGACGGCCGCGTCAATGGCGTCGATGCGGAACTGGTGCGGCGGTTCTCCAGTAACTTCCTGCTGTTCGGCTGGCATGATGCGTGCAGGCCCACACCGTCGACACCACCATGCAAACCGGTGCTGAATCGGCCGTAAAGGGCCTTCCGAGGCGGCTTATTTGGCCAGGAAGCGCATGCCTTCCTCCAGGCCGCGCAAGGTCAGCGGATACATCTGATCCTCCACCAGCTCCCGCACGATCCCGGTCGATGCGGTATAGCCCCAGGTGTCCTTGGGGTACGGGTTAATCCAGATCAGCTTCTTGTACTTGGCCATGAAGCGTTGCATCCACACATACCCAGGCTCCTCGTTCCAATGCTCGACGCTGCCGCCGGCCTGGGTGATCTCATAGGGCGCCATGGCTGCATCGCCGATGAAGATCACCTTGTAGTCGGCGCCGTACTTGTGCAGCAGGTCCTGGGTGGAGGTGCGCTCCGAGGTGCGGCGCTGGTTGTTCTTCCATACCGATTCGTACACGAAGTTATGGAAGTAGAAGTACTCCAGGTGCTTGAACTCGGTCTTGCACGCTGAGAACAGCTCTTCGCAGGTCTTCACATGGGCGTCCATCGAACCGCCGATATCAAACAGCAACAACAGCTTGATGGTATTGCGGCGCTCGGGGCGCATCTGGATATTCAGCAACCCGGCGTCGCGGGCGGTGTGGTCGATGGTGCCGTCGATATCCAGCTCTTCGGCGGCACCCTGACGTGCGAACTTGCGCAGCCGGCGCAGGGCGATCTTGATGTTGCGCGTGCCCAGTTCCACCTGGTCGTCGAGGTTCTTGTACTCGCGCTGGTCCCAGACTTTCACCGCCTTGCCCTGGCGCTTGCCGGCGTCACCGACACGAATGCCTTCGGGGTTGTAGCCACCGGAACCGAACGGGCTGGTGCCGCCGGTGCCGATCCATTTGTTGCCGCCGGCATGGCGTTCTTTCTGTTCTTCCAGGCGCTTCTTGAATTCCTCGATCAACTTGTCGAGGCCGCCCAGGGATTGGATCTGCGCGCGTTCTTCATCGCTCAGGGAGCGTTCGAACTCCTTGCGCAGCCAGTCTTCGGGGATGAGCGCCTGCAGGTGGTCGTCGAGCTTCTCCAGGCCGTTGAAGTAGGCCCCGAAGGCGCGGTCGAACTTGTCGAAATGCCGCTCGTCCTTGACCAGGATCGCCCGGGCCAAGTAGTAAAACTCGTCCATGTCGGCGAAGGTCACGCGTTGTTTCAGCGCGTTGATCAGGTCGAGCAGCTCGCGCACCGACACCGGCACCTTGGCTGCACGCATTTCATTGAACAGGTTGAGCAACATTATCGATTACCGCGACGGCTCATGAAGGCCAGACGTTCCAGCAGTTGCACGTCTTGCTCGTTCTTGACCAGGGCGCCGGCCAGCGGCGGGATAGCTTTGGTAGGATCGCGTTCGCGCAGCACCGCTTCGCCGATATTGTCGGCCATCAGCAGCTTGAGCCAGTCCACCAGTTCGGAGGTGGACGGTTTTTTCTTCAGGCCCGGCACCTTGCGTACATCGAAGAACACATCGAGCGCTTCGCTGACCAGGTCCTTCTTGATGTCCGGGTAGTGCACATCCACGATCTTCTGCAGGGTAGGGCGGTCAGGGAAGGCGATATAGTGGAAGAAGCAGCGGCGCAGGAAGGCGTCCGGCAGCTCTTTTTCGTTGTTGGAGGTAATGATGATGATCGGGCGCTTCTTGGCCTTGATGGTCTCGTCGATCTCGTAGACGTAGAACTCCATCTTGTCGAGTTCCTGCAACAGATCGTTGGGGAACTCGATATCGGCCTTGTCGATTTCATCGATCAGCAGGATCACCCGCTCTTCGGATTCGAAGGCTTCCCAGAGCTTGCCCTTCTTCAAGTAGTTGCGCACATCGTGGACCTTGTCCACACCCAGTTGCGAATCGCGCAGGCGGCTGACCGCGTCATACTCGTACAGGCCCTGATGGGCCTTGGTGGTTGACTTGATGTGCCAGGTGATCAGCCGGGCACCGAAGGATTCGGCCAGTTGCTCGGCGAGCATGGTCTTGCCGGTGCCCGGTTCGCCCTTGACCAGCAGCGGACGCTCCAGGGTGATGGCGGCGTTGACGGCCAGTTTCAGGTCATCGGTAGCCACATAGGCCTGGGTGCCTTCGAACTTCATCGGTCATTCCTCGAATTCATCAATGTCCGGACTATACCGCGCAGCCCTGGCGACTGTGAACGCAGACGGGTTATTCAGTCTCTGAATGGCCGGTCACTTCCGTTGACCAGTGCGCTACATGTGGGAGGGGCAAGCCCCTTCCCACATTTTTTAGTCCGCGCTGGGCTTGGGTTGTTCGTACCTTGCATTAAAGGCCTGGATGAAGCCATTGCGCAAAATCGCCAGGAACGCGGAAAAGGCGCTGATATCTTGCTGATGCACGCTGCCGCTGAGTTCTACCCGGGTCGCAAACTGGTTTTTGTTCTGGTTTTTCAACACGGTCTCGCTGGCGCCGACCACCGCTTCCCAGATTGAGCGAAAGATATTTTTGTCCTTGTTCTCAACATCCTGCTGCCAGTCAAAGACTTCTACGTCACGCAGCAATGGTTTGATATAACCGCTCAGTTGGCCTTTCTCAGCCTGGGCTTCGATCACCACATCGCCGGTGCCGGCCTTGAAGTCGAATTTTCCATAGGCGGACGCGAAGTCATTCATGCGTTTGAGTTGCAAGTCTCTAGCGCGGAAGCGGAACTCAAAGTCTTCGAAATTGCTCAGCGGATCAAAGGTCGCGTTGGCCTCCAGGGGCGCCTGCCCCAGCAGCAGGGCTTTGCCTTCAAAGCTGGCGTCGCGCTTGCCTTCAACGTCTACCACATTGGTCAGGTTATAGAGGCTGGCATTGACCGAGGTCGCATTGATATTGACCGGCGGCTTTGAGCTGAAATTGTGGAAGGCGATCTTGCCCTCTCGGATGCGCACTTCGTTCAGGGTAATTGGCAGCAGCTTGCTCAACTGCGCTCGCCAGTCGGTGCCCTTACCCGTTTGGGACGCCTGTTTGTTGGCCCCGCCATCGACGAAGTTCAGCTCAGGCTTGAGAAACTCCACCTCGGCCACCACCGCATGGTCGTACCACAGCGAATGCCAGCTCACCGACAAGTCGATCAGCGGCGCCTTGACGAAGGGCACCGGCACTTTGCCGTCGACCTTGACGATCTGCAGGCCGTTGATCTTGTAGGCGCCACGCCACAGCGCCAGGTCCACGTCAGTGATCTGGCCACGGTAATCGCCCATGTCGGCGAGCTTGTCGTTGAGGTAGTTACGCACCAGGTAGGGCAGGGCCAGGTCCAGGGCAACCAGCAGCACCAGCAGCGCGGCGATTGTCCATAACGGCCAACTGTAGCGACGTTTCATGGGTTGGTTCTCCTTGCTTGTAGGAGATTGACTGTTCTGATGAACGCAACGTTCCACCGTCTGGACGCGTTGAAGTACGAGGCATACCCTTGGGGCCTTCTTCAAAGCCGTCAATAGGACCCGTCATGAGCCGTATCTTTGCAGACAACGCGCACTCCATCGGTAATACGCCGCTGGTCCAGATCAACCGCATCGCACCGCGTGGCGTGACCATCCTGGCCAAGATCGAAGGGCGCAACCCCGGTTATTCGGTGAAGTGCCGGATTGGCGCGAGCATGATCTGGGACGCGGAAAGCAGCGGCAAGCTCAAGCCTGGCATGACCATTGTCGAGCCGACTTCCGGCAACACTGGTATCGGCCTGGCGTTTGTCGCTGCCGCCCGTGGCTACAAACTGCTACTGACCATGCCAGCGTCCATGAGCCTTGAGCGCCGTAAAGTGCTCAAGGCGCTCGGTGCCGAGCTGGTGCTGACCGAGCCGGCCAAAGGCATGAAAGGAGCCATCGACAAGGCCGGCGAAATCGTCGCCGGCGATCCGACCACCTACTTCATGCCGGCCCAGTTCGATAACCCGGCCAACCCTGCGATCCACGAGAAAACCACCGGCCCGGAAATCTGGAACGACACCGACGGCGCCGTGGACGTGCTGGTGGCAGGGGTAGGGACCGGCGGCACCATCACCGGTGTGTCGCGCTATATCAAGAACACGGCGGGCAAGCCGATCCTGTCGGTGGCCGTCGAGCCGAGGGTGTCGCCGGTGATCACCCAGGCGTTGGCGGGTGAAGAGATCAAGCCCAGCCCGCACAAGATCCAGGGCATCGGTGCCGGTTTTGTGCCAAAGAACCTCGACCTGTCGATGGTTGACCGCGTGGAACTGGCGACCGACGAAGAATCCAAGGCCATGGCCCTGCGCCTGATGCAGGAAGAGGGCATTTTGTGCGGTATCTCCTGCGG
Organism: Pseudomonas sp. Root569; assembly: GCF_001427465.1. NCBI lineage: Bacteria > Pseudomonadati > Pseudomonadota > Gammaproteobacteria > Pseudomonadales > Pseudomonadaceae > Pseudomonas > Pseudomonas sp. Root569. Next base: position 63,246 of record NZ_LMGQ01000025.1, on the reverse strand, counting down.
CGCCGCCATGGCCGTGGCGGTACGCCTGGCCGAGAAGCCGGAAATGCAGGGCAAGACCATAGTGGTGATCCTGCCGGACTCCGGTGAGCGCTACCTGTCGAGCATGTTGTTCAGCGACTTGTTTACCGACCAGGAAAACCAGGCCTGACTGTAGGAGCGAGCTTGCTCGCGAAAAACCTGAGAGCGCCACGTTGTATCAGTAAGCCCGCGTTATCGTTGAGGTTCTTCGCGAGCAAGCTCGCTCCTACAGAGGGAAGGCGTGTTGATCCAGATCAGCCAGACGGCCTGGGCCTTCTGCATAATGCTCCAAGTGTTTATCATGGCCGGCTATTACGTCTGGTTTCCGTTGACGGAAGTTTGCTGGCCAGGCGCTTATTTCCAGGAGTTGCTGCATGACCTTTTCCTTGGCCACCAAACTGTCGGTGTTGCTGCTGTTTATTGGCAGCACGCTGTATGTCCACCTGCGCGGCAAGGCCCGTTTGCCGATGTTGCGCCAATTCGTCAACCATTCGGCGCTGTTCGCCCCGTATAACGCCCTGATGTACCTGTTCTCCGCGGTGCCGTCCAAGCCCTACCTGGATCGCAGCAAGTTCCCGGAACTGGACGTGCTCAAGGACAACTGGGAAGTGATTCGCGAAGAGGCCATGCACCTGTTCGACGAGGGCTACATCCGCGCTGCCGAAAAGAACAACGACGCCGGCTTCGGTTCGTTCTTCAAGAAGGGCTGGAAACGCTTCTACCTCAAGTGGTACGACAAACCCCTGCCATCGGCCGAGGCGTTATGCCCCAAGACCGTGGCGCTGGTGAGCAGCATCCCCAACGTCAAGGGCGCGATGTTCGCGCTGTTGCCGGGCGGCAGCCACCTCAACCCTCACCGCGACCCGTTTGCCGGTTCCCTGCGCTATCACCTGGGGCTGTCCACGCCGAACTCCGACGACTGCCGCATCTTCGTCGACGGCCAGGTCTACGCCTGGCGCGACGGTGAAGATGTGATGTTCGACGAAACCTACGTGCACTGGGTCAAGAACGAAACCGATCAGACCCGCGTGATTCTGTTCTGCGACATCGAGCGGCCATTGAGCAACCGCCTGATGACCCGTATCAACCGCTGGGTCAGCAAGCAACTGGGCCGGGCTACTGCGCCGCAGAACCTTGACGACGAACGCGTGGGCGGCATCAACCAGGCCTATGCCTGGAGCAAGACCTTCAGCGACAAGTTCAGTGGCCAGGTCAAACAGTGGAAGCGCAAGCATCCCAAGGCGTACCGCATTGCGCGGCCGGTGCTGGCGGTGGTGGTGTTGGTGCTGTTGTGGAAGTGGTTGTTCGGCTGATTGTGATTTCTTGACTTGAAATGCAGCCAAATGTGGGAGGGGGCTTGCTCCCGATAGCGGTGGATCAGGTATAGATATTTAACCTGACATACCGCCATCGGGAGCAAGCCCCCTCCCACATTGGTTTGCGGTGTTGCTTATGACGCGATCAACTGCCGCAATACGTAGTGCAAGATCCCACCCGCTTTGAAGTACTCCACTTCATTCAAGGTATCAATCCGGCACAGCACCTCAACCTTCTCGCTGCTGCCATCTTCCCGGGTAATCACCAGTGTCAGGTTCATCCGCGGTTCGATCTCTGCATCGGTCAGCCCGAGGATATCGATCTTCTCCTTACCGGTGAGCTTGAGCGTCTTGCGGTTCTGGTCCAGCTTGAACTGCAACGGCAATACGCCCATGCCCACCAGGTTGGAGCGGTGGATGCGCTCGAAACTCTCGGCGATCACCGCCTTGACCCCCAGCAGGTTGGTGCCCTTGGCTGCCCAGTCACGGCTGGAGCCGGTGCCATATTCTTGCCCTGCGATCACCACCAGCGGCGTGCCTGAGGCCTGGTACTTCATTGAAGCATCGTAGATCGCCATCTTCTCGCCGGTGGGGATATACAGCGTATTGCCGCCTTCCTCGCCGCCAAGCATTTCATTGCGGATACGGATATTGGCGAAGGTGCCGCGCATCATCACTTCATGATTGCCCCGGCGTGAGCCGTAGGAGTTGAAGTCACGCGGCTCCACGCCTTGCTCGCGCAAGTAGCGCCCGGCCGGGCTGTCTGTCTTGATATTGCCGGCAGGGGAGATGTGGTCGGTGGTCACCGAATCCCCCAGCAGGGCCAACACGTTGGCGCCCTTGACGTCCTTGATCACCGGCAGCGGGCCAGCAATGTCGTCGAAGAATGGTGGATGCTGGATATAGGTGGAATCCTTCTGCCACACGTAGGTTGCCGCTTGTGGCACTTCAATCGCCTGCCATTGCTCGTCACCGGCAAACACCTCGGCGTATTCCTTGTGGAACATGCTGGTACTGACCTGGGCCACCGCGTCGGCGATCTCCTGGCTGCTGGGCCAGATGTCCTTCAGGTACACCGGGTTTCCATTCTGATCGTTACCCAGTGGCTCGCTGCTGATGTCGATGCGCACAGTGCCGGCCAACGCATAGGCGACTACCAGGGGCGGCGAGGCCAGCCAGTTGGTTTTCACCAGCGGGTGCACGCGGCCTTCGAAGTTGCGGTTACCCGACAGCACCGAGGCCACGGCAAGGTCGGCCTTCTGAATGGCCTTTTCGATAGGCTCGGGCAACGGCCCGGAGTTGCCGATACAGGTGGTGCAGCCGTAGCCCACCAAGTCGAAGCCGAGCTTGTCGAGGTATTGGGTGAGGCCCGCGGCCTTGTAGTAGTCGGTGACCACCTTGGAACCTGGGGCCAGCGAGGTCTTGACCCAAGGTTTGCGGGTCAGGCCTTTTTCCACGGCTTTTTTAGCCACCAGCCCGGCAGCCATCATTACACTGGGGTTGGAGGTATTGGTGCATGAGGTAATCGCAGCGATCACTACGGCGCCGTTTTTCAGGCGATAGGTCTGGCCGTCGTATTCATAGTCCGTCTCACCGACCAGGTCGGCATTGCCCACGGCCACACCGCCACCGCCTTCACTTTCCAGGCGGCCTTCTTCCTTGCTGGTGGGTTTGAATTGCAGGTCGAGGAAATCGCTGAACGCTTGGCCGACGTTTGGCAGGGATACACGGTCCTGCGGGCGCTTGGGCCCGGCGAGGCTGGCTTCGACGCTGCCCATGTCCAGGGCCAGGGTGTCGGTGAATATCGGCTCCTGGCCAGCGTTGCGCCACAGGCCCTGGGCCTTGGTGTAGGCTTCCACCAGTTTCACCGTTTCAGCCGGCCGGCCGGACAGGCGCAGGTAATCCAGAGTCACTTCGTCGACCGGGAAAAAGCCGCAGGTGGCGCCGTATTCCGGAGCCATGTTGGCGATAGTGGCGCGGTCGGCCAGGGGCAGGTCGGCCAGGCCGTCGCCGTAGAACTCGACGAACTTGCCCACTACGCCTTTCTTGCGCAGCATCTGCGTGACAGTCAGCACCAAGTCGGTGGCGGTGATGCCTTCCCTGAGCTTGCCGGTGAGCTTGAAGCCGATCACTTCCGGGATCAGCATCGACACCGGTTGGCCGAGCATCGCCGCTTCGGCTTCGATCCCGCCCACGCCCCAGCCGAGTACCCCGAGGCCGTTGATCATGGTGGTGTGGGAGTCGGTGCCGACCAGGGTGTCGGGGAAGGCGTAGGTGCGGCCGTCTTCCTCTTTGGTCCACACGGTGCGGCCCAGGTATTCTAGGTTGACCTGGTGGCAGATGCCGGTGCCCGGCGGGACCACGCTGAAGTTGTCGAAGGCGCTCTGGCCCCAGCGCAGGAAGGCGTAGCGTTCGCCGTTGCGCTGCATTTCGATATCGACGTTTTGCTCGAAGGCGCTGGTACTACCGAACTTGTCGACCATCACCGAGTGGTCGATCACCAGGTCCACCGGCGACAGCGGGTTGATACGCTGCGGGTCGCCACCGGCCTTGGCCACGGCGGCGCGCATGGCGGCCAGGTCAACCACCGCGGGCACCCCGGTAAAGTCCTGCATCAGCACACGGGCGGGGCGGTACTGGATCTCGCGGTCAGACTGGCGCTCTTTAAGCCAGGCGGCGATGGCCTTGAGGTCGGTGCCGGTGACGGTCTTGGCGTCTTCCCAGCGCAGCAGGTTTTCCAGCAGCACCTTGAGGGACATCGGCAGCTTATCCAGGTCACCCAGGCTCTTGGCGGCTTCGGGCAGGCTGAAGTAGTGGTAAGTCTTGCTGTCTATTTCCAGGGTTTTTAGGGTTCTCAGGCTATCAAGGGATGACATTACATGACTCCTTATGGTCCGCACGGCTACGGACCTGACGGGACGAACAGAGCTATCACGTTAGCGCTGTTTTCAATAGCAAGCTAATAACTGGACTCTATCGCCGAGCCCAAGGTTCCGAACTCGGCTATCATGCGCGCGTTTTCATGACAGGCATTGCGATAGCGCAAGGTCAGTTGATTCACCAGGAGAGTTGATGAACACCCTTTTTATGCACTGCCGCCCCGGCTTTGAAGGCGAAGTCTGTTCCGAGATCGCGGAACACGCCGCGCGCCTGAACGTTTCCGGCTACGCCAAGGCCAAGACCGGCAGCGCCTGCGCCGAATTTGTCTGCACCGAGGAAGACGGCGCCCAGCGCCTGATGCACGGCCAGCGCTTTGCCGAGCTGATCTTCCCCAGGCAGTGGGCGCGTGGGGTGTTTATCGACCTGCCGGAAACCGACCGCATCAGCGTGATCCTCACCCACCTGCGCGACTTCCCGGTGTGCGGTAGCCTGTGGTTGGAGATGGTCGATACCAATGACGGCAAGGAACTCTCAAACTTCTGCAAGAAATTCGAAGTGCACCTGCGCAAAGCCCTGCTGGGCGCTGGCCGGCTGGTGGACGACCCGAGCAAGCCGCGCCTGCTGCTGACCTTCAAGAGCGGCCGCGAAGCGTTCATGGGCCTGGCCGAGTCGAACAACTCGGCGATGTGGCCCATGGGGATCCCGCGCCTCAAGTTCCCACGTGACGCGCCCAGCCGTTCGACCCTGAAACTGGAGGAGGCCTGGCATCACTTTATCCCCCGTGACCAGTGGGACGAGCGCTTGCACGGCGACATGACCGGCGTTGATCTCGGCGCAGCGCCGGGTGGCTGGACCTGGCAACTGGTCAACCGCGGCATGCTGGTGACCGCCATCGACAACGGCCCCATGGCCGAAAGCCTGATGGACACCGGCCTGGTGCAACACCTGATGGCCGACGGTTTCACCTTCGTACCCAAGCAACCGGTGGACTGGATGGTGTGCGATATCGTTGAAAAGCCGGCGCGTAATGCGGCGCTGCTGGAAACCTGGATCGGCGAGGGGCATTGCCGTGAGGCGGTGGTCAACCTCAAGCTGCCGATGAAGCAGCGTTACGCCGAAGTAAAGCGTCTGTTGGAGCGCATCGAAGAGGGCTTCAAGGCGCGTGGCATACGGGTGGAAATCGGTTGCAAGCAGCTGTATCACGACCGGGAAGAAGTGACGTGCCACTTGCGCCGTTTGGTGGATGTGAAGAAATCCAAAAGCCGCTGAAATCAAATGTGGGAGCGGGCTTGCCCGCGATAGCGGTATAACAGTCGAAATCTATGTTGAATGTGCCCACGTCATCGCGGGCAAGCCCACTCCCAACATAAGAGCGGGCCTGTTTCAGGAGTGAAGTATGAGTGTTGATTTACCCGTAGACGGCACCCTCGACGCCACCGGGCTCAACTGCCCGGAGCCGGTGATGATGCTGCACCAGCATATCCGCGACCTGCCGGCGGGCGGCTTGCTCAAGGTGATCGCCACCGACCCGTCGACCCGCCGTGATATCCCCAAGTTCTGTGTCTTCCTTGACCACGAACTGGTGGATCAACAGGAAGATGCTGGCACCTACCTGTACTGGATCCGTAAGAAAGCCGATTAAGCCAGCGCCTTTTCGGCCCGAATGCGTCGGCGTGCACTGCGCGCCAGGCGCACCAGCAACATCCCCGCCGCACAGCTCAAGCCGACGATCAGCCCTTGCCACAAGCCGCTTGGGCCGCTGGGCTCGCCGAGCCAGTCGGTCAGCCCCAGGGCATAACCCACCGGTAACCCTACGCCCCAGTAGGCGAACAAGGTCAGCACCATGGTCACCCGGGTGTCCTGGTAGCCGCGCAGTGCGCCGGCCGCGGTGACCTGGATCGAGTCGGAGAACTGGAACAGCGCCGAGAACACAATCAGCATCGAGGCCAGGTGGATCACCACCGGGTCCGGCGTATAGATCGCTGCGATCTGCTCACGAAACACCAGCATCAGGCTGCACGACAGGCACGCATAGGCCAATGCGGTGCCCATGCCGACCCCGGCAGCGAAGCGCGCTTCGCGGGGCTCGCCACGGCCCAGGGCCTGGCCGACCCGTACGGTCACGGCCATGCTTAGGGAGTAGGGGATCATGAACACCAGGGAGCTGACGTTGAGTGCGATCTGATGGCCGGACACCACGGTAGCACCGAGGCTGCCGAGCAACAGGGCAATCACCGCGAAAATGCTCGACTCGGCGAAGATCGCCACACCAATCGGCAGGCCGATGCCCAATATGCGCTTGATCACCGTCCATTTCGGCCAGTCGAATCGCTTGAACAATTCACTGCTCTGGTAAGCCGGGCCCCAGCGCGTCCAGCCGGCCAGGCCAAGCATCATCACCCACATCGCAATCGCCGTGGCCCAGCCGCAGCCAACACCGCCCATGGCCGGCAGGCCGAGGTGGCCGTAGATGAAGATGTAGTTCAACGGAATATTCAGCGCCAGGCCGCACAGGCCCATGACCATGCTCGGCCGCGTGCGGCCCAGCCCGTCGCTGAAACAGCGCAGCACGTAATACAGCGCAATCGCCGGCATGCCCGCGGCGATGCCATGCAGGTAACCCATGGACGGCTCGATCAGGTCAGGCTCGACCTTCATCGCATGCAGGATCGGCTCGGCGCATAGCAACAACAGCGCGCCGCAGAGGCCGACCACCACGGCCAACCACAACGATTGGCGCACCAACGGCCCGATCTCGGTGAGTTTGCCCGCGCCATAGCGCTCGGCAACTTTCGGCGTGGTGGCCAGCAAGGTCCCGGTCATCAGCAGGTACACCGGGATCCAGATCGAGTTGCCCAGGCCGACCGCCGCCAGGTCCTGGGGGCTGACACGCCCGGCCATCACCGCATCGACAAAGCTCATCGCGGTGGTTGCCAGTTGGCCGATCATGATCGGCAAGGCCAGCGTCAGCAGGCCGCGCACTTCCCGGCTGATGCGCGCGGGGCGGGAGAGGGTAGCGGTGGCAGTGTTCACGTACAGGTGTCCAATCAAAAGGCAGTCGCAAGGACGGCGGATTCTACGCTTTGACGCAGCGGTCAGGAAAAAACCTGTGTTGCTGATTTGTAATGCGACCACGCAGGCACCCCCCTCGCACATTGGATCCTCACAAGCCTGTACACTGCTGATCCGCCAAAGGAGCCTGCCATGCTGATTGTTGCCGACGAAAATATCCCGCTGCTCGATGCATTCTTCGAAGGGTTTGGCGAGATTCGCCGTGTGCCTGGCCGGTCCATCGACCGCGCCACCGTCGCGCAGGCCGACGTGCTGCTGGTGCGCTCGGTGACCAACGTCAACCGTGCCTTGCTCGAAGGCAGCAACGTACGTTTCGTCGGCACCTGCACCATCGGCACCGACCACCTGGACCTCGACTACTTCAAACAGGCCGGTATCCAATGGTCCAGCGCGCCGGGCTGCAATGCCCGTGGCGTCGTGGACTACGTGCTTGGCAGCTTGCAGACCCTGGCCGAAATCGAAGGCGTCGAGCTTGGCCAGCGCACCTATGGCGTGGTCGGGGCCGGTGAAGTCGGCGGGCGGCTGGTCAAGGTACTCAAGGGCCTGGGCTGGAACGTGCTGGTCTGCGACCCACCGCGCCAGATCACTGAGGACGGTGACTACGTCAGCCTGCAGCAGATCATCGAGCAGTGCGACGTGATCAGCTTGCACACGCCGCTGACCAAGTCCGGTAATGGCTCCACCTGGCACTTGTTGGATCGCCAGCGCCTGGAGCAGCTCAAGCCCGGTACCTGGCTGATCAATGCCAGCCGTGGTGCGGTGGTGGACAACGCCGCCCTGCGTGAGGTGCTGCTGGCCCGTGACGACCTGCAAGCCGTGTTGGACGTGTGGGAAGGTGAGCCCGAGGTGGATGTCGACCTGGCTGACCTGTGCGTGCTGGCCACGCCGCATATCGCCGGCTACAGCCTCGATGGCAAGCAGCGCGGCACGGCGCAGATCTACCAGGCGTTCTGCGCGCACCTGGGCCAGGAGCCGAGTGTTCAGTTGAGTGATTTATTGCCGGCACCGTGGCTGGCCGAAGTGCATCTTAACGCAGCCACTGATCCTGCCTGGGCACTGGCGACCCTGTGCCGCAGTGTGTACGACCCGCGCCGTGACGATGCGGACTTCCGCCGCAGCCTGGTCGGCACGGTGGAGGAACAGCGCAAGGCATTCGACCTGCTGCGCAAGCACTATCCGCTGCGGCGTGAGATTGACGGCTTGAAGGTGCGGATCAACGGTGAGTCGGCGGCGCTGGCCGCTATCGTCTCGGCCTTGGGCGCCGAAGCCCTGTAGACACTCATAAAAAACCCGGCCACCTGGGCCGGGTCTCAAAGAGCGCGGGCGTATCAGCCTTGCTGGGCAGGTTTGACCAGACGCTGTTCCAGCTCGCTGCAGGCTTGCTGGATCATCTCTTCGGTAATCTGCACTTCGCGGCCCTTGGCATCGATGTACGAGCATGGCAGTTGCTGCGGCTGGCGGATCACTTCAATCTTGGCATTGCTGCTATCTTGCAAGGTCATGGCCTGTCTCCTCATCAGGTTGTGTACCTACTTTAAATCCCCCGCGTGAACGCGCTGTTACAACTCCCTACGCGATCATCGGTTCGAACACCCAGTCCACCAGAAACCGGTACATATTTCCAGATGAGTCTTAGACCGATAGCCTCTATGGGCTTGCGTCGGCGGGCATAATTAACCTGACTCATTGTTATTCACGCAAGTTCCCCCAATGTTGAGGTACACAGACTCCTCATTGGTGATGTCCCATGCTCTCGACCCGTCAACGCCGTGCGATTCGCGTGGCCAGCCGCTTTATTGCGCCCTATCGCTGGCAGGCGCTGGGTGCCCTGTTGGCGCTGATCGTCACCGCCGGCATTACTTTGTCTATGGGGCAAGGTATTCGCCTGCTGGTGGACCAAGGCTTCATGACCCAGTCACCTCATCTGCTTAACCAGTCCATCGGCCTGTTCATGGTGCTAGTGTTGGGCCTGGCCGTGGGCACCTTCACGCGGTTTTACCTGGTGTCGTGGATAGGCGAGCGGGTGGTGGCGGATATTCGCCGGCAGGTGTTCAACCACCTGATCTACCTGCACCCCGGCTTCTACGAAAACAACCGCAGCTCGGAAATCCAGTCGCGGCTGACCACCGACACCACCTTGCTGCAATCGGTGATCGGCTCCTCGCTGTCGCTGTTCCTGCGTAATGCCCTGATGGTCATCGGTGGCATCGTGCTGCTGTTTGTCACCAACCCCAAGCTCACCAGTATCGTGGTGGTGGCGTTGCCGCTGGTGCTGGCGCCGATCCTGATCTTCGGGCGCCGCGTGCGCAGCCTGTCGCGCATGAGCCAGGACCGCATCGCTGACGTCGGCAGCTATGTTGCCGAGACCCTGGGCCAGATCAAGACCGTGCAAGCCTATAACCACCAGGTTCAGGACGAACAGCGGTTCGCTGTGACGGTGGAAGACGCCTTCACCACCGCACGTAAACGCATCCTGCAACGCTCCTGGCTGATAACCCTGGTGATCATGTTGGTGCTTGGCGCTGTGGGCGTGATGCTATGGGTAGGCGGCATGGACGTGATCAGCGGGCGCATTTCCGGCGGTGAGCTGGCCGCGTTTGTGTTCTACAGCCTGATCGTCGGCAGCGCCGTCGGCACTCTGAGCGAAGTGCTCGGCGAGTTGCAGCGTGCCGCCGGTGCGGCCGAGCGCATCGGTGAGCTGTTGCAGTCGAGCAACGATATCCAGGCGCCGGCCAATGGCAGCGAACGCCTGCCGGAACGTGTCAGTGGCCGCATGGAGCTTAAAGACCTGCGCTTTTCCTACCCCTCACGGCCGGACAGTTACGCCATCGATGGCCTTAACCTGACCATCAATCCCGGCGAAACCCTGGCGCTGGTAGGCCCCTCCGGCGCGGGCAAGTCGACAATCTTCGACCTGCTGCTGCGCTTCTACGATCCCCAGCAAGGTCGCATCCTGCTCGAAGGCCACCCGCTGACCGAGCTGGACCCCCTGGACCTGCGTCGCCATTTCGCCTTGGTGTCCCAGAGCCCGGCGCTGTTTTTCGGCAGCGTTGAGGAAAACATCCGCTACGGCAAGCCGTCCGCGACCATGGCCGAGGTCGAAGCCGCTGCGCGTATCGCCCATGCCCACGACTTCATCCTGCAGATGCCCGACGGCTACCAGACCCATCTTGGCGATGGCGGCATGGGCCTCTCCGGCGGCCAGCGCCAACGCCTTGCCATCGCCCGCGCCTTGCTGATAGATGCGCCGATCCTGTTGCTGGATGAGGCCACCAGCGCTCTAGACGCGCAGAGTGAGCATCTGATCCAGCAAGCGCTGCCGCAACTGATGCAGGGACGAACCACTTTAGTGATCGCTCACCGCCTGGCGACCGTCAAGAATGCCGATCGAATAGCGGTGATGGATCAAGGCAAGCTTGTGGCGGTGGGTACGCATAGGCAATTGATTGCGAGCAATCCGCTGTATGCGCGGTTGGCGGCGTTGCAGTTCAGTGAAGGGGGGGAGACGGAATGAAGCTGCGATACCCCTGCTCAATGAGGCATCATGTGATCTTTCGTTATTGATCTGGATGAGGACATGAGCCGTTATCAACCTCCGTTGACGCTGACTCCAAAAATGCTGGCCCTTGTGGCAGATATCAGTGAGCAGATTGGTCAGCTTTCAGTCGGTGACGATGGCCGCCAGACGCCTCAGTTAAGGCGCGGCAATCGAATTCGCACCATTCAGGCTTCACTGGCGATCGAAAACAACACGCTCAGCGTCGAGCAGGTGACGGCTGTTCTGGAAGGTAAGCGGGTGCTGGGCTTGCCCCGGGAAATTCAGGAAGTGCGTAATGCATTTGCTGCTTACGAGGCCATGCCGCAGTGGAATCCAGGTGATCGTGTCGACCTGCACAAGGCTCACGAACTGCTCATGTTTGGATTGATCGACGATGTCGGTCGGTTTCGACAGGCAGGTGTCGGCATCTATCGCGGCGAGCAACTTGTCCATATGGCGCCGCCTGCGAGCCGTGTAACTCACTTGGTGGACGATTTGCTGCAATGGCTGGCGGTTTCCGACTGGCATCCGTTGATAGCCAGTTGCGTCTTCCATTATGAGTTCGAATTCATTCATCCATTTGCAGAAGGTAATGGGCGGATGGGGCGGCTCTGGCAAACCTTGATACTCAGCCAGTGGCGCTCGGTGCTGGCATACCTGCCGGTGGAAGCGGTGATTCGAGAGCAGCAAGAGGCTTACTACGCCGCACTGTCCGCAGCAGACCAGCAAGCGCAGGCAACGCCCTTTGTAGAGTTCATGCTACAGGCGTTGAACTTGGCGCTGGCCGAAGCTGGGCAAAGTGGGCTTCCAGCAGCACCATAAAAAATGCCCGCATTTATCAATGCGGGCATTTTCTCACAGCTTCAAACTTATCGCTTGAAGCTGCTCTTATCACTGATCGTCAAAATACCGCTCATGCCAATCCACCAGCGGCTGCGGCGAATTGAGCTTCTGCCCGTAGATCACCGAATAAGACAGCACGTTCTGCACATACTGGCGGGTTTCGTCGAAGGGGATGCTTTCCACCCAGACATCGAAACTCAGGTGGTCTGCGCCGCGCAGCCACTGGCGCACGCGGCCGGGGCCGGCATTGTAGGCGGCGGAGGCGAGCACGCGGTTGCCATTGAACTGGCTGTGCACTTGGCTCAGGTAGGCGGCGCCCAGCTGGATGTTTTTGTCTGGGTCCAGCACCTGGGCCGGGGAGGCCAGGGGTATGCTGAACTTGCGCGCGGTTTCCTTGGCGGTGCCGGGCATCAGTTGCATCAGGCCGCTGGCGCCGACGCCGGAGCGGGCGTCGTCCATAAAGGCACTTTCCTGGCGGGTAATGGCGAACACCCAGCTCGAATGCAGGCCGCGGACCTTGGCTTCGCGCACCAGGGTGTCGCGGTGGGCCATCGGGAAGCGGATATCCAGATCGTCCCAGTACTGCGCCTGGCTGATGGTGCGGATGGCCGGGAAGTACCACTTCATGTCGTAGGCCAGCTTGGCCTGGGCAACCATCTCGTCGCGGTTGAAGTGGCGGCTGACGTGATACCACTCGCGGCGGCCGTCGACGATCTGGCCGCGGGCATAGAACTCCAGGGCACGGCGTACACCTGGGGTATTGCGGACCTTGTTGACCAGCGCCTGGCTCATCACCAGCGGCTTATTGTTCAACTGGTAGGGGGATTTGGAGCGATCAGCGGCGAGAAAGCCGTAGAAGTCCCGCTCCTTGGCCACGTTCTTGTAGAGCACCAGCGCCTGCGGGTTTTGCGGCTCGGCCAGCTCCAGGCTGCGCGCCTGCCAGTAGCGCCAGCGGTTGCTGGTGGCCAGGTCTTGTGGAAGCTTGCGGGTCAACTGGTAGGCATCTTCCCAACGTGCCAGGCGCAACAGCAGGCGCAGGCGCCATTCGGACACGGTGTTGTCGCGCAGTTCCGGGTCGTACTTGGTCATCACTTCCAGCGCGCGCGGGTCGAAGCGCTTGGCCAGGGTCAGGCCAATCTCGCGGGCAATCGACACTTTTTCGTCACGGGAGAAGTGCATGCTGCTGGCATAACCGTCGAGCAGGGCCATGGCCTTGTCCGGATCCTGGCGCGCCAGGCGACGCAGGCCCAGGCCCACGGCGTCCGACATCGCTTCGGTGGCCGGCAGGAAGCGTGACGGGTCACTGAGCATGTCGGGCTTCTGCGCCACATCCACCATCAGCCGGCCCTGGGCGCCGAGGGTTGGCAGGGTTTTCACCAGGCTGTTGGCCAGCGCGTAGTTACGAGCTTCGGCGGCGAGTTTGGCGCGGTCCCAGATCTTCTGTTCGGTCAGCTGGCCGGCAGCGGCCCATTGGCCGAACGTAGCGTCACAAGCGGTCGGCTGGGTTTTGCCGGTCATCCATAGTTTTTCGGCGGTCTTGTAGCCTTCAGCCTTGAGATTGTGGCTGAGCTGGTACTGGCCATGCAGGCAGTCCAGTTCGACGAAATTGAGCTTGGGGTCGTAGTACTTTTCAAAGGTCTGCCAATCGCCACGTTCGGCCAGCCAGCGTAGCCAACGCAGTTTCATCCAGTTGGCCTGGGGCAGGTCGCCGTGTTTGGCGAGGAACTGTTCGATTTCCTCGTTGCTCGCGGTTTTCAGGCGTGCGGTCAGCTCGTCATACGCCAGGTACGGCGTGAGCGGGTAGTCGGCCAGGGCCTGGCTGTATTGCATGTAGGGGCCGCTGTCACCCTTGGCCAGGGCGCGTTTGGCTTGATCGTAATACTGACGTTGGGTAGTGAGGTCCACCGCTTGGGCGGATTGAACGGCAGTGGCGGTAAGAAGCAGGCAAGATAAAAAGTTGAAAAGGCGACTGCGCATGAGACGTCCGTGCAGAGAAATCACGACTAGCACCGGCACTGCCGACACTGATTGCCCCTAGCTTAGCCTTTTGCCAGCGGCCCGCGAAAGCTTTGCCGGTCGGTCGGTTGAAGATCGCCGGAAATGTCCTACAGAACGTGTCGATAGAGAAAATCCCGACCGCATCCCACCCTCAAGTCAGGTAGAATGCGCGCCCAGTTTTTGGAGAAGCGTATGACCCTGCTCAAATTCAGCGATGTGTCCCTTGCTTTCGGCGCCATGCCGTTGTTGGACAAGGTGTCCTGGCAGATCGCCCGTGGTGAGCGGGTGTGCATCATCGGCCGCAACGGCACCGGCAAGTCCAGCATGATGAAGCTGGTAAAAGGCGACCAGAAGCCCGATGACGGCTCTGTCTGGCGTGCCCCGGGCCTCAAGATCGGCGAATTGCCGCAAGAATTGCCGGTGGCCGACGGACGGACAGTGTTCGACGTGGTTGCCGAAGGCCTGGACGGCGTTGGCGAGTTGCTCGCGCAATACCATCACCTGGCGCAGAACTGCGTCACCGAGGAAGACCTGGACAAGCTGATGCACGTCCAGCAAGACCTCGAAGCCCGTGACGGCTGGCGCTTGCAGCAACTGGTGGACAGCACCCTGAGCCGCCTGCAACTGCCGGCCGACAAGACCCTCGCCGAATTGTCCGGCGGCTGGCGTCGCCGTGTGCTGCTGGCCCAGGCGCTGGTGTCCGAGCCGGACCTGCTGCTGCTCGACGAACCGACCAACCACCTGGACATCGGCGCCATCGCCTGGCTTGAAGAAGCCATCAAAGACTTCCAGGGCGCCGTGCTGTTTATCACGCACGACCGTGCATTCCTGCAGAGCCTGGCTACGCGCATCCTCGAGCTGGACCGTGGCGGCCTGATCGACTGGAACGGCGACTACGCCAGCTTCCTGGTGCACAAGGAAGCCGCCCTGGCTGCCGAAGAAACGGCCAACGCGCTGTTTGACAAAAAGCTGGCTCAGGAAGAAGTCTGGATCCGCCAGGGCATCAAGGCCCGTCGCACCCGTAACGAAGGCCGCGTACGTGCCTTGAAAGCCTTGCGCGTCGAGCGTAGCGAACGCCGCGAGCGTACCGGCAAGGCCAATATCCAGCTGGATACCGCCGACAAGTCGGGCAAACAAGTCATGGTGCTGGAGAACGTCAGCTTCCATCACCCGGACGGCCCGTTCCTGATCAAGGACTTTTCCATGGTCCTGCAGCGAGGCGACCGTATTGGCCTGCTGGGCGCCAACGGCACCGGCAAGACCACCCTGTTGAAGCTGATGCTCAGCGGTCTGCAACCGACCAGCGGCAAGGTGGAAGAGGGCACGCGCATCGACGTGGCCTACTTTGACCAGTTGCGCCATCAGTTGGACCTGGAAAAGACCGTGATCGACAACGTCGCCGAAGGCCGCGACTTTATCGACATCGACGGCCAGAGCCGCCATGTGCTCAGCTACCTGGGCGACTTCCTGTTCAGCCCGCAACGTGCGCGTACGCCGGTCAAGGCTCTGTCCGGTGGTGAGCGTGCGCGTTTGCTGCTGGCCAAGCTGTTCAGCAAGCCGGCCAACCTGCTGGTGCTCGACGAACCGACCAACGACCTCGATGTGGAAACCCTCGAGTTGCTCGAAGAAGTGCTGCTGACGTTCAACGGCACTGTGCTGATGGTCAGCCACGACCGGGAATTCCTCGACAACGTGGTCACCAGCACCCTGGTCTTTGAAGGTGAAGGCAAGGTGCGCGAATACGTCGGTGGTTACCAGGACTGGCTGCGCCAGGGCGGCTCGCCGCGCCTGCTGGGAGTGACCGAGAGCAAGTCCGGCAAGGCCGACCTGACCTCGGCGGTGGTGACTCCTGTGCAAGAGGCTGCACCGGCCCAGGAAGCTGCACCAGCGGCCAAGAAGAAACTCAGCTACAAGCTGCAGCGTGAGCTGGAAGCCTTGCCGGGTGAGATCGACGCCAAGGAACAGCAGATTGCCGCGGTAGAAGCGCAAATGGCTGACGCCGGTTTCTACCTGCGCCCGGCGGCAGAAACCGCTGCGGTCATCGCTTCCCTGGAGACGTTGAACCAAGAGCTGGAAGCGTTGGTTGAGCGTTGGGCCGAGCTGGATGCCTGAGTGATTGCTGGGCAATAAAAAACCCGGTGTTCATCTGATGAGCACCGGGTTTTCTATATGAAGTGCGATTCAAAATGTGGGAGGGGCGGTGCGACGATTCGACTTGCCCCTCCCACATTAGCCTCCATCGGTCTTACGAATTTTTTACCAGCTTGACGGCCAGTACATCGCACGGCGCGCCGTGCAGTACATCATTGGCAGTAGAACCCAGCAACAACGCCAAACCGTGACGACCATGGCTACCCACCACGATCAAGTCGCAAGCCTTTTCCTTGGCCAAGTGGTGGATTTCCTGGCGCGGTTGGCCGTATGTCAGGTGGCAGTCTTCCTTTTTCAGGTGCGGGTATTTGAGAATCAAACGGTCCAGGCGCTCCTTGGCCTGGTCGAATTGTTGTTGCTGCAACTGGGAAAGGTCCATCGGTACGTCACCGCCAAAGGCCATGGCCATGGGCTCGACGATATGCACCAGCGACAGTATGGCGCCATTGGCCAATGCAGATTCCTGCGCGCGCTTGATCACCGGATCGCACTCTTCGGTCAGATCGACAGCGACCAGAATATGTTTGTAGGGCATGAGGCGTTCCTCCAAGGGACTGCAATAAGTTCAGTATGGCTGCTTTCAAGCGGATGGGGTTGCGTCAGGTCAAATCCGCTCATCTAGAAATTCGGGAGTACACATATGACGGTGTGGATAGTGGTGTCAATCCTTGCGGTGGTTTTAAGCCCCCTGGCCTGGCTGCGCCCGTCGCGTGGACAGAGCGGGCGCATGGCCCTGCGCATGGAGGCGCGCCGCATCGGCCTGGCCATGCAGCTCGCGCCCCAGGAGTGGCCGCATTGGCTCAAGCAGGAGCCGCCGAGCCCCTGTGCGCAATACTGTCGGCCACGTCGCGGCAGCACCCCGGCCCTCTGGAGTTACTGGCAGCTGGAGCCGGGGGTGTGGGTCAATCAATGGCGTGAAGTGTGCGTGGATGAAAAGTTGTTGCCGCATTTTGCGACGCTGCCGGCTAACGTCTACAAGGTCGAGGCCGACAAGCAGATGATCGCCTTGTACTGGGGCGAGAAGGGCGACATGAGTGTGTTGAAGGATATTGATGCGTTGCTCAGGGCCTTGGCCTGACACTCCTACAGAGGCCGGGCAATAAAAAGCCCGACATCATCATCGGGCTGGAGGTGGCCAGGCAGGCCGGTAAATCTGCAAGTTGCCGCTAGCCTAGCCGTATATCCCTTTCTGTACAGCCATTTCCCACATCTTTTCTATTATTGATCTTGTGAATATTTAAATATTGACGGGTTGCCCACCCGTGGTCCGGGTTCTGAAATGACTGGAAAGTCGCGTTTTTCCTAGCCTTTGGAGCGATTGACAATTGCTCGGAATTGGATGAAGGTGGCGTACCCAAATCAAACGGGCGTATGAATTGAGCGTTTGCCTGTCAGACGACTCGTACAGAATCCCGACTATCGCACTGGCGGGTGTGACTGGCTGATTGGCGTGAGCATTGATGCAACTGTCAATGTCAAACCAGCGACCAGCGTCCAGTGTGTACTGTTCAGCTTCCATATCGTGGAGATCAGTTGATGATTTACGAAGGTAAAGCCATCACGGTTAAGGCTCTTGAAAGTGGCATCGTCGAACTCAAATTCGACCTCAAGGGTGAGTCCGTCAACAAGTTCAACCGTCTAACCCTGAACGAACTGCGTCAGGCCGTAGACACCATCAAAGCAGATGCTTCGGTCAAGGGCGTGATCGTCTCCAGCGGCAAGGACGTGTTTATCGTCGGCGCTGACATCACCGAATTCGTCGACAACTTCAAGCTGCCCGATGCCGAGCTGGTGGCTGGCAACCTCGAAGCCAACAAGATCTTCAGCGATTTCGAAGACCTCAACGTGCCGACCGTTGCCGCGATCAATGGCATCGCGCTGGGCGGCGGCCTTGAAATGTGCCTGGCGGCGGATTTCCGCGTCATGTCCGCCACCGCCAAGATCGGCCTGCCGGAAGTCAAACTGGGCATCTACCCAGGTTTTGGCGGCACCGTGCGCCTGCCGCGCCTGATCGGTGCTGACAATGCTATCGAGTGGATCGCCGCCGGTAAGGAAAACAAGGCCGAAGACGCCCTGAAAGTCGGTGCTGTCGACGCTGTTGTTGCCCCGGACAAACTGGCCGAAGCTGCGCTGAACCTGATCAAGGGCGCCATCAGCGGCGAATTTGACTACAAGGCCAAGCGTCAGCCAAAGCTGGAAAAACTCAAGCTCAACGCCATCGAACAAATGATGTCGTTCGAAACCGCCAAGGGTTTCGTGGCTGGCCAGGCCGGCCCGAACTACCCGGCGCCGGTTGAAGCGATCAAGACTATCCAGAAGGCCGCGAACTTCGGTCGCGACAAGGCCCTTGAAGTGGAAGCGGCCGGCTTCGTCAAGCTGGCGAAGACCTCGGCGGCCCAGAGCCTGATCGGCTTGTTCCTGAACGATCAGGAACTGAAGAAAAAGGCCAAGGCCTACGACGAAATCGCCAAGGACGTGAAACAGGCTGCCGTACTCGGCGCCGGTATTATGGGTGGCGGCATCGCCTATCAGTCGGCGTCCAAGGGCACGCCGATCCTGATGAAAGACATCAACGAACACGGTATCGAGCAGGGCCTGGCCGAAGCCGCCAAGCTGCTGGTTGGCCGTGTTGATAAAGGTCGCATGACCGCGGCGAAAATGGCCGAGGTGCTTAATGGCATTCGTCCTACGCTGTCTTACGGCGATTTCGGCCACGTCGACCTGGTGGTCGAAGCGGTTGTCGAGAACCCGAAGGTCAAGCAGGCCGTGTTGGCTGAAGTTGAAGCCCAGGTCAAGGACGACACCATCCTGGCGTCCAACACCTCAACCATTTCCATCTCGCTGCTGGCCAAGGCCCTCAAGCGGCCGGAAAACTTCGTCGGCATGCACTTCTTCAACCCGGTGCACATGATGCCGCTGGTGGAAGTGATCCGTGGCGAGAAATCCAGCGAGCTGGCGGTTGCCACCACCGTTGCCTACGCCAAGAAAATGGGCAAGAACCCGATCGTGGTCAATGACTGCCCGGGCTTCCTGGTCAACCGCGTACTATTCCCCTACTTCGGCGGTTTCGCCAAGCTGGTCAGTGCCGGTGTGGACTTCGTGCGCATCGACAAGGTCATGGAAAAATTCGGCTGGCCAATGGGCCCGGCGTACCTGATGGACGTGGTCGGTATCGACACCGGCCACCACGGTCGCGACGTGATGGCTGAGGGCTTCCCGGACCGCATGAAAGACGACCGCCGCTCGGCGATCGATGCGCTGTACGAGGCCAAGCGCCTGGGTCAGAAGAATGGCAAGGGTTTCTACGCCTACGAGGCCGACAAGAAGGGCAAGCAGAAGAAAGTGGCCGACCCGTCGGTGCATGAAGTGCTGGCTCCGGTTATCTACGAACAGCGTGAGGTGTCCGACGAGGACATCATCAACTGGATGATGATCGCCCTGTGCCTGGAAACCGTGCGTTGCCTGGAAGACGGCATTGTCGAGACCGCCGCCGAAGCCGATATGGGCCTGGTGTACGGTATCGGTTTCCCTCCATTCCGTGGTGGTGCGCTGCGTTACATCGATTCGATCGGTGTGGCTGAGTTCGTTGCCCTGGCTGACAAATACGCTGATTTGGGCCCGCTGTACCACCCGACCGCGAAGCTGCGTGAAATGGCCAAGAACGGCCAGAGCTTCTTCGGTTAAGTGCCCAGACGACTAGAGCGAGAATATTTATGAGCTTGAATCCAAGAGACGTCGTGATTGTCGACTTCGGTCGTACTCCGATGGGCCGCTCCAAGGGCGGCATGCACCGCAACACCCGTGCCGAAGACATGTCGGCGCACCTGATCAGCAAGCTGCTGGAACGCAACGTCAAGGTTGATCCCAACGAAGTCGAAGACGTGATCTGGGGCTGCGTCAACCAGACCCTGGAGCAAGGCTGGAACATCGCACGCATGGCTTCCTTGATGACCCAGATCCCGCACACCGCGGCTGGCCAGACCGTCAGCCGCCTGTGTGGCTCCTCGATGAGTGCACTGCACACCGCTGCCCAGGCGATCATGACCGGCAACGGCGATGTATTCGTTGTCGGTGGCGTGGAACACATGGGCCACGTCAGCATGATGCACGGTGTCGATCCTAACCCGCACATGTCGCTGTACGCGGCGAAAGCCTCGGGCATGATGGGCCTGACCGCAGAAATGCTCGGCAAGATGCACGGCATCACCCGTGAGGCCCAGGACGCGTTCGGCGTGCGTTCCCACCAGCTCGCCCACAAGGCGACCGTGGAAGGCAAGTTCAAGGATGAAATCATCCCGATGAACGGCTACGACGAGAACGGCTTCCTGAAACTGTTCGATTACGACGAAACCATTCGTCCGGACACCACCCTGGAAAGCCTGGCGGCCCTCAAGCCGGCTTTCAACCCAAAGGGCGGCACCGTGACCGCCGGTACGTCGTCGCAAATCACCGACGGTGCCTCGTGCATGATCGTGATGTCGGCGCAGCGTGCCCAGGACCTGGGTATCCAGCCGCTGGCCGTGATCCGTTCGATGGCAGTGGCGGGTGTGGACCCGGCAATCATGGGCTATGGTCCAGTACCGGCCACACAAAAAGCCTTGAAGCGCGCAGGCCTGACCATCAACGACATCGACTTCTTCGAGCTCAACGAAGCTTTCGCCGCACAGGCCCTGCCAGTGCTGAAAGATTTGAAAGTGCTCGACAAGATGAACGAGAAGGTTAACCTGCACGGCGGTGCGATTGCCCTGGGCCACCCATTCGGTTGCTCCGGTGCACGTATCTCCGGCACTTTGCTTAATGTGATGAAGCAAAATGGCGGCAACCTTGGGGTTGCAACCATGTGCATTGGTCTCGGCCAAGGCATTTCCACCGTCTTCGAACGCGTCTAAGCGTTTCGTTGACGGAAGCCGGGGCCCAGTGCCCCGGTTTTTGTTTTTTGAAACTTTTTAATATTTTTTTTCAACAAATTTTGTAAGGGGGCCAGAGCATGAAAGTCGAACCAGGGCTCTACCAACATTATAAGGGGCCGCAGTACCGCGTTTTCAGCGTGGCACGCCACTCCGAAACCGAAGAAGAAGTGGTGTTCTACCAAGCACTGTATGGCGAATACGGCTTTTGGGTACGCCCCTTGAGCATGTTCCTTCAGACCGTCGAAGTTGACGGCGAGCAGGTCCCGCGCTTTGCTTTGGTCCAGGCCGAACCCAGTCTTTTTAAAGGGCAATAACGGCAGGTCGCGCAGAATGCTGCGCTTGACCTCACCTTGTTGCCACTATATATAGCGTTGCCGCGTCAGGCGCCAACTGCCTTTCACTTCTCGAATTCAGGAACTTTCCGATCCATGGGCAAATCGCTGGTCATTGTGGAATCCCCGGCTAAGGCCAAGACCATCAACAAGTACTTGGGCAACGAGTACGTGGTGAAGTCGAGTATCGGCCATATCCGAGACCTGCCCACCAGCGGTTCGGCTAGCGCCAGCAAGGAGCCTGCCGCCAAGCGCGGCAAGGCGGCTGCGGGCGAAGGTCCGGTGCTCAGCCCTAAAGAGAAAGCGCGCAAGCAGCTGGTCTCGCGCATGGGGGTGGACCCGGACCATGGCTGGAAGGCCAAGTACGAAATCCTTCCGGGCAAGGAAAAGGTCATCGAAGAGCTGCGCCGGCTCGCCAAGGATGCTGACACCATCTATCTCGCGACGGACTTGGACCGCGAAGGGGAAGCCATTGCCTGGCACCTGCGCGAAGCCATTGGCGGCGATGACAGCCGCTACAAGCGTGTGGTGTTCAACGAAATCACCAAGAAAGCCATCCAGGAAGCCTTCTCCAAGCCGGGGGAGCTGGACATTGACCGCGTCAATGCCCAGCAGGCCCGTCGTTTCCTCGATCGCGTGGTGGGCTATATGGTCTCGCCACTGCTATGGGCGAAGATCGCCCGTGGTTTGTCCGCTGGCCGTGTGCAATCGGTAGCGGTCAAGCTGGTGGTAGAGCGTGAGCGCGAAATCCGTGCGTTCAACCCCGAAGAATACTGGGAAGTCCACGCCGATCTCGGCACCGCCAAGGGCGCCAACGTGCGCTTCGAAGTGGCCCGGGAAAAAGGCGAGGCTTTCAAGCCGCTGAACGAAGCCCAGGCCATGGCCGCGCTGGAAAAGCTCAAGGCTTCCAGCTACAGCATCGTCAAGCGCGAAGACAAACCGACCAGCAGCAAGCCGTCGGCGCCTTTCATCACCTCCACCCTGCAACAGGCCGCGAGCAACCGCCTGGGTTTCGGGGTGAAGAAAACCATGATGATGGCCCAGCGTCTGTACGAAGCCGGCTACATCACTTATATGCGTACCGACTCCACCAACCTGTCGCAAGACGCGGTGGCGATGGCGCGCACCTATATTGAAAGCGAATTCGGCAAGAAGTACCTGCCGGAGAAGCCCAACGTCTACAGCAGCAAAGAGGGCGCCCAGGAGGCTCACGAAGCGATTCGTCCCTCTGATGCCAACACCGAGCCCTCCAAGCTGAGCGGCATGGAGCGCGACGCTGAGCGCCTCTACGAGCTGATCTGGCGCCAGTTCCTGGCCTGCCAGATGCTGCCGGCGCAATACCTGTCTACCACTGTCAGTGTGGGCGCTGGCGACTTCGAGCTGCGTGCCAAGGGCCGTATCCTCAAGTTCGACGGCTACACCCGCGTCATGCCGCAAATCGCCAAGCCAGGCGATGACGACGTGCTGCCGGACATGGCCCAGGGCGATACGTTGAAGCTGATCAAGCTCGACCCGTCCCAGCACTTCACCAAGCCGCCAGCGCGCTATTCGGAAGCCAGCCTGGTGAAGGAGATGGAAAAACGCGGTATCGGTCGCCCGTCGACCTATGCGGCAATCATCTCCACCATCCAGGATCGTGGCTACGTCGCTCTGCACAACCGTCGTTTCTATTCGGAAAAGATGGGCGACATCGTTACCGAGCGCCTGTCGGAGAGCTTCTCCAACCTGATGGACTACGGTTTCACCGCCGGCATGGAAGAGAACCTCGACGACGTGGCCCAGGGCGAGCGCGACTGGAAAAACGTGCTCGACGAGTTCTATGGCGACTTCAAGAAAAAACTCGAAGTGGCTGAAAGCCCTGAGAGCGGCATGCGTGCCAACCAGCCGGTAATGACCGACATCCCGTGCCTGACCTGTGGCCGTCCGATGCAGATTCGTACTGCGTCCACCGGCGTGTTCCTCGGTTGCTCGGGCTACAGCCTGCCGCCGAAAGAGCGCTGCAAGGCGACCGTCAACCTGGTGCCAGGTGATGAGATCGCGGCCGATGACGAGGGCGAATCCGAGTCGCTGGTGTTGCGTGGCAAGCACCGCTGCCCGATCTGCAGCACGGCGATGGACGCCTACCTGCTGGACGAGAAGCACAAGCTGCACATCTGCGGTAACAACCCGGACTGCAATGGCTACGAGATTGAAGAGGGCACTTACCGCATCAAGGGCTACGAAGGCCCGAGCCTGGAATGCGACAAGTGCGGCAGCGAGATGCAGCTCAAGACCGGTCGTTTCGGCAAGTTCTTCGGCTGCACCAACCCTACGTGCAAGAACACCCGAAAACTGCTGAAAAGTGGTGACGCGGCGCCGCCGAAGATGGACCCGGTGAAGATGCCTGAGCTCAAGTGCGAGAAGGTCAACGACACCTACATCCTGCGTGACGGTGCTTCGGGCCTGTTCCTGGCGGCCAGCCAGTTCCCGAAAAACCGCGAGACCCGTGCGCCGCTGGTGATGGAAATCGTACCGCACAAGGACGAGATCGATCCCAAGTACCACTTCCTGTGTGAAGCGCCGAAGAAGGACCCGGATGGTCGTCCAGCCGTGATCCGCTACAGCCGCAAGACCAAGGAGCAGTACGTGCAGACCGAAGTGGACGGCAAGCCTACTGGCTGGAAAGCGTTCTACGACGGTGGCAAGTGGAAGGTCGAGGACAAGCGCCAGGGCGCTTGATCCGCTAGTCTGTTAACGCCAAAAGCCGTCTGTATAGACGGTTTTTGCTTACTGTAGGAGCGAGCTTGCTCGCGAAGATCGTTAGTTAAACGCGGGAAGCCTGGCACCCTGCCGTGCCGGGAGGTTTTTCGCGAGCAAGCTCGCTCCTACACAGCCAGCATCACGCCTATTCGTTGTGGAGATTGCCGTCATGGCCAACGAACTCTATACCCGTACCAATCAGAAAATTTACTTCGCGGGTTTGTCCTTGGAGGCCCTTGGCCGTGCCGAGGAAGGGAAGGAGATGAACGCCATCGCGCTGGTCCAGGCGGGGCGCGAGGCGGCCTTGTTCCATCTGTATGGCGCTTTGCTGGGTTTGTGTCATGAAATCGCCGGGTTCTATCGCTTGCCCCAGGCCGGCTCGCCCAGAGCGGAAATGATCATGAATCACGAAGTGCTGGAATCCATGGCGATCCCTGAGTTGGCAGAGCTGGTGGAAATGACCCAGAGCCCTGACAGTTGGGTGGCGCGGTTGCTCAAGGCGCATGCAGATATGTTTCAGCCGCCGCGTATTCCTCATGTGCCCAAAGGCGATGTCACCCAGCCGCTGATCGTTGCCGTGGCGTTGGAACAGGATGAGCCCAAGCCCCTGAGCCGCGAAGAGTTGGAAAGCTGGCGCCAGGAGCTGAAAAAGATGGCGCTGCGGTTTCGTGAGGGTTTGAACGAGTGCTGAAAGTGGGCACTTGCCCGGCACCATTCATCACGCGGTAAAGAAACCTGCCCAGTTACCCTGCGAGGCTGGGTGGATGACTGATATAATCCCGGCCTTTCGTGGAGAACAGACTTTTATGCCAACGTCCTTTCTGGAAATTGTTGAACTGCCTGATGGCCGAATCGAACTGCGCCGAGCTGAGGACGAAGGTTCTCTAGTCATTCTGGATTTCTCCGAAGATGCCAAAGTGTTCCTGCAGGGTCAGCATGTGGAAGTGGCCAAGGCCATGTTGAGCGTGGGCGTGCAGATGGCAGGTCGCCTGGCGGAAGGCGAGCCTGAGAAAGACGACGGCCCGCGGGTTCTTCACTGAGCCCCGATAACAAGCTCGCTCGCCACCACAAGCCCCTCTATCCCAAGCGAATATTCAAGCTCTGTGCATCACCTGTGCGTGCGGCACTGATCAGTTGCTGCTTGGCGCTGGCATTCAGCGGATTCAACCAACTCACCACCGTATGACTACGACCCAGGCGCAAGGCTTCGCAGGTCAGCTGTTGGGCGCTCTGCGTTCCGCGTGGTTGCAGCAACAGGATGCGCTCGCGGTTGAGGCCGGCCTCCCGCAGCCAGGCCTGCGTCAGGCTGGCGGGCGGGGCGATCAGCGTCAGCCAGCGTGCGTCCTTGTCTTCGCTCAAGTCGCGCAGAATGGGAGCCAGCAGGTTCAGGCAGCTCTCAGCCGCACCGCGCAACGACAATTCACTGAATGCCTCGGGCTCGCCGCCCCAGGGGGCCTCGACCGTTTCCTTGAGGATGGGCGCAAGGGGTTGGGCCATGAAGGCCTCGAACAGCGACAGTTGGGCGTGTTGTGGGGTGTGCACGAGCTGCATGATGCCTCCTTTAGCGGCGAATGACGCCGACACTCAAGCCTTCGATCACCAGATCCTGGTCTTTCAGGTTGACTTCGATCGGGGCAAACTCAGGGTTTTCAGCCAGCAGCCAAACCTTGCTGCCTTCACGCTTGAAGCGTTTGACGGTGACTTCGTCGCCGATACGGGCCACGACGATCTGGCCATTGCGGGCTTCGCGGGTGGTGTGGACGGCCAGCAGGTCGCCGTCAAAGATGCCCACGTCCTTCATGCTCATGCCGTGCACGCGCAGCAGGTAGTCGGCCCGAGGATGGAAGAACGTCGGGTTGATGTTGCAGGATTCCTCGACGTGCTGCTGCGCCAGGATCGGCGCACCGGCGGCGACGCGACCGATGATCGGCAATGTCGATTCGTCGGCCTTGGCTTCGAAGCCAGGGATGCGAATACCCCGCGAGGCACCCGGGGTCATCTCGATTGCGCCCTTGCGGGCGAGGGCCTTGAGATGCTCTTCTGCGGCGTTCGGGGACTTGAACCCCAGCTCCAGGGCAATTTCCGCACGGGTCGGCGGGTAACCATTGTCATCAAGGCAGCGCTTGATAAAAGCCAGAATCTCAGCTTGGCGTGGCGTCAGTTTTAGCATGTTGATCGCTCTGTCTTTTTATACAGTGACTGGGATTATATACAGTGAACTGCGCTTGGCAATCATCCTTTTCATCGGCTCCGCTGGACGGTCATTCGTCACCCTTCCTACAGCCCAGGAATAGTGCTGCCTACAGAGCGAGAAGGATGTGATTAAATAGCCATGCAAGTGATGACTGCCCGGCCGGAAAACGAACCTCCAGGCTTGACAAGACACACTCTGAAACGTATGTTTCAAACAAGTGTTTGTCAGGCGGAGTAGCCATGGCCCAGTCGGAAACCGTTGAACGCATTCTCGATGCTGCCGAGCAGTTGTTCGCGGAAAAAGGATTTGCTGAAACCTCACTGCGGCTGATCACCAGCAAGGCTGGGGTCAACCTTGCCGCCGTGAACTACCATTTCGGTTCAAAAAAAGCCCTGATCCAAGCCGTATTCTCACGCTTCCTGGGGCCGTTCTGCGCCAGTCTCGATCGTGAGCTGGAGCGCCGTCAGGCCAAGGCCGATCACAAGCCGAGCCTGGAAGACCTGCTGGAAATCCTCGTTGAGCAAGCGTTGGTCGTGCAGCCACGCAGCGGCAATGACCTGTCGATCTTCATGCGCCTGCTGGGCCTGGCATTCAGCCAGAGCCAGGGCCACCTGCGCCGTTATCTGGAAGACATGTACGGCAAGGTGTTCCGTCGCTACATGCTGCTTGTCAACGAAGCCGCCCCGCGTATTCCGCCTATCGAACTGTTCTGGCGCGTGCATTTCATGCTCGGCGCTGCAGCCTTCAGCATGTCCGGTATCAAGGCTTTGCGGGCGATTGCCGAGACCGATTTCGGGGTGAACACCTCCATCGAGCAGGTCATGCGCCTGATGGTGCCGTTTCTCGCGGCCGGCATGCGCGCCGAAACCGGCGTCACCGACCCGGCCATGGCCGCTGCCCAGTTGCGTCCACGCAGCAAGAACGCGCCGACCGCCGCCAAGGTTTGACCGCCCCCGGGTGTGCGCGGCCGCTTGCATCCGCTAAGCTAGCCGCCATGCCGATTTCAGCTATCTACTCGCAACCCGTCGTGCTTACCTTGCCCGGTAAGGGCGGTGGGCTGTGTGCGTTATTTAAGGAAGGTTTATGACTGCTGCCCTGCAAGGTTCTTTGATGGTCGACGTGGCTGGTACCTGGCTGACGGCCGAGGACCGCCATCTGTTGCGCCAACCGGAAGTGGGCGGCCTGATCATTTTTGCGCGCAATATCGAGCACCCACGCCAGGTTCGCGAGTTGAGCGCGGCAATCCGTGCGGTGCGCCCGGACCTGCTGCTGGCGGTCGACCAGGAAGGCGGGCGCGTACAGCGCCTGCGCCAGGGCTTCGTGCGCTTGCCGGCCATGCGTGCGCTGGCCGATAACCCCAACGCTGAATACCTGGCAGAACAGTGCGGCTGGATCATGGCCACCGAAGTACTGGCTGTGGGTCTCGACTTGAGTTTCGCCCCGGTGCTGGACCTGGATTACCAACGCAGCGCTGTGGTCGGCACTCGCTCCTTCGAAGGCGACCCCGAGCGCGCCGCCGTACTGGCCGGTGCCTTTATCCGCGGCATGAACAGCGCCGGCATGGCCGCCACCGGCAAACACTTCCCTGGCCACGGTTGGGCCGAGGCCGATTCCCACGTCGCCATTCCCAATGACGAGCGCAGCCTGGAACAAATCCGCGCCAATGACCTGGTGCCCTTCGCACGCTTGAGCAAGCAATTGGCCGCAGTGATGCCCGCGCACGTGATCTACCCGCAGGTGGACAGCCAGCCCGCCGGCTTCTCGCGCCGCTGGTTGCAGGACATTCTGCGCGGCGAGTTGCAGTTCGACGGGGTGATTTTCAGTGATGACCTGTCCATGGCGGGCGCCCATGTGGTCGGCGATGCGGCGAGTCGGATCGAGGCGGCGCTGACGGCGGGTTGTGATATGGGTCTGGTGTGCAATGACCGTGCGGCTGCCGAGCTGGCACTCACCGCCGCGCAGCGGATGAAGGTCACGCCGTCGGCGCGGATTGCGCGTATGCGTGGGCAGGCGGTTGCGTCGACTGATTACAAACAGGATCCGCGCTGGTTGACGGCTCTCACAGCGTTGCGGGACGCTCAGTTGATTGAGTGAACGGCGCCTGTGCTGTTAAGAAGCTTGGTGTAAGAAGCGTCTGAATATGGCTGTAGCTATCTCTTACCGCCTTGTAGGAGTCGCCCTGCTTTAAATCTCGTTGCTGACCGCTGTAGAGTTCTGCTCCATGAATGACCTGATTGCACGTATCGTCGAGTTGGATTGGCAGGAATACTTTGACCCTCGCTCGCTGGAGCGTGGCTTTGAGTATGCTGGCGAAAATCGTCTTGAGATAAAAGAATTCGGACAGGGCAGACTGATTGCACAGTGCAAGGGGTCTGGCCGTAATGTCTATAACCTGGTGATTACCCTGGAGGGTGCAGCATCACGTTGGACGGGCATCAGGTGCGTGTGTTCTTGCCCGGTGGCGATCAATTGCAAGCACGCCGCTGCAACCTTGTTTACGTTGACCGCGCTGTATGACGAGCTGAACGAACCGAAAAAACAGGTGGCTGACCGTCTGAATCCGCAGCTCGAAAACTGGCTTGAGAGTATCCCCAAGCCCGCTCCTGTGGATGAGGTACAACACAAGAACACTGGTACCTGTTTGCTGTATCAACTCGCCCCCGATGCTTATTCAATGAGGTGGTCACTAGAGGTATATCGGGCACGCGTGACGAAGAAAGGTGACTACAGCGATATCAAGCCGCTGCACTCGATGGATGAAATATTGCGGCGTACTCCCGCTTATATGCATGAGCTGGATATAAAGCTTGGTCGCTTGCTCATGTTGAGCCGTCCTTACCTAAGCTACGGCAGCGCTTTTCAGTTAACGGGGGAGGCGGGCGCCGAAATACTCCAGCTGGCGTTGAAAACCCAGCGTCTTTTTTTTGATTTGGATGCTGGGTTAGCGCTTAACCCAGGGCCTGTCCGTGCCGCTCGTTTCAATTGGGCCGTGATGCCTGATGGCAATTATTGTCCTGAATGGCTCAGCAATGGTCGTGAACTGGACGAAGTATTGCCTCTCAAGCCGCTCCATTATCTGGACTTGGGCAACATGCAGTTGGGCGTGCTTGAGCCTGGGGTGGATGAGAACCTGGCGATACATTTATGTGGCCTGCCCGTGATTCCAGCTGATCAGGTGGCGATGTTCAGTCATCGGCTCAGTGTGGTGTCCCAAGTCATTCCTCCGCCACGTGAGCTGACCGAGCGCGTCGTGGATACGCTGGAACCACAAGGCTGCCTCACCTTGGGAAGCGACGAATCCTACGTCTACAGCCAGACCGACTATCGACGAATGCCCATCCTGGAACACCGCGCTGCCTTGGCTTTCCGTTACGACACCAGCCTGGTCAGCGGCAAGGGCACTGAAGACATCCTGTTTCTCAACGGCACCGAAACCCAGCGCATTCAACGCAAGCCGGCGGCTGAAAAAGCCCTGCGCAAGACGCTCACAAAAATCGGCTTCAAAACGGTCAATCGTAAAACCCGTGCGCTGCCTGCCAGTGCAGGAGAGATGTTCGATCTACCCAATGATGAAGCCTGGCTGGCGTTTGTTGAGAGCGGGCTGTCGGTTTTGCGTGAGGCAGGGTGGGACGTCGTCATCCATCCGGGGTTTTATTACGATGTGGAGGCTGTAGACGGCTGGTACGCGGACATCGAAGAGTCGCCCGGCCACGAGTGGTTTGACCTTGAGCTGGGCATTGAGGTCAACGGCGAGCGTCACAGCCTGCTGCCAATCGTATTAGACTTGATGCGTCGTCAACCCAAACTGCTTGACGCCGCCTACATGGCCGAGCGTGATGATCAAGAGCGCGTGTTGGTCAGTCTGGGCACCCGCACTCATACCAAAGTCGCGCTGCCCTACGGTCGTATCAAACCCCTGATGGCGACCCTCGGCGAACTCTACCTGCGTGCACCAGAAGGCGATGCACTGCGGCTGAGTGCGCCGGATGCGGCACGGCTCAGTAATCTGGATGCACTACCCTTGGTCTGGCAGGGCGGCGAGCGACTGCGTGATTTCGCCAAGCGCCTTAAAGACTCCATTCACGTTCATGTGCCGGCTCCTCGGGGCCTGAACGCGGAACTGCGCGGCTATCAGCTCGAAGGGCTGAACTGGATGCAAACCCTGCGCGAGCTGGAAGTCGGCGGGATCCTGGGTGACGACATGGGGCTTGGCAAAACCCTGCAGGCGCTCGCCCATCTACTCTGCGAAAAGCAGTCTGGCCGTTTACAGGCGCCTGCACTGGCGGTAATGCCCACCAGCTTGATCCCGAACTGGATGGACGAAGCTGCGCGTTTTACGCCACAGCTCAAAGTCCTGGCACTGCACGGTGCGCAGCGTCAGGCTGACTTCACGCGCTTGACCGATTACGACCTGGTACTCACCACCTATGCACTGTTGCCGCGGGACCTTGAAGTCCTGCAGCTTCAGCGCTGGAGCGTGCTGATCCTGGACGAAGCGCAAAACATCAAGAACCCCAACAGCAAAGCGGCTCAGGCTGCTCGTCAATTGGAGGCCGGTCAGCGTTTATGCTTGAGCGGTACGCCTTTGGAAAACCACTTGGGTGAGCTGTGGTCGCTGTTCCACTTCCTGTTACCGGGCTGGTTGGGCGACAGCAAAACCTTTAATCGTGATTA
This sequence comes from Pseudomonas sp. Root569, assembly GCF_001427465.1. Lineage (NCBI taxonomy): Bacteria > Pseudomonadati > Pseudomonadota > Gammaproteobacteria > Pseudomonadales > Pseudomonadaceae > Pseudomonas > Pseudomonas sp. Root569. The sequence goes on along the minus strand of NZ_LMGQ01000025.1, from coordinate 32,581 downwards.
CCGTACGCCCATCGAGAAACACGGTAATGCGCAGCGTATGCAGCACCTCAGCGCGCGTATCAAACCGTTCCTGTTGCGACGTAAAAAGGAGCAGGTCGCGACGGAATTACCGCCCAAGTCCGAAATCGTCCACTGGGTCGAGCTGAGCGACGCACAGCGGGATGTCTACGAAACGGTACGCGTGGCGATGGACAAAAAGGTGCGCGACGAAATCAGTCGGCATGGCGTGGCCCGTAGCCAAATCATCATTCTCGAAGCACTGCTCAAACTGCGCCAGGTGTGCTGTGACTTGCGCCTGGTCAAATCTGCGCCGGTGACTAAAGCTGTCAAGGCCGGCACTGGCAAGTTGGGCAGCCTGATGGAGATGCTGGAAGAGTTACTCAGCGAGGGGCGGCGGATTTTGTTGTTCTCGCAATTCACCTCGATGCTGGCGTTGATTGAAGAAGAGCTCAAGCAGCGTGGGCTTGAGTATTCGATCCTGACGGGAGACACCCTTGACCGACGTACGCCAGTGAAGAACTTCCAGGACGGCAAGACACCATTATTCCTGATCAGCCTGAAAGCGGGCGGTACGGGCTTGAACCTGACGGCGGCCGATACGGTGATTCATTACGATCCGTGGTGGAACCCTGCCGTGGAGAGTCAGGCCACCGACCGGGCTTATCGTATAGGCCAGGATAAGCCGGTGTTTGTGTACAAGATGATTGCCCGGGGCACGGTCGAGGAGAAGATTCAGGCGTTGCAGTTGGAGAAGGCTGCATTGGCTGATGGAGTGCTGCAAGGTGGCGCCGGTGCGGGTTGGAAGCTGGAGCAGAGGGATATTGAGGCGCTGTTTGCGCCCTTGCCTGGCTAAGCACCACGGCGCACCCATCGGGGGCAAGTCCCCTCACGCACTTTGAATTGTAAATACATACAAATGTGGGAGGGGTCTTGCCCCCGATGGCGATGTAACAGTCAGCGCTTTTCTTGCTTGTTGGGCAACGGCGCAAACAACGCCTCAATATCTTCATTGCCCAACTGCCAATCCCCAGTGGTACGCCCATCCAGCACGCCTGCCGCCAAGTCGGACTTCTCCTTCTGCAGGTGCTGGATTTTCTCCTCCACCGTGCCCCGCGCAATCATCTTGTACACAAACACTGGCTTTTCCTGCCCGATGCGATACGCACGGTCGGTGGCCTGGTTTTCCGTGGCCGGGTTCCACCACGGGTCGTAGTGAATCACCGTGTCGGCTTCGGTCAGGTTCAAACCCACGCCACCGGCCTTCAAGCTGATCAAAAAGATCTGCAACTTGCCGCTCTGGAAATCCTTCACCGGTGTACGTCGGTCACGGGTCTGGCCGGTCAGCAATGCGTAGGCAATCCCGCGTTTTTTCAGTTCGATTTCGATCAGGCTCAGCATCGAAGTGAACTGCGAGAACAGCAGAATCCTGCGGCCTTCGGCAAACAGCTCGTCGAGCATGTCCATCAGGCTGTCGAGCTTGCCCGAGCTGCTGCCACGCGCCGGCAGAGTGGCGTCGTTGACCAGACGCAGGTCGCAGCACACTTGTCGCAGTTTGAGCAGCGCTTCAAGGATGATGATCTGGCTGCGGGCCACGCCCTTGCGGGTGATTTCGTCGCGGACTTTTTTATCCATGGCCAGACGCATGGTTTCGTACACGTCGCGCTGGGCCTCGTTGAGGTCGACCCAGTGGATGATCTCAGTCTTGGGTGGCAGTTCGGTCGCCACCTGTTCCTTGGTGCGGCGCAGCAGGAACGGTTTGATCCGACCGTTGAGGTGCTGCAAGCGCACGTCACTGGCGCGTTTTTCAATCGGCACGCGGTAATCACGGTTGAAGCTCTTCACGTCGCCCAGCCAACCCGGCAACAGGAAATGGAACAGCGACCACAGTTCACCCAGGTGGTTTTCCAATGGCGTGCCGCTCAGGCACAGGCGCTGGCGGGCGTTCAGCTCGCGTGCGGCCTGGGCGGCCTTGCTGGACGGGTTCTTGATGTACTGCGCTTCATCCAGGATCAATACATGCAAGGGCAGGGCGGCGAGCGTGTCGATGTCCTTGGGCAGCAGGGCATAAGTGGTCAGCAGCAGGTCGTAGTCGTGCAGGTTGGCGAAGTGTTTCTTGCGCCCTGCGCCGTACAGCGCCTGCACCCGCAGTTGCGGGGTGAAGTGCGCAGCTTCATCGAGCCAGTTCGGAATCAGACTGGTGGGCATCACGACCATGCAGGGCCGATCAAGGCGCCCGGCGATTTTCTCGGTGAGAATATGCGCCAGGGTTTGCAGGGTTTTGCCCAGGCCCATATCGTCCGCGAGAATCCCGCCCACTTCCAGCTGTCGCAGTGACTGCATCCAGCTCAAGCCTTCCAGTTGATAGGGGCGCAAGGTTGCGTTCAGTCCCTCGGGCGCGACGCAGGTGAAGTCCTTGATGTCCCGCAGGCGTTGGGCGAAGTTGCGGATCTTCTCGCCGCCTTCCCATTGCAACGGCAGGTCTTCCAGCGGGTTGAGCCTGATCGCGTCGGCCTTGGCCAGGCGCAACGTCGTGGTGCCGGTTTCCTGCAGGTAGAACTCGCCGAGAGTCGCCAGCACCGGCTTCAAGCGCCCGTAGGGCAGCGCCACTTGCAGCGGGCCGTGGCCGTTGGGCAGCCCGGGAATATTCACCAGGATCAGTTCATCATCGCGGCGCCTTGCGAGTTTTTCCGGATTGAGGATCTCGGTGTGGGAGCGCATCAGGTTCAGCAATATCGGTAGCAGGCTCAACCGTTCGCCATTGACGATGATGCCCAACTCCAGGTCGAACCAGTCACGCTCCGGCGCTTCATCGACGCTGGCGTACCAGTCGTCCACCGGGCTCAGGTCGAAACCGAAGTCTTCATCGATTTGCAGCTCCCAGCCCTCGGCCCGCAGCGTCGGCGATGAGTTGAGCGTGAAGTTCAGCCAGGCGCTGTCATTGACCATCTCGAACAGCTCGCCGGCGCTTTCAGGCAAGGCCTTGCTTTGGCGCGTGGCGATCTTGAAACCCAGCAAGCGCAGTTGTTCGCGACAGGCTTGTTCCTGCTCGGGATGGCGCTTGATTCGCAGGCTCTGGGTGTCCTGGCGCACGATGATATCGGCGTTCTTTTGCCCACTGACGTAATTGCCCAGGTAGTTGAACGACAGTGCCGCACGGTGCTGGATATAGCGCTGCATCTTGCCGTTGCGCGGTTCGAACGCGCTGAACTCGACGCTGGCCAGCCACAGGCGCGGCACGGGCCGCACGTCCTCCATGACCACCTGCGGCAGGACCACGCGGTTATCCAGCACGGCCTGGAGTTTTTCCAGCAGTTGCGCATCTTGGGTTGCCGCCGGGTAGGCCAGGGTTTCCTGAACCTTGAGCAGCACCGCCGCGATGTGTTTGCAGTTGGTGTGCACCGGGCAGGTACAGCGGCTATCCACCAGGATCAGCAGGCCCTTGGCCGACTCACGCAACGAGATGGTTTGCCGATAGACGTTACCGCCGGAGCCTTCGCAACTGGCGGTAATGGTGCTGTCACCGCACTCGACGATACGCACGCGGTTTTCCAGTGCGTAACGCCGCCCGCGCTCCAGGCTCTGCTCTTTGAAGCGATTGGCCCACGAAGGGGCCAGGGGTTTGGTCAGAGGCGAAGTGAGGGGCATGGCGCTGGATCAGTCCTGCATGTCGGGCGGTGGTGCGCTGGGCGGCTTGGCGGTCAGCGAGGTGATCTTGATCAACAACGCCAGGTGGCCGCCGTCCAGGTAATTAAGCTGGTTGTTCTTGGTGCGTACGTCTTTCTGCGCCAGGTGTTCACTGGCGATCACGCTGCCGTTGCCGTCGAACTGGTTGATCCAGAAATCGGCATCGATGTCGGTGAAACGACCCAATTGCAGGCTCAACACACCCTCGATAGGAAACTGGCCGAATTGCTCCTGGCCGTCGGTGATCGCGATCTTTACCGGCTGCTCGCCCAGATTCTGTTCCCAGGCCTTGTGCGCGAGCACGGTGTAGTTGGAGTCGGCGCGCAATTTTTCGACGATGTTGCCCAGGCGCGGCGGGCTCAGCCGCTCGCCCAGGCGCTGGGCGCCGCCGTCCCAGTTTTCCGGGGCGGCGCGGCTGTTGATCACCGGCTCCGCATTCTGGCGCACCAGGATCATTTCCACCTGGTACGGGCTGTCGGCAAATGCCGAAGGCGCGAGTACCACCAACAACAGGCTCAGAATGCGGAACAGGCGCATGGCGGCGTCCTTCAAGGGGATTTCGGAAGGAGGCGCTCAAACAGCGCCTCCAGGGTATTGAAGCGTTCTTCGGCACGTTCCATCGGCACCATGAACTTGAACAGCGTAGCCCCTTCGAACTTGTAGCGGTTGGGCTGGCCCTGGATCAGCTTGATCAGCACCAAGGGGTCTACCGGCGTCTGCGCTTCGAATTCGATACGCCCACCTTGCGGCCCGGCGTCGACCTTCTTGATCCCCAACTGCTCGGCCTGCAACTTGAGCAGGGTCAGGCGCACCAGGTTCTTGGTCGGTTCCGGCAGCAGGCCGAAGCGGTCGATCATTTCCACTTGCAGGTCCTTGAGACCTTCTTCGTCAGTCGCCGAGGCAATGCGCTTGTACAGGATCAGCCGTGCATGCACATCCGGCAGGTAGTCTTCGGGAATCAACGCCGGCAGGCGCAGGTTGATCTCCGGGCCGCCGCCCAGGGGTTGGTCGAGGTTCGGTTGCTCGCCCTTGCGGATGGCTTTCACTGCGCGTTCGAGCATCTCCATATACAGGGTGAAGCCGACTGCCTGGATCTGGCCGCTCTGGCCATCACCGAGCAGTTCGCCGGCGCCACGGATTTCCAGGTCGTTGGTGGCCAATACAAAGCCGGCACCCAGGTCCTGGGTGTTGGCGATCGCTTCCAGGCGCTTTTCCGCATCGGAGGTGATCTGTTGGCGCGGCGGTGTGAGCAGGTAGGCATACGCCTGGTGGTGACTGCGCCCGACGCGCCCGCGCAGCTGGTGCAGCTGGGCCAGGCCGAACTTGTCGGCACGCTCGATGATGATGGTGTTGGCGCTCGGCACGTCGATGCCGGTCTCGATGATGGTCGAGGCGATCAGCACGTTGAAGCGCTTGTGGTAGAAGTCGCTCATCACCTGCTCGAGTTCGCGCTCGCGCATCTGCCCGTGGCCGATGGCGATGCGTGCTTCGGGCACCAGCTCGGCGAGGTCGGCGGCACATTTCTCGATGGTCTTCACATCGTTGTGCAGGTAGTAAACCTGGCCGCCACGCAGCAGTTCGCGCAGCAGTGCTTCCTTGACCGTGCTCTTGTTCTGTTCCATCACAAAGGTGCGCACCGACAGGCGACGCGCCGGCGGCGTAGCGATGATCGACAGGTCGCGCATGCCCGACACCGCCATGTTCAGCGTGCGCGGAATCGGCGTGGCGGTCAGGGTAAGAATGTCGACTTCACTGCGCAGGGCCTTGAGCTGTTCTTTCTGACGCACACCGAAGCGGTGTTCTTCGTCGATGATTACCAGGCCCAGATTCTTGATCTTCACATCGTCCGACAGCAGTTTGTGGGTGCCGATGACGATATCGATCTTGCCCTCGGCCAAATCGGCGATGGCGGCGTTTACTTCCTTGGCGGACTTGAAGCGGCTCATCACCTCCACGGTCACCGGCCAGTCGGCAAAGCGGTCGCGGAAGCTGTTGTAGTGCTGCTGGGCGAGCAGGGTAGTGGGCACCAGGATCGCCACTTGCTTGCCGCCGTGTACCGCAATGAAGGCTGCGCGCATGGCCACTTCGGTTTTGCCGAAGCCCACGTCGCCACACACCAGGCGGTCCATCGGCTTGGGCGCGAGCATGTCGGCGCGCACCGCTTCGATGGTGGTCTGCTGGTCCGGGGTTTCTTCGAAGGCGAAGCCGGCGCTGAAGGTGGCGTAGTCGGCTTTCGGGTCGGCGAAGGCATAGCCTTCGCGGGCCGCGCGGCGGGCATAGATGTCGAGCAACTCGGCAGCCACGTCGCGCACCTGTTCGGCAGCCTTGCGCTTGGCTTTCTGCCAGGTCTCGGAGCCCAGGCGGTGCAGCGGTGCCAGGGCGTCGTCGCTGCCGGTGTAGCGGGCGATCAGGTGCAGGCTGGCCACCGGCACGTAGAGCTTGGCGCCTTCGGCGTATTCCATGGTGAGGAATTCGGCGGCCTGGTTGTCGATCTCCAGGGTCTGCAAGCCCAGGTAGCGACCGACGCCGTGGTCGATATGCACCACCGGCGCGCCTTCGCGCAGTTCGGTGAGGTTCTTGATCACCGCATCATTGTTGGCGTCTGCGCGCTTCTCACGGCGACGGCGCTGCATCACACGCTGGCCGAACAGCGGGCTTTCGGCGATCAAGGCAAGGGCCGGGTCGTCCAGCAACAAGCCCTCGTCCAACGGCGCGATGGTGATCGCCAGGCGCTCTTTGCTATTTACAAAATCCGGCCAGCTGTCGACCGTCTTCGGCCGCAGTTTCAGGCGTTCCAATAGCTCCAACAGCACTTCGCGGCGCCCGGCGGACTCGGCGGTGAAGAGCACGCGACCGGGGAAGTCGCCAAGGAAATTGGACAGCGCTTCCAGCGGCTGGGTTGCCTTGGCCTGGATCGCCAGGTCCGGCAGCATCCCCGCCGGGAAGCGCTCACGGCCACTGCCGGCGTCCACATCCTGCTGGCTGGCAACTACACGCGGCCAGTTTTTCAGACGGGCGAAGCAGTCTTCCACCGGCAGGAACAGTTCTGCGGGCGGCAATAAAGGCCGAGACGGATCGACGCGGCGCTCTTCGTAGCGGTTGCGCACATCGTTCCAGAAGTTTTCCGCCGCCTGCTCGATGCCCGGCAACGAGAACACCTGGGTGTCCTGGGGCAGGTAATCGAAGAGGGTGGAGGTTTCGTCGAAAAACAACGGCAGGTAGTACTCGATACCGGCCGGGGTAATCCCGCTGCTCAGGTCCTGGAAGATCGGGCAGCGGCGGAAGTCCACGTCAAAGCGTTCACGAAAGCGCGCCTTGAAGCGGGTGACCGCGTCTTTTTGCAGCGGGAACTCCCGCGCCGGCAGCAGCTTGATCGAGTCGACCTTGTCGATGGAGCGCTGGTTTTCCGGATCGAAGGTGCGCAAGGTCTCGATTTCGTCATCGAACAGGTCGATGCGATACGGCAACTTACTGCCCATCGGGAACAGGTCGATCAGGGCGCCGCGCACTGCGAACTCACCGTGCTCGTACACCGTGTCGACGCAGCGGTAGCCGCTGGCTTCCAGGCGCGTGCGCATCTGTTCTACGTCGAGCTTCTGGCCGATATCCAGCACCAGACTGCTGCCGAGCAGGAACTTGGTCGGCGCCAGGCGATGCAGGGCCGTGGTGATCGGCACCACCAGCACGCCGTGGGCCAGTTCCGGTAGGCGGTACAGGCTGGCGATGCGCTGGGAGATGATGTCCTGGTGCGGCGAGAACAGGTCGTAGGGCAGGGTTTCCCAGTCGGGAAAATGCAGCACCGGCAAATCCGGGGCGAAGAAGCTCAGCTCCTGCTCCAACCGTTCGGCACTTTGGCTGTCGGCGGTAAGCAGCAGGGTAAAGCGCTTGGCTGCGCTGGCAGCCTCGGCTATGGCCAGGCTCAGGGCGGCACCGGGCAGGTTGCCCCAGTGCTGTTTACCTGCCGCGGCAGGGAGAAGCGGTAGACGCAGAACGGGCACGGAAGGTTGAGCTCCAAGCGTTGCGACAAAGTCGGTAATTGTAACGGCCCGAGGTGCCGCCTGTCAGTTGCTGACTGTGCCTATTACGGTTTGTAGGAAATGTAGTGGCTAAGACAAACAATGCCGGGTTTTGACTCAATATGTAGTGCCAAAAAGCGCGAATGTTTAGGAGTGTTACGGACAAGTCGGCCCGCCCGCTCAACTAGTGGCCTTCTGGAACCCGCGTATTTCCTGGGCTGTAGCGCGGTAGTATTTTTTTGCAAGGGCTTTTTGTTGCCCCTCGCGCATTGCTCATCGTGCAGTCGGGCGACATAATGTAGCCCCTTTTTTCAGCCCCTACATGTGGAAGGTTCCCGTGACTCAGAAGCCCGACCAGTGTCTTGGTGAATGGATCGACCGTGAAGCACTCGCAGAAGCGATGATTCCGCTTATCGGCCAGCTGTACCGCAATAACAATGTGGTGAGCTCGATCTATGGCCGCAGCCTGATCAACCAGTCTGTCATCGCGATTCTCAAGGCGCACCGCTTTGCGCGCCATCGCTCCGCCGACGACAGCGAACTCTCCGTCCACGAAACATTCCCACTGCTCAAGGCCATGAGCGAGCTCAAGCTCGGCGCGGCCTCGGTAGACCTGGGCAAGCTGGCCTACAAGTTCCGCAAGGAAGGCGCCGGCCGTAGCGCCGAGCAGTTCGTGCGTGAAGAAATGGCCGATGTGGTTGGCCAGCAAAACGCCGCACCTCGCAAGGGCACCGACGTGGTGCTGTACGGCTTCGGGCGTATCGGCCGCCTACTGGCGCGCATCCTGATCGAGAAAACCGGTGGCGGCGACGGCCTGCGCCTGCGTGCCATCGTGGTGCGCAAAGGCGCCGAGAATGACCTGACCAAACGCGCCAGCCTGCTGCGTCGCGATTCGGTACATGGTTCGTTCAACGGCACCATCACCATCGATGAAGAAAACAACACCATCACTGCCAACGGTAACCTGATTCAGGTGATCTACGCTAAGAACCCGACTGAGGTGGATTACACCCAGTACGGCATCCAGGACGCCCTGCTGGTGGACAACACCGGTGTATGGCGTGATGCCGAGGGCCTGGGCCAGCACCTGGCTTGCCCGGGTATCGACCGCGTTGTGCTGACCGCGCCTGGCAAAGGCAAGCTCAAGAACATCGTGCACGGTATCAACCACGCTGAAATCACCGCTGACGACAAGATAGTGTCCGCCGCTTCCTGCACCACCAACGCCATCGTGCCGGTGCTCAAAGCTGTGAATGACAAGTTCGGTATCGTTAACGGCCACGTTGAAACCGTTCACTCCTACACCAACGACCAGAACCTGATCGACAACTTCCACAAGGGCGATCGCCGTGGTCGCAGCGCCGCGTTGAACATGGTGATCACCGAGACCGGTGCTGCCACCGCTGCTGCCAAGGCCCTGCCTGAGCTGGCCGGCAAGCTGACCGGTAACGCGATCCGCGTGCCGACGCCGAACGTGTCGATGGCCATTCTCAACCTCAACCTTGAGAAAGCCGCCACCCGCGAAGAGATGAACGAGTACCTGCGCTACATGGCGCTGCACTCCGATCTGCACAAGCAAATCGACTTCGTCAATTCCCAGGAAGTGGTCTCCACCGACTTCGTTGGTTCGCGCCACGCCGGTGTGGTGGACGCTGAAGCGACCATCACCCAGGACAACCGCGTTGTGCTGTACGTATGGTACGACAACGAGTTCGGCTACAGCTGCCAGGTGGTTCGCGTGATGGAAGACATGGCTGGGGTCAACCCGCCTGCGTTTCCGCGCTAAGCCTTAGCGCTGAATGAAAACGCCCCGACTTATTCGGGGCGTTTTTGTGTCTGGCATATGTGGACCTGTAGAAGCGAGCTTGCTCGCGAAAACCATCAACGAAGACGCAGCGCTTCTGGTTTAACGCGTGGTACTCAGGTTTTTCGCGAGCAAGCTCGCTCCTACAGTGGAGGGTGTGTATCAGTGATTGAGGAGCTCGTCGCTTAAACTATCGGAGAAAAAAATAGTTGTCGCATACTGGCTCATCCTGAATTCGGCGCTGATTTGCGTCCTGTAGTATGGCAACACTGGCCTACGACGCGACCAAGGGTTAATGTTCGCCGCGCTCGGCCTTCTATAGACTGTGCCCCGGTTCACACACTTGAGCCAAATTGTCCTTCATGACCGCTGGCCGCGGCATGATTTAGCCCGGCGTCCAACCGTACGCCTGGCCTGTTCTGAGGAGTACGCATGGCTGTCTACAACTATGACGTGGTGGTACTGGGTTCCGGCCCAGCTGGAGAAGGTGCGGCGATGAACGCTGCCAAAGCAGGGCGCAAGGTGGCGATGGTCGATAGCCGTCGCCAGGTCGGCGGCAACTGCACCCACCTGGGTACCATCCCGTCCAAGGCGTTGCGTCACTCCGTGCGCCAGATCATGCAGTTCAACACCAACCCGATGTTCCGGGCCATTGGCGAGCCACGTTGGTTCTCGTTCCCGGACGTATTGAAAAGCGCCGAAAAAGTCATCTCCAAGCAAGTCGCCTCGCGCACCGGCTATTACGCCCGTAACCGCGTCGACCTGTTCTTCGGCACCGGCAGCTTCGCCGACGAGCAAACCGTCGAAGTGGTCTGCGCCAATGGCGTGGTCGAGAAACTGGTGGCCAAGCACATCATCATTGCCACCGGTTCGCGCCCGTATCGCCCGGCGGACATCGATTTCCACCACCCGCGTATCTACGATAGCGACACCATCCTCAGCCTGGGCCACACCCCGCGCAAACTGATCATCTATGGCGCCGGCGTGATCGGCTGTGAATACGCATCGATCTTCAGTGGCCTGGGTGTGTTGGTGGAGCTGGTAGACAACCGTGACCAGTTGCTCAGCTTCCTCGATTCGGAAATTTCCCAGGCGTTGAGCTACCACTTCAGCAACAACAACATCACCGTGCGTCACAACGAGGAGTACGAGCGGGTCGAAGGCCTGGACAACGGGGTGATCCTGCACCTCAAGTCCGGCAAGAAGATCAAGGCCGACGCCTTGCTGTGGTGCAACGGCCGTACCGGCAACACCGACAAGCTGGGCATGGAAAACATCGGGGTCAAGGTCAACAGCCGGGGCCAGATCGAGGTGGACGAGAACTACCGCACGTGCGTGACCAACATCTACGGCGCCGGTGACGTGATCGGCTGGCCGAGCCTGGCCAGCGCCGCCCATGACCAGGGCCGTTCGGCCGCCGGCAGCATCGTCGACAATGGCAGCTGGCGCTACGTGAACGATGTGCCGACCGGGATCTACACGATTCCCGAGATCAGCTCCATCGGCAAGAACGAGCACGAACTGACCAAGGCCAAGGTGCCTTACGAAGTCGGCAAGGCGTTCTTCAAGAGCATGGCACGTGCGCAGATCGCCGGTGAGCCGCAAGGCATGCTGAAGATTCTGTTCCACCGTGAAACCCTGGAGGTCCTCGGCGTGCATTGCTTCGGCTACCAGGCGTCGGAGATCGTGCACATCGGCCAGGCGATCATGAGCCAGCCGGGTGATCTCAACACCCTCAAGTATTTCGTCAACACCACGTTCAACTACCCGACAATGGCCGAAGCCTATCGGGTGGCCGCCTACGACGGCCTCAACCGGCTTTTTTGAGCGGCTCCGGCCGGTGGCCTGAGCCGGCCGGGGAGACCGATTTCAGTAATTCCCGAGGGTGGCAGTGGCCAAACCGGGAAAGTCTGTAATCAGGCTATCTACGCCGAAGTCGGCGAGCCTGCGCATCAGCGCGGGTTCGTTGACTGTCCACACGGACACGTGCAGGCCCTGGCGCTGGGCTTTTTCCAGCCGCTCAGGGGTGCACAGCGTCCAGTTCAACGCCAAATATTCACAGCCATAGTTCTGCGCGACCTTCAACGGGTCGAGCCAGGCATATTCGGCGACCAGGCCACGTGACAGGTCCGGGGTGAGTTCGACCGCCGCCTTGAGCACTTCCCGCGAGCTTGACGTCACGGTGACCTTGTCCATCAGGCCAAAACGCACGGCCATTTCACGGATTGCCAGCACGGTGGTGGCAGCACGGGTGCGCGAGGCGCTTTTGACTTCCAGTTGCCAGTGATCGAAGTCGCACTTTTCGAACAGCTCCTCCAACCGCGGGATCGGGCACGGGGTGACCCAGCCCGGGCCGCCTTTGCGTGCGTCCATTTTCACCAGGTCGGCCGCCGAGTACTCGACGACTTTGCCGCGCCGGTCGGCGGTGCGCTTGAGGGTCGGGTCGTGGATGACCATCAGCTCGCCGTCCATGGACAGGTGCAAATCCAGTTCGCAACGGCGCACGCCGTGCTTGAGGCACTCCTGAAAGCTGGTCAGGGTGTTTTCCGGTGCTTCGCCTTTGGCACCGCGGTGGCCGTAGATCAGGGTCACAGTTGCTCCTTTGCGCCAGGTGAGCTGGCGGGGTCATACGAATTCAGGTGTCTTGGGCGTCGCTTTGTTCCCGTGCCAGGCGCCGTTCCTGCGCCTGCTTCTGCAGGATATAGCGCGCCAGCAACTGGCGTTGGGCATCGGTCATGGATTCGAATTCCGTGCCCACATCAAAGCTGTCGCCCTTGGGGTCGCAATGGGTCACCCGCGCGCGCAGCAACAGGCCGAGCGCCTGGGGCATCAGCACCAGCTTGACCGCCAGGTGGGTGTCGGGTGCCAGCGGGGTAGGGTGCTGGAAGTCGATGCCGCCCTCGGAAAGGATCACCGGTTGCGGCGCGCCTACTTCATTGAGCAGGCCGCGGGCCATGACCTGGCTGAGCAGGTCCAGGCGTTTGTTCTGCACCTTGAGGAACGCCGCCAGGCTGCGGTCTTTCTCGCTGATCTGGCGCAGCAGGTGCTGGGCTTCGAATTCGCTCAGGTGCAGTTCGCTGAGCAGGTTGAACAGCGGCGAATCATCCAGCAACACTTCCTTGCTCGCCGCTTCGGGGCCAGACAATGTGCTGATTTGAAGTGCGATCATGTCGTCGATACGGTAGTATTCGCGGCGCTCTTCTTCATCTAATGTCGACATGGCGAACCCCAGGTTACGGTAATGGTCTGAGTGTAAAGCTGCTTACCAGACCCCGCCACCGGGACGTCTTCTTTTCCTCCGAACAAGCCCCGACATGTTCAGACCTCTCTTCGTATTTATTGGCACGCGTTATACCCGTGCAAAGCGTCGCAATCATTTTGTGTCGTTCATTTCCTTGACCTCGATGATCGGTCTCGCCCTGGGCGTGGTCGTGATGATCGTGGTGCTGTCGGTGATGAACGGCTTCGATCATGAGATGCGTACCCGCGTGCTGGGCATGGTGCCCCACGCGACCATCGAGGGCGACGCGCCCATCGATGACTGGCAAAGCCTGGCCGCCAAGGTCAAGCAGAACCCCAAGGTGGTGGCCGTTGCGCCGTTTACCCAGATGCAGGGGTTGCTGACCAACGACGGCAAGGTGCAGAAGATTCTGCTCAATGCCATCGACCCGGCCCAGGAGCGCAACGTCTCGATCATCGACCGGTTCATGCTGCAGGGTAAGCTCGACGACCTGGCGCCCGGCAGTTTTGGCATCGTCATCGGCGACAAGGCCGCGGCCAAGCTCGACGTGGGCGTCGGTGACAAGCTGACCTTCGTCGCTCCGGAAGTCACCGTGACCCCGGCCGGCATGTTCCCGCGCATGAAGCGCTTTACCGTGGTTGGCACCTTCCATGTCGGCGCCGGCGAGATCGACGGTTACATCGGCCTGACCAACCTCACCGACCTGGCCCGCCTGCATCGCTGGCAGCCGGACCAGGTGCAGGGCCTGCGCCTGAAGTTCAATGACCTGTTCGATGCGCCGCGCGGCGCCTGGGAAATCGCCCAGCACCTGGGCGAGTCGCAGTACTATGCCCGCGACTGGACCCGCACCCACGGCAACCTGTACCAGGCCATCCGCATGGAAAAAGCCATGATCGGCCTGCTGTTGCTGCTGATCGTGGCGGTTGCTGCCTTCAACATCATTTCCACGCTGGTGATGGTGGTGAACGACAAGAAGGGCGATATCGCCATCCTGCGCACCCTGGGCGCCACGCCGGGGCAGATCATGGCGATCTTCATGGTGCAGGGCACCGTGATCGGCGTGGTCGGCACCTTGATCGGCACGGCGGTGGGCATCCTCGCCGCGTTGAACGTCAGCGCCGCCATCGCCCTGCTAGAAAAAGTGATCGGCCACAAGTTTCTCAACGCTGACGTCTACTTCATCGATTACCTGCCGTCCCAGGTGCAAACCCAGGACGTGCTGATGGTGGGCGGCGCTGCGTTGGTCCTGAGCTTCCTTGCCACCCTGTATCCAGCCTGGCGCGCGGCACGTACCCAGCCAGCACAGGCATTACGTTATGAGTGAATCGGGCATGAGTGAAAAAGCAATCCTGAGCTGCCGCAACCTGGGCAAATCCTACGAGGAAGGCCCGGAGTCTGTGGTGGTGCTGTCCAACCTGCAACTTGAACTGCACCCGGGCGAGCGCGTGGCAATCGTCGGCAGTTCAGGTTCCGGCAAAAGTACCTTACTCAACCTGCTGGGCGGCCTCGATACGCCGTCCCAGGGCAGCGTGTGGCTGGCCGGCGAAGAGCTTTCGGCGTTGAATGAAAAGGCCCGTGGGCAACTGCGCAACCGTTCGTTGGGCTTTGTGTACCAGTTCCACCACCTGTTGCCGGAATTCACCGCCCTGGAAAACGTGTGCATGCCGCTGTTGATCGGCAAGACCGCGATCCCCGAAGCGCGCCAACGTGCCACCGCCTTGCTGGAGCGCGTCGGCCTCGGCCACCGCCTGGAGCACAAGCCGGCCGAACTGTCCGGCGGCGAGCGCCAGCGTGTGGCGATTGCCCGCGCCCTGGTGAACAACCCGGGCCTGGTGATGCTCGACGAGCCTACCGGCAACCTCGACTCCCACACCGCCCAGGGCATCAAGGACTTGATGCTGGAACTGAGCACCCAGATGCGCACCGCGTTCCTGGTGGTGACCCATGACATGAGCATGGCCCGGCAGATGGACCGCGTGTTGCACCTGCAGGAAGGTCACCTGGTCGCCATCTGACCTGTTTCAAGCCTGGCGCCTGGCGTCGGGCTTTTTCATTTTTTCAGGCGGTGTACGCGAATGTTCAGACCGTTATCCATTTTCATCGGCACGCGCTATACCCGCGCCAAGCGCCGCAACCGTTTTGTCTCGTTTATCTCGATGACCTCGATGATCGGCCTCGCCCTGGGCGTATTGGCCATGATCGTGGTGCTCTCGGTGATGAACGGCTTCCAGCGCGAAATGAGCTCGCGCATCCTCGGCATGGTGCCCCACGCCACCATCGTCGGCGTAAAGCCGATTGATGATTGGCAACCGGTGGCCGCCGCGGCGATGAAGAATCCGCAAGTCACCGCCGCCGTACCCTTCACGCAGATGGACGGTATGTTCTCCTACAAGGGCGCCATGCAGCCGATCGAGATCAGCGGCATCGATCCGGCCCAGGAAGGCAAGGTGTCGATCGTGACCCAGCACATTGTGCGCGGCAAGCTGGACGACCTGAAGCCCGGTGAGTTCGGCGTGGTGGTCGGCGATATCACCGCACGCCGCTTCCGCCTGAATGTGGGCGACAAGCTGACCCTGATCGTGCCGGAACTCAGCAGCGCCCCAGGTGGCATCACACCGCGCATGCAACGGCTGAACGTGGTGGGTATCTTCAAGGTGGGCGCCGAGCTGGATGGCTCCATGGCGCTGATCCACATGGCCGACGCGGCAGAAATCCAGCATTGGCAGCCCAACCAGGTGCAAAGCGTGCGCCTGGCGGTGAAGGACTTGTACGCAGCGCCGACCGTCTCGGCGGATATCGCCGCCAGCCTGGGCGCAGCCTACAAGCCCGATGACTGGACTCACACCCAGGGCAGCCTGTTCAGCGCGATGAAAATGGAAAAGACCATGATCGGCCTGCTGTTGCTGATGATCGTCGCCGTGGCCGCGTTCAACATCATCGCCACCTTGATCATGGTGGTGAACGACAAGGGCGCGGACATCGCGATCCTGCGCACCATCGGCGCCACGCCCCGGCAGATCATGGCGATCTTCATGGTCCAGGGCACGGTGATTGGTGTGGTGGGCACCCTGATTGGCGGGGTGCTGGGGGTGATCGCAGCGCTGAATGTCAGTGAGCTGGTGGGCTGGCTGGAGCGGGTCAGCGGGCAGCATATCTTCAGCTCGGATGTGTACTTCGTCAGCAACCTGCCTTCGGAACTGCAGGGAGGGGACGTGTTGCTGATATGTTCGGCGGGGTTTGTATTGAGCTTTTTGGCAACGATTTACCCGGCGTATCGGGCGGCGAAGATTGAGCCGGCCCATGCGCTGAGGTATTCGTAAGGCCTTAGACCGCTATCGGGGGCAAGCCCCCTCCCACACTGGACCGCGTTTATTCAGGAACAATGAGGTCAAAATGTGGGAGGGGGCTTGCCCCCGATAGGGCCGGCCCAGCTTGCGTCAATCTCCCTTGGGCAACTCAATCACAAACCTCGTCCAGCCCGCCTGCGACTCACAATAAATCCTCCCCCCATGCGCCCGCACAATCGACTGGGTAATCGCCAACCCCAGCCCCGCATGTTCACTGCTGCCTGGCCGTCTTGACGGGTCGGCTCGGTAGAACCGGTCAAACAACCGCGGCAACAGCTGCGCAGGAATACCTTCCCCGGTGTTCTCAACTGTCAGTGTCACGCCACTCTCTATCCGCACCCGTACTTCACCGCTCGGTGGGGTAAACCGCAGCGCGTTATCCAGCAAGTTCGACAAGGCCCGGCGCAACATGCCGCGATCGCCCAGCGTATGGGCGGTGCCTTCGCGTACCAGCGTGACCTGCGCATCCTCTGCCAGCAGGGTAAAAAACTCCAACAGTGCGTCGACCTCGTCGCCCAGATTCAGGGCTTCACGGTTGGGCATCAGCAAGCCGTGGTCGGCTTTGGCCAGGTACAGCATGTCGTTGACCAGTTGCGCCATCCACTGCAACTCTTCGAGGTTGCTGTGCAGTGCCTCGCGGTAGTCCTCCAGCGGGCGCGGTTGAGTGAGGATCACCTGGGTCTGGGTCAGCAGATTGGAGAGCGGTGTGCGCAGTTCGTGGGCAATATCGGCGGAGAACGCCGACAGGCGCTGGAACGCGTCGTCCAGGCGCCCCAGCATGGCATTGAAGGCCTGGGCCAGTTCCGCCAGCTCCATCGGCATTTGCGCCTGGGGCAGGCGTTGGGTCAGGGAGTGGGCGGATACGCTGGCGGCCACTTCGCCCATGCGTCGCAACGGTCGCAGCCCGCTGCGTGCGGCCCAGGCGCCGAGCAGGGCAGTGGCCAGGGCCGAGAGGCCGACGGTCAGCCAGATCAAACGCTGCATACGCTCCAGAAAGTGCTGATGGTGGGTGATATCGAGGATCAGGCTCAGCTGTGGCGAGCCGGGTTGGCCGGGCGTCAACGGCGCGTTGTACACACGGTAGTCGGTGCCGGCGTTTTGCAGGCTGTGCAGGCCCGGTGCTGCGGGCACGCTGAGGTACGGCGCACCGTCCACCCAGCGCTGGTCGGCCGCAGTGATACGCAAGGTGAAGTCGGGCTGGTGATCAAGTTCGGCGCGCCATTGCGGGCCTCGCAGCGCAAAGGCTTCCCGTGAGTCGACACCCTGCAAGGCACTGCGCAGGGCCACCAGCTTGCTGTCGAGCAGTTGCTGGTCCAGCTCGATAAAGTGCGCCTCGCTGGCGCGGTTGAACAGCACCCCGGCAATCAACGAGACCACCGCCGTGCAGGCGGCAAACAGCAGCGCGAGGCGGCTGGCCAGGGACAGGCGCTTGATCACGTGAACCGCTCCTCCAGCACATAACCCATGCCGCGCGCGGTGTGGATCAGCTTGTTGGGGAAGTTGTCATCGACTTTAAGGCGCAGGCGACGGATCGCCACTTCGATTATGTTGGTGTCGCTGTCGAAGTTCATGTCCCAGACCTGGGAAGCGATCAAGGTCTTGGGCAGCACTTCGCCCTGGCGGCGTAGCAGCAGTTCCAGCAGGGCAAATTCCTTGGCGGTGAGGTCAATGCGCTGGCCGTCGCGCTCGACCCGGCGGCGGATCAGGTCCAGGCTCAGGTCGGCCAGTTGCAGGGTGGTTTCCTGCGGTGTGCTGCTGCCACGGCGCAACAAGGTGCGTACCCGGGCCAGCAGTTCGGAAAAGGCGAAGGGTTTGACCAGGTAATCGTCGGCGCCCAGTTCCAGGCCATGCACGCGGTCTTCCACGGCATCGCGAGCGGTGAGAAACAGTACCGGCATGTCCAGTCCAGCACTGCGCACCGCCTGCAGGATCTGCCAGCCGTCGCGGCCCGGCAGCATCACATCGAGGATCAACAAGTCATAGTCACCCGTCAGCGCCAGGTGCTGGCCGGTCGTGCCGTCGGCCACCAGTTCGGTGGTAAAGCCAGCCTCGGCCAGGCCCTGACGCAGGTAGTGGCCGGTTTTGAGTTGGTCTTCGACGATCAGCAGTTTCATATCGGGCTCTTGGTAAAGGATGGCAGCCGGCCTTTATACCCTGGGCTCCAGGGGATGGGCGCAAGCTGACAAAGTTGTAATCTAGCAGTCAGCTGGCTGGCAGCGAGGCAATCTTAAAGTGTTGCCCAAGCTGGACACCTATTTTTTGGAGAGTGAAAGATGGCGATGCGCACACCCCTGTTATTGGCGGGCTGCTTGTTGGCGATGAGCTTCAATGCGCTGGCGGACGCTGCTCACACCTACGCGTTCGGCCAGCCCGCACCGGCGGATAAAGCCACGCGTACTGTGCAAGTCACGCTGCAGGACATTGCCTTTGAGCCCAAGGCCCTGGACGTAAAGGCCGGTGAAACCGTGCGTTTCGTGCTGGTCAACAAAGGCCAGTTGCTACATGAATTCAACCTGGGCGACGCATCGATGCATGCCGCCCACCAGAAAGAGATGCTGCAGATGCAAGCCAGTGGCATGCTTACCGCCACAGGCATGGGCAAGATGGACCACAGCGCCATGGGGCACGGCGATATGGGCGGCATGAAGCACGACGATCCCAACAGTGTCTTGGTGGAGCCGGGCAAGACTGCCGAACTGACGTGGACCTTCACCAAAGCCACGGGCCTGGAGTTCGCCTGCAACCTGCCGGGGCATTATCAGGCGGGCATGGTCGGCAAACTGACCGTTGAGTGAGGCGTTTGTTAAGGGCGGGGGCAAAGGCTGGTAGACTGGCGCGGTTTATTTAGCCAGGTTTCCGCCATGCATCCCGCAGCCGAACATTCGCCGCTGGGCAAGTCCAGTGAATACATCTCCACTTACACCCCATCGTTGCTGTTCCCGATTCCGCGCGCCGCCAAGTGGGCCGAACTGGGCCTGAGCGCCGACACCCTGCCGTACAAGGGCGTGGATTTCTGGAACTGCTTTGAATTGTCCTGGCTGCTGCCGTCGGGCAAGCCGGTGGTGGCCATCGGTGAGTTCAGCATCCCGGCCGACTCGCCGAACATCATCGAGTCCAAGTCCTTCAAGTTGTACCTCAACTCGCTGAACCAGACCGCCTTTGTCGATACGCCAAGCCTGGAAGCCACCCTGCGCACCGACCTCAGCTTTGCAGCCGGCAAGCCGGTGACCGTGCGCATCCGCAGCCTGGCCGACATCGAGGCCGAAGGCGTGATGGCGTTGCCGGGTGCGTGCATTGACGGCCTGGATATCAATGTCAGCAGCTATGAGCATCCGCGCCCGGAGCTGCTGCGTTGCGATGACTCGCGTGTGGTGGAGGAGAGCGTGCACAGCCACCTGCTCAAATCCAACTGCCCGGTGACCAGCCAGCCGGATTGGGGCAGCGTGGTAGTGGAGTACCGTGGCGCGGCGTTGGATCACGCCAGCCTGCTGGAATATATCGTGAGTTTTCGCCAGCACTCGGACTTCCATGAGCAGTGCGTGGAGCGGATCTTCCTGGACTTGCAGCGCTTGCTCAAGCCGGAGAAGCTGACCGTTTATGCGCGCTATGTGCGCCGGGGTGGGTTGGATATCAATCCGTACCGCAGCACTGAAAATACCCAGTTCCTGAACGTGCGCCTGGCGCGCCAGTAAGCCTGCATAAACAAGCAAATGTGGGAGGGGGCTTGCTCCCGATAGCGGAGTGTCAGTCACAGCATCTGTGTCTGAACTTCTGCTATCGGGAGCAAGCCCCCTCCCACATTTTGGTTCTTTATTGGGCTTAGGGTCGGGTTAGATCCCGATATTGCCCAGGGTGATCATGATATTGCGCAATGTCCCGGAAATGACCGGGTGCTCAGCGTCGAACTCTATGGCCGCCTGATTCACATCGTCGGAGATGCTCGGCGTCTGAGTGGCCGGTTCCAATTCAAGTTGCACTTCGAACTTGGCAATCAGTTCCTCCAACGCTTCACGTTTTTCCGGTGACAGCGGTGGCTCCTGTTCCAACTGCCCGCGCAGGATCTCGACCTGTTCTTCCAGCTTTTTGCGATCAGGCATGACGTTCTTTCCTTTTATCGATAGTCACTGGCATAGACCACGGCACGCCGCGAAAGGTCTACGGGCTGACCTCTAGATTAATCCACTGGGGCTAACCGTGCATGATCTTGATCAGGGCTTCTCGCCTTTGAGCCGGCGCAGGCTGATGTCTGCCAGGCAACTGCCGAGCTCGCCGAGGTGGTCGATCACCGAGTGCACGCCCAGGCCATAGAGCGCCACAGTCGCCTTGCCGCGCTTGTATTCGCGTTGCTGTGCGGTGAGTGCCTGCCATTGCTCGGGTGACAGGCCGCAGAGCGAGCCACAAGAGGCCAGGCCGATGGTCCACAACCCGGCATTAAGGCCCGATTGCAGCAGGCGCGGCTCGCCGCTGACCAGTACGCAACCTTCCAGGCGTTCGATGTTCAGTTCCATCAAGGCTTGCCAGCAGGCGTGGGGCGCGGGCCAGCGGATGGGGGAGGGTGAGGCAGCCTTGACCCAGCCCGGCAGACTGGTGGACAGGGGCGTGGTAACCGAGGGCGGCAGTTCGTCCAGCCAGGCGCAGGGCACGCCTAGTTCTTTCAGGCTACGCAGGCTTTTCAAAGCGCCGGGTGTGGCCACGGAGCCGGGGCAGGGCGAATCGGTACGCGCCAGGGAACCAAAATCCACCAGGCAGCCACTCAGGCCAAATAACACGGCGGTCAATGAAGGGGCTGTGGCGATAGCAATCTCGGCGTGTGGCATCTGAACGTCCCTGAAATAGCAGCAACACTAACGGGGTGGCATGACAAGGCCATGACACTGATGGTGTTTGTAGGAATTTTGTGCATTTTTCGTAAGACAGGATCCTTGTAGCTGCCTAAACACACACTTCCGTCATATACTGACGGCCTTATTCAGGGCATAGCGCCCATGACAGACCATTCAAGGAGCAAAAGCTATGCGCTGGAGCCACTACTTCGCTCAGCTGTCGGTGTGTGCCACCGTGCTGTTGGCACCTTTCGCCGTACAAGCCGCGTCGGAAGATGACCCATGGGAAAGCGTCAACCGCCCGATTTTCACCTTCAACGACACCGTTGATACCTACGCCCTCAAGCCAATCGCCCAGGGCTATCAGTTCGTCACCCCGCAATTTGTGCAGGACGGCGTTCACAACTTCTTCCGCAACATCGGCGATGTCGGCAACCTGGCCAACAACGTGCTGCAGCTCAAGCCCTACAATGCTGGTGTCGACACGGCTCGCCTGCTGGTCAACACCACGTTTGGCGTGCTGGGCTTTATCGACGTCGGCACCAAAATGGGGCTGCATCGCAGCGATGAAGACTTCGGCCAGACCCTCGGCTACTGGGGCGTCGGCAGCGGTCCCTACGTGATGATTCCGTTGCTCGGCCCAAGCACCTTGCGTGATGCGCCGTCCAAATACGTCGACAGCTACACCCAACCCTACCGCTACATGAATGACATCGGCTGGCGTAACAGCACCTTCGGCCTGAACGTCGTCGACGTGCGCGCCAGCTTGCTCGACAGCGAGAAGCTGATCAGCGGCGACAAGTACACCTTCATTCGTAACGCCTACCTGCAGAACCGTGAGTTCAAGGTCAAGGATGGCAAGGTCGTTGACGACTTCTAGGCCGTGACGTTTTGAAATGAAAAAGGCGACCTTTGAAAGGTCGCCTTTTTTGTGCGCGCTTTTCAGCGCATCTTCAAGATCCTGAGACCCAAGTGCTGTTCATCGCCCGCAGCCTTGGTCCACACGACTTCAGTGTCTGCCTCCAGGCCCTTGAGTGCGGCGTGCTCTGAATCGATGCGTACGGTCAGTAGGTCGCCCACGATGAACTGGCGCGGCGCCTGCACCTGCATGCCGGAGCTGGAAAGGTCCAGGCATACACCTTCAATCTCCTGCCCGGCGTGGATCAGGGACACATTGGCATCCACCCGCATGCGGATGAAATCGCGTTTTTCGGCGTAGTCGCGCTCGTGTTCGCTCACAGCATCCATCCTTACTTTACGTTGGGGTTGTGGCAGTTCTTATAACTCCCGGTGATTTGCGGTGTAAAGACGCCCGGCGACCATCGGCATGAGCTTGAAACCCCTCACGGATGGGAGTACCGTCTGCGCCTTAGAAGGGCACCTCTGCTTTACCGTTGTGCATGGGCGAAATCCCAATGCTTTGTAGGACAGAGAGGCTAGAAAGCGAATCCAGTACGTGAGCCCGGCCATTGCCGAGCCGCCTACGCCAACCTAATTCTGGCGCCGTTTGCCCACATGCAAAAAACCAGTGCCACGCTGCTGATAATCGATGACGACGAAGTAGTGCGCGCGAGCCTCGCGGCCTACTTGGAAGACAGTGGCTTCAGCGTCCTGCAGGCCAGTAATGGCCAACAGGGTCTCCAGGTATTCGAGCGCGACAAGCCCGACCTTGTGATCTGCGACCTGCGCATGCCCCAGATGGGCGGCCTGGAGCTGATTCGCCAGGTGACCGAGCTTGCCCCGCAAACACCGGTGATTGTCGTGTCCGGTGCCGGTGTCATGAACGACGCCGTCGAAGCCCTGCGCCTGGGCGCTGCCGATTACCTGATCAAGCCCCTGGAAGACCTGGCCGTGCTGGAGCACTCGGTGCGCCGCGCCCTGGACCGTGCCCGCCTGCTCTTGGAAAACCAGCGCTACCGCGAAAAGCTCGAGACCGCCAACCGCGAGCTCGAAGCCAGCCTGAACCTGCTCCAGGAAGACCAGAACGCCGGTCGCCAGGTACAGATGAACATGCTGCCGGTGAGCCCCTGGAGCATCGACGAGTTCAAGTTTGCCCACCAGATCATCCCGTCGTTGTACCTGTCGGGTGATTTTGTCGATTATTTCCGTGTGGATGAGCGACGCGTGGCGTTCTACCTGGCCGACGTTTCCGGCCATGGCGCTTCTTCTGCCTTTGTGACCGTGTTGTTGAAGTTCATGACCACACGGCTGTTGTTCGAGTCCAAGCGCAATGGCACCTTGCCGGAGTTCACCCCCTCCGAGGTGCTGGGCCACATCAACCGGGGCCTGATCAGCTGCAAGCTGGGCAAGCACGTGACGATGGTCGGCGGCGTGATCGACGAAGAAACCGGTCTTTTGACCTACAGCATTGGCGGTCACCTGCCGATGCCTGTTTTGTACACTCCTGACAGTGTGCGCTACCTGGAGGGTCGTGGCCTGCCCGTAGGCTTGTTCAATGAAGCCACCTACGAAGACCACATCCTGGAACTGCCGCCGACTTTCAGCCTGACGCTGATGTCCGACGGCATCCTGGACCTTTTGCCAGAGCCTACACTCAAAGAGAAAGAAGCCGCCTTGCCCCAAAAGGTCAAGTCGGCGGGCGGCAGCCTGGATGGCCTGCGGCAGGTTTTTGGATTGGCCACGCTAGGGGAGATGCCGGATGATATCGCCCTATTGGTGTTGAGCAGGAATCTTTGATGAGTACCGGAAGAATCCAATTCGCCGAGCAAGACGGGACCTTCGTCCTCAAGTTTGTCGGCGAAGTGCGCCTGACCTTGTGTTCGGCGCTGGATGCGACGATTGAGCGGATCTTCACAGCGCTGAACTTCTCGGCGATCGTGATCGATCTGACCGAAACCCGCAGCATCGACAGCACCACCCTGGGGCTGTTGGCCAAGCTGTCCATTCTGTCTCGGCAGAAGGTCGGCCTGTTGCCGACCGTCGTCACCACCCACGAAGACATCACCCGGCTGCTGCAGTCCATGGGCTTCGACCAGGTGTTCAACATTGTTGACCGCCCGATTCCCTGCCCGGAATGCCTCACCGACCTGCCGTCGCAAGACCAGTCCGAAGAGATCGTACGGGTCAAGGTGCTGGAAGCGCACAAGATCCTCATGGGCCTCAACGAGTCCAACCGCGAAGCCTTCCACGACCTCGTCAACGCCCTCGAGCGCCACTGACGGCTTCCCTGTCGAAACACATACCCATGTGGGAGGGGGCTTGCTCCCGATAGCGGTGGATCAGTCAACAAATCCAGTGACTGACACTCCGCTATCGGGAGCAAGCCCCCTCCCACAATTGACCTGCGATCGACTTGAAACTGGTACACAAAAAAGGGCGGCACCGTCACAGGTGCCGCCCTTTTTGCTGCTATCTGCCCTTACAGCTTGGCCGACAACAACGCCTCCAGCTTCTCCTGATCGCGAGCAAACTGGCGAATGCCCTCTGCCAGCTTCTCAGTCGCCATCGCATCCTCGTTGGACTCCCAACGGAACTGCGCTTCAGTCATATGCACACGCGCCTCACCGGCATGCCCTGGCGCCAATTTACGTTCCAGCTTGCCTTCATCCGCCGCCAGCTTCTCCAGCAGGTCCGGGCTGATGGTCAGGCGATCACACCCGGCCAGCTCTTCGATCTGGCTCAGGTTACGGAAGCTCGCACCCATTACCACAGTCTTGTAGCCATTGGCCTTGTAGTAGTTGTAGATGCGCGTCACCGACTGCACGCCCGGGTCTTCGGAACCGGTGTAGTCGTTGCCGTTGGCCTTCTTGTACCAGTCGTAGATACGGCCCACGAACGGCGAAATCAGGAACACGCCGGCTTCAGCGCAGGCCACGGCCTGGGCGAAAGAGAACAGCAGCGTCAGGTTGGTCTGGATGCCTTCTTTTTCCAGCTTCTCGGCGGCACGGATGCCTTCCCAGGTAGAAGCGATCTTGATCAGCACACGGTCACGGCCAACGCCGGCTTTGTCGTACAGGTCGATCAGACGGTGCGCACGCTTGAGAATGGCCGCCTCGTCGAACGACAGACGCGCATCCACCTCAGTGGAAATACGGCCCGGCACTACTTTGAGAATTTCTTGACCCACCGCCACCGCAAAGCGGTCGCTGGCCAGGCCTACGTCGCCGTTGCAGTCCTGTACACACTCATCCAGCAGCTTGGCATAACCAGAGATGGACGCAGCCTTGAGTAGCAGGGAAGGGTTGGTAGTAGCGTCCTGCGGCTTGAGCTTGGCGAGGGTAGAAAAATCGCCGGTATCGGCTACGACGGTGGTGAATTGCTTGAGTTGTTCCAGCTTGGAAGTCATGGGCGTGCTCTGTCCTGTGGGTCTGATGACATTACCCGAGCGCTGGCAGGCGCTCAAGGGCGCAAATGCGTTAGGTCGTTTGCGAGGGCAATAACCTGGAAACGGCCGTTTGAATTACCGGCAGTGGTGCTCAATAGGAGGGCAAAATCGCTGGCAGGTTCAACCCAACTGCCCGATGACACGGTCATCGCCACTGGGCCTGACCCAATACGGTAGGAGCGAGCTTGCTCGCGAAAAACGTCAACGATAACGCGTACTTCCTGAATAAACGCGGCGCCTATGGGTTTCTCGCGAGCAAGCTCGCTCCTACCAGAGCCCAGCAGCTATCCAGTCACCGACCCTCCAACAACTCCCCAGCCTGATCCAGCAACGCCAATGGATCCGCCGCCTTATGAATATCCACCGACAACAACTGCCTGAACTTACGAGCCCCCGGAAACCCAGTACCCAACCCCAACACATGCCGCGTAATGTGATGCATCGTCCCACCACTGGCCAAATGCTCAGCAATATAAGGCCGCAACTGCACCAACGCCTGCGCCCGACTAATCACCGGCGCCTCACTGCCAAACAACCGCTGATCCACCTCCGCCAACAGATACGGATTGTGATAAGCCTCCCGCCCCAACATCACCCCATCAAACGTCTGCAAATGCTCCTGGCACTGCTCCAACGTCTTGATCCCACCGTTGAGATTAATCTCCAACTCCGGAAAATCCCGCTTCAACTGCGCCGCCACGTCATAACGCAACGGCGGAATGTCCCGGTTCTCCTTGGGCGACAACCCCTCCAGAATCGCAATCCGCGCATGCACGGTAAAACTGGTGCAACCAGCGTCCCTCACCGTGGCGACGAAATCACACAACTCGGCATAACTGTCCCGGCCATTGATACCGATACGGTGCTTTACCGTCACAGGGATCGACACCGCATCGCGCATCGCCTTCACACAATCCGCCACCAGGGCAGGGTGCGCCATGAGGATCGCGCCGATCATGTTGTTTTGTACGCGGTCGCTCGGGCAGCCAACGTTCAGGTTCACCTCGTCGTAACCGGCGGCCTCGGCCATACGGGCACAGGCGGCCAGATCGGCGGGGACACTGCCACCCAATTGCAGCGCCAGCGGGTGCTCGGCTTCGTTGTGGCGCAGGAAGCGCTCGTGGTCGCCGTGGAGGATTGCGCCGGTAGTGACCATCTCGGTGTAGAGCAGGGCGTGTTTGGAAAGCAGGCGCAGGAAGAACCGGCAGTGGCGGTCAGTCCAGTCCATCATCGGGGCGACGGAGAAGCGGCGGGAGAGTGGGGCGGTTTGTAGGGACATGGGGGATCTGAGTCAGCGAGGCGAATGGCGCGCAGTTTATCAGGAACGGATCTTGGGTGCCGGAGAGGCAAGTTTTGCGCGCATTACCACTTCGAGCGAGGACGTTGCCGTGTGTGGAATACGCCAAGGATCTGCAGTCGATCGCCCCGCACTCTATACGGGATCAGATAGGACCAGTTGGGAACCGCCCATTCGCGGGTATGTTTCACCCGACCTTCGCGGCCCATGGAAGGAAACTGAGCCAGCCTGTCGACGCTGGCGAAAATGGCATCCGAGAAGTCGTCAGCGGCTTTTGGATTTTCGAGAGCGATATAGTTCGCTTCGTCTTCCAGGTTTTTGAGTGCTTTTCCAGCCACTCAACCCGCGTTCCTGCTCCAGCGCCTAGCGCGCATGGCCGCCACTTGGTCATCACTGGCGAATTTGCCCTCGTCGGCGTCTTTTACCGCCAGCTCGATCTGAGCGGTCAGCGTTTTTTCGTGCTCGATGTAGTCTCGAAGAACGTCCATCGCCAGGTAGCTCGCTGTTTGGCCATTGGTTTTGGCTAGGTCGGCGAGAGAGTTGGAGAGGTCTTCCGGCAGGTTTAGGGATATCCCAGTCATGGCGGCCTCGATGGTGGACGGTTGTGGGGTATCTTACACCGTGAAGCGTCGGGTTGAAGCAGCAGGCCGTCGCGAGGTGTGTCTGGGAGTGAGTCGTTTGCTTTTCCTTTGCCAACTCATAGCCGGTGTCGTGGTCTTATCCCGGTATCCGAGGCGGTTTTTTGCTGCCTGCTGATTAGCTTTGTTTCTGCAATGGTATAAATAAATCCGTCCTCTTTATCTCCGCGCCTTCAAAAACCGCCCTTCGTAATCCGCCACCGGAAGACGGGTGGAATCGTACTTCCCAAATAATCTATAACGATTTATAGCGATTTTGTCGTACATCCAATCTCGCAGGGTCGCTGGGACGACGCGGGCAGCCGTTAGCCAGCGCCACGGGGCATCCAGGCGTGCCAAGATTTCGAACATTGCCTCGGAACGCACGGACACCTTGTCATTCGAGATGAGAACAATGGTGTTGAATTTGTCCTGCGGTAGCCCCGCCCACTTTAATAGCGCTTGACCTTCCGGCGATTGAACCGCAGCAAGCTGAATTTGACGAGCATGGTCATAGTGAATAATAAATCGTGCCCAGCCGTTGCAGAGCTTGCAAGTGCCGTCAAAAAGTACTGCTGTTTCGCCTGGATTTAGAAGCGGGGCGGGAGATTGGGTTTGGATGGTCATCGGGTCTGCCGTATCTGAAGATAAACCCTTTGAGGCTGTCATTTTGCGATCGTTTTATAACTTAACGATCTTTAAATTCTCGTTGCCTCTACGCCTGTTCAACAAATGTCTCGCTCAGGCTTGGCAGGATATGACATGGAACGTCACAAGGGCACCCCCCCTGTCGTTGGCGTTGCTCCACCCTGGAGCGCATACGACGTTGTTTAAAGCAACTTACAGCTCGCAGACGTAACGAAGTTGTTAAATGTGCTGACCGGGAGTTTAGATCCAGTCCTTGGTACGCCTTTAGGGTATTTCCTACACATTTCTCGGCTTGCCCCTCAGACCACCCCTAGCTAACCTCCTCAAGCCGCTGCAAACCCAGCGGCCGGAGGTGGAAGACCGTATTGCTAAGGCGTTTTTAACTCCCGAAATATTTGGAGCTTCGCCCATGCACAACAACACACGCAGTTCTTCATTCGATCAAACCGCATCGTCCGTCGACCCCAAGCTTCAAGCCGCGGCCCAGCGTGCAATCAATCATCACTTGCCCCCATCCGACGACGCTGCGCCCGCCGAACGCTCAAGCAACCGCTTATTCCTCGTCAACCCAACCATCGACCCCGAAACCCTCCTGGCTAACGCCGCCGAAAATCTGGCATCCGCCAACGAAATGGCCGCCACCTTGGCGTTCGATCTCGACGATTCCCAGCGCGCCATCGCCCTGGGCATTCAGCAGTTAATCGAGTTGAGCTCGCTGCTCGTTGGCCGAGCCCAGGAGCAAGTTGCGCCCGTAACCGCCCCAGTCAAAGCCTGACAACCAACCCTGCCGCCTTACCCAAGGCGGCAACCTGAACTCATGCTGTCCCTCAGCAAAGTTTCATAATTCCCTGCGCCTTTGAGGCCTACGATTGCCTGCAAGAGAGGACGCCAGCGCCTCCAGCCCATAGGGAGTTGAAACCATGATCTCGAACCTCGTCAAAGTTGTGATGATCACCGGCACGTTGCTGTTGAGTGCTTGTTCATCTTCACCCGCCGTGAGCAGTGACCCGTGCTTTTCAGGTGGATGCCAGGCATTTGGGGACCATAGCCCCAGCAAAGCAGCGAAGATGAATTTTGGTGGCAGTGGGTTGGGAAGTAGTTATGGGGAGTATGGTTCGGGGTTGTTGCGTGATGATTGATGCCGCGCTGGGCTGCTGCAGCCCGCTGGAGTGATGACGTGTAGGAGCGAGCTTGCTCGCGAAAAACTTGAGGGCGCGGTGGTGAATCAGGATGCCCGCGTTATCGTTGGCGATTTTCGCGAGCAAGCTCGCTCCTACAGAGAGCCTAGTGGCCGCCTTTCATACGCCGAGCGATCAGGTAGAGGCCCAGGCCGACCAGGGCTGTCGCGGCGCCGATGTAGCCGGTGCTGGTCCAGCCGAGGCCGGCAGTAATGGCCATGCCACCAAACCACGGGCCCAGCGCATTTGCCAGGTTGAACGCCGCATGGTTCGAAGCCGCCGCCAAGCTCGGCGCTTCGTGTGCGATGTCCATCAGGCGGATCTGCAACGGTGCCGCCAATGCGACCATGGTGCCCACCAACCCCATGCTCAGCAGCACGCCCCATAGCGACGAGGCGGCGAAAGGGAAGAACAGCAGCACGGCCATCGACCACACCAGAATCAAGCCCACCGCCCGGAACTGCATGCGATCAAACAGCTTGCCACCGGCAATGTTGCCGATGATGCCGCCGACGCCGAACGCGGCAAGGCCAAACGGAATCCACTGCGGCGAGACCTTGGTCACTTCCAGCATGGTTGGCGCCAGGTAGCTGAATACGCAGAACATCCCGGCAAAGCCAATCGCGCCGATGGACAGGGCCATCCATACCTGGGGTTTGGTGAAGGCGCGCAGTTCTTTGCGTGGGTCGCTGCGTTGTTCGTCGTGGCGGTGGGGCACGAATTGCCAGACCAGGGCGATGGTGAGCAGGGCGATCACGCTGACCAGGGCGAACGCCGAGCGCCAGCCCAGGTGTTGGCCGAGGAAGGTGGCGATGGGGTTGCCGAGCAGCATGGCCAGGGTCAGGCCCATCATCACGCGGGCTACGGCGCCGGCGCGTTTGTCGGTGGGCACCATGCTGGAGGCAACCACGGCGGCGATGCCGAAGTAGGCGCCGTGGGGCAGGCCGCTGATAAAGCGGAAGACCACCAGCGAGCCGAAGGTAGGGGTGAAGGCGGTGGCGAAGTTGCCCAGGGCGTACAGGCCCATCAGCAACAGCAGCATGTGTTTGCGCAGCAGCTTGGCGCCGAGGATGGCCAGCAGTGGGGCGCCGACCATTACGCCGAGGGCGTAGGCGCTGATGGCGTGGCCGACTTGCGGTTCGCTCAGGCCCAGGTTTTGGGCGATGTCGGGCATCAGGCCCATGATGGCGAATTCGCCGGTGCCGATCGCGAAGGCGCCTACGGCCATGGCCGCTTCCATTTTCGCGGCGCTGCGCGCGGGCAGTACGTGCCCGGGTGTTTGCTGGGTAGTCATGGGTAACTCTATGTGGAAGGTGTGCACGAAAGACAGCCGCCGATGCTACGCAGGCAACGGCGAAGGTGTCTAGAACCGCCATTTGCGTCAGAGTTCCAGGCCTGTGACCGCAGGTCGCGGCTGTCAGGCTTGACACCGGCGCATTAAAAGCCGCGATTTGGGCCTGTCAATTGGCCAAACGGCGCATAAACGCTGTTTAGCGTGATATTCTGCGCGCCGTCTTGGTCTAGGCTTTCCCTGGTGCGTACACCCGTATACGTCCCAGCGGTTGGCTGTTGCCCAGGTAGCTGAGCCAATAATGATAAGAAGTCAGCGCAGAAGGGACATAACAGTGAGGTCGATCCATCGGCCTTGTGTGCCCACCCTGCAGCCTTCATGTGAATGTGCAGACCCCGCGGTACGTTGCCTGACGTAGCGTGAACGAGGGTTACTCATGATCGGAGGCGGTAGGGCGGATGGCGTTTTATCATAGGTGCTACTGATGTTTAAAAAAGTAAACACTGCCCTGCTGGGGCTGGCTTTGTCGATGGGGATCACGTCCGTGCAAGCGGAAGAGGCAAAGAAAGTCGATGTGCTGCTGATCGGCGGCGGCATCATGAGTGCAACCCTGGGTGTCTGGCTCAATGAGCTGGAACCGGATTGGTCGATGGAAATGGTCGAGCGCCTCGATGGCGTGGCCGAAGAAAGCTCCAACGGCTGGAACAACGCCGGTACCGGTCACTCTGCTTTGGCTGAGCTGAACTACACCCCGGAAGACAAGAACGGCAACGTTGAGATCCCTAAAGCGGTCGAGATCAACGAAGCGTTCCAGATCTCCCGTCAGTTCTGGTCCTGGCAGGTCCAGCAGGGCGTGTTGAAGAACCCGCGTTCGTTCATCAACTCCACGCCGCACATGAGCTTTGTGTGGGGCGATGACAACATCAAGTTCCTGAAAAAACGCTACGAAGCCCTGCAAGCGAGCCCGCTGTTCGCCGGCATGCAGTACTCCGAAGACCCGGCGCAGATCGCCAAGTGGGTTCCGCTGATGATGGAAGGGCGTGATCCGAAGCAGAAGATCGCGGCCACCTGGAGCCCGATCGGTACCGACGTGAACTTCGGCGAGATCACCCGCCAGTTCGTCGCTCACCTGCAAACCACGCCGAAGTTTGACTTGAAACTGTCGAGCGAAGTGCAGGACATCACCCGCAACGACGACGGTTCGTGGCGTGTGAGCTACAAAAACCTGAAAGACGGCACCAAGACTGAAACCGACGCCAAGTTCGTGTTCATCGGCGCCGGCGGCGGTGCCCTGCACCTGCTGCAGAAGTCGGGCATTCCTGAAGCCAAGGAATACGCGGGCTTCCCGGTGGGCGGTTCGTTCCTGGTCACCGATAACCCAACTATCGCCGAGCAGCATCTGGCCAAGGCCTACGGTAAAGCCTCGGTCGGTTCGCCACCGATGTCGGTTCCGCACCTGGACACCCGCGTGCTGGATGGCAAGCGCGTGATCCTGTTTGGCCCATTCGCGACCTTCTCGACCAAGTTCCTGAAAGAAGGCTCGTACCTGGACCTGCTGACCAGCACCACCACCCACAACATCTGGCCCATGACCAAAGTCGGTATTCGTGAATACCCACTGGTCGAGTACCTCGCCGGCCAACTGATGCTGTCGGATGACGACCGCTTCAAGGCGCTGCAAGAGTACTTCCCGAACGCCAAGCAGTCCGACTGGCGCCTGTGGCAAGCCGGCCAGCGCGTGCAGATCATCAAGCGTGACGAAGAGCAGGGCGGCGTGCTGAAACTCGGTACCGAAGTGGTCAGCTCTGCTGACAACTCCATTGCCGGCCTGTTGGGTGCATCGCCAGGCGCGTCCACCGCGGCTCCGATCATGCTGACCGTGCTGCAAAAAGTCTTCAAGGACAAGGTAGCAAGCCCGGCCTGGCAGGAAAAACTGCACCAGATCGTGCCAAGCTACGGCACCAAGCTGAACGACAGCCCTGAAGCTGTTGCCAAGGAATGGGCCTACACTGCCGGTGTGCTGCAACTGACACCACCGCCAGCGATCCCGCAATTGGCCGCTCCACAGGCTACCGAGGCTGCCAAGCCTGCGGCTGAGCCAAGCAAGCCGGCGTCTGACCTGGCGCTGTAAGCAACACCCACGAAAAAGCCCGCTGAACCGGTGACGGTCAGCGGGCTTTTTTGTGGGCGCTGTCCCGTCCTGAATAAGGTTTACGCCTTCTGACCTATCTTCAGGAGGAGTCAATGGATTCGGGCAAAAGGCGGAGCCAGCGTGACTACACGCTAGGCT